>JAQTQU010000001.1 GCA_028712095.1 Candidatus Peribacteraceae bacterium
ATCTTCGGGAAAGTAGGCAGACGCAAGCTGCGGCAGGAGCAGGGAACCAGCCAGGAACAGGGAGAGGGAACGGGAACGCATGGAGGCAGGGGGAAAAAGGGAGCGATTGTGAACGCATCTTTACGTTTCTGCAACAGGGCGTGAACACGTGGAGTGCTCAATTCTCAGGGATCTGCAGCTTGCCCAGCATGCGCATGAACGCCGTTTCGGGGTTATGCAGCTGGCTACCGCAGTGCATGGTGAATCGCTGAAAATGCTTCGGCGTGATGATGAAGGCGCCGCGCGTCGTGCAGGTGGAAGTGGTTTCGTCATAGAGGATCGTCCACGTGCGGTCGACGATTTCATCCGAGAGAATCTGTACGTTGGCAGCCGCGCGCAGGGCGTCGATGGCGTCGGCGGCCCTGTCGTGGTCGAAACCCGTGAGCGAATAATCCGTCTCGATGCAGGCATTCCAGCCCCAGCACGTTCGTTGCGGCCCGACGAAGAGTTGCCAGCGCGCAGGCAGCTTCGGCAGGATCGTCCCGTCGAACGTGCCGCGGGTCATGAGGTGCGGGGTTGGCCAGGAGCTGGGGTAGGAGAGCGCGTAGCCGAGATCCTCATTGCGCGCCTCAACCCAGGTGACGGGGTTGGCCACCTCCACTTCGTCGAGGGCGATACGCTGCGCGGGGGGTTGCTGCGACGGAAGTTTCAGGAGTCGTGCAAGCATCTCGGCCACCTCGCCGCGGGTGAGGATGTGCGCATGGTCCTGCGCGGTCGGCGGAATGGCTCCCGCCGTATCCATATACGCGATGTAGGGCTTGTACCATTCTTTGCCCAATAGCTCCAGATCGGGGATGTTGACCGGTGCCAATTTGAAGGCGACCGAGAGGATCTTGGATCCTTCATCGAGGGTGATCGGACGGTCGGGACGGAAACTGCCGTCCCCGTAGCCCGACACGAAGCCGTACGACCACGCCACACACACGGACGGCGCATACCACGCGTCCGGCGTCACATCCGAAAACGGCATGCCGAGGCCGAATTTCTGCAATGCGGATGCATCGGTGAGACATCCGTCAATCAGTGTCTGCGGCGCCAGCGCCTGTACGATCATTTTGGTGAACTCTGAGCGGGTGACAGCGGATTGGGGCCAGAAGACGCGGCGCTCGCCGGGCACGATGAAGCCCTGCACGATGTCGCGCTGCCTGAGGAGCTCAATGGATTCGGCATAGGGATGGGTGTCCGGTACATCGGCGAAGAACATCGCCGCGGCGGCACCGGGCACGCATCCGAGGATGACGATGGCGAGCGAGACGATCCAGCGAAGCTGTCGCATGATGCGAGATGGGAGTGACGGTGAGATAGCATAGCAGATGGCGTGCGGAAGATTCAGGAATCCTGCGATACGCTATGATGTGCGCACTTTCCCCTCTTACGTATGGACCAGCAAGAGCTCCAGCAACGCGTCGAAGCATTTCTTGCCGACCTCAACATCCCAAGCTTCATCGTCTTCGGTTTTCAGAAGAACGAGAAGGAGTTCGGCTTCATCGCTTCGTACCGTCAGATGCCCACCAATGTGGCGATCAAAGGGATCACGTGGGCGCTGCACGACTTCGTGAATAAGCTGCCCTAAGAAGAAGAGGAGGCCGACCCTTCTTCGCCAAGGCTTCGAAGGGCAAGATGCCGTTATTTAAATAATCGTCGCGAAGCGGTGGGCCCGTAAAGGCCGCGTGGCGGCCCGCGTGCCGCTTTACGCGATGGCTCTGACGGGACCCACCGCTGGAGCGACACCATGTAAGGGAAAAGAGAGCTCATAAGAGAAAAACCGCAGGTTTGTCTCTCATGAATTATCGGATAATTTCTTTCATGATCCAGTTCGCGAAGCCGATTGCCGCGGCCACGACGACCCAGCCCCACACGCCGCCGTAAATCTCCAGCCCCACGATGGCGGGATCCATCTTGAGGACGAGGATATGGACGAGCCACACGAACACGCCGTTGACCACGATCACGGCGAGAATTCCGGCAAAGAGTTTCAGGGGCAGCGTCAGGACGGCGAGCATCGGCCGGACGAGCAGATTCAAGAGGGTGAAGAGCGCGCCGACGATGATGATCGCCCGCCATCCTCCCGTGAGCGCGAAGTACTGGTCGAGATACGTGGCCATCGACCAGACGAGTGCGACGTTGAGGATCGCTTTGATGGTGATTTTGAGCGGGAGGGAACCTCCGGAATCGTTGGACATGGGGGGAGTGTAGCAGATCGGAAGTTGGGGAGGTGCAAAAGGCGAGGGAGGACTGAGAGGTTGGTGGGGAGGTTTGAGAAGTTGAAAGGTTGAAACGTATCAGGCCTCCCTAACTTCTACAACTTCTTCAACCTCGCCAAACGCACCGTCACGTCCGATCCGTCAATATCCACGGTGACCGGGCTGCCGTCATTCTCCTGCAGCACAGCATGCGTTTCCTGCGCGATCACGTTGCCATGTTCCTGCAGAACGTCTTGCAGGCCGTCGATCTTGAGTGCGATGGAATCGGCGAAGTGCAACCCCGCATCCTTGCGGATTTTCTGCACTGCACGGATGAGATCGCGTGCGAGTCCTTCGCGCTTGAGCGCGGCGGTGACGGTTGTTTCCATGCTCACGACAATGCCCTTATCTGCAGCGATATCCGCTCCTTCGCGGCCGCGGTAGGTGATGGGCGCCTCGTCGGGGGCGAGCACTTCATCCAGAATGAGCACGGCACCGTCCTCCCGCACGGTGAAGTCACCCGCCTTGCCGGCGCGGATGATCTCCTGCACGCGTGCGCCAAGTCGTGGGCCCGCCTTGCGCGCATCCACCTGCGCGAACGGCTGCGCCAGCGCTCCGGGATCGGCGGCAAATTCCAGATCTTTCACGTTCAATTCATTCTTGAGCAGGTCGCGGTCTTCTTCGGTAAGCGTGATTGTTGCGAGGGTCGGCGGCAGGGCGACCACGGCGCGAGCGAGCGGTTGGCGAACTTTGATCTTTTTTGCCCCGCGGATGCCGTGACCGAGCGAGACGATCAACCGAAGCAGACGATGGCGGTCGATGAGGGAACGTTCTTCATCGGTGAGTTGTTTGCAGTCCGGCCAGTCGGTCAGGTGCACCGAGCCGTGATCCTCGGGCACCAGATTCACGTAAATCGCATCGGTGATGAAGGGGCAGAACGGGGCCAGCGTCTGGCAGACCGTGAGGAGCACGTCGTGGAGCGTTGCGAGCGCATCCGTCTGTTCGCCTTCGTGCGTCGAGAGCTCGGCCGATGGGCTCGTATCCTCCTCATCCACCGCGCCTTTGCCGGCAAAGCGGCGGCGGGAGAGGCGTACATACCAGTTCGTGAGCGCATCAATTGTTTCATGGATTTCACTGCAGGCGGCGGAAAGATCGTAGCGGTCGAGCTCCCGCGTGATGCGGTTGACGAGATCCTGCACCTCGGCGCGGATGTATCGGTCCAGCGGATGACTGGAGTGGCGGCGGGTTTCCACCGGTTCGAACTTGGCGGCGTTCGCGTACGTTACGAAGAAGCTGTAGACATTCCACAACGGCAGCAGCACGGAACGCACGGTTTCCGAAACGAGTGTTTCGGAGAAGCGCAAATCCTCGCCCCGCACGGCCGGCGAGCTCATCAGCGTGAAGCGCACGGCGTCCGCCCCGTGACGATGCACCACTTCGGTCGGCTCGGGATAATTCTTGAGGCGCTTGCTCATCTTCTTGCCGTCTTCGGCCAGCACGATGCCGTTGACGATACAGTTCAGGAATGCGGGTTTCTGGTAGAGGGCCGTCGACAGGATCATGAGGGTGTAGAACCATCCGCGTGTCTGATCCATGCCCTCGGCGATGAAGTCGGCAGGGAAGCCGGGGGGGAAGGACTTGGGACTTGGGGCTTGGGACTTGAGACCTCGGGAGCGGTAAGCGAAGGGGAAGTGGCTCTGCGCGTACGGCATGGAGCCGGATTCGAACCAGCAATCCAGCACCTCGGGGATGCGTCGCATGAGGGCGGGCAGGCGCAGGTCCAGTGCTTCGGCGTTCCTGGCTTCAATGGCGGCCATTTCCGCCAGCGAGAGATTCTCGACCAGTGCCTGCAGGCATTTCATCGGTCCGCCGTGGCAGGCCACGAGCACGCGCTTGCCCGGATATTCCGCGCGGATACGTTGCAGGACTTTTTCCATGCGCTGCACGAATGCCTCAAAGCTTTCGCCACCTGGAGGAGTCTGCGGAGAAAATCCTGGGCTGGCGACTTCGCCACGGGGGAGCAGCGTCACATAGTCCTTGCCGGGCTTGCCGGTCCACTCGCCCGTGTCGCGTTCGTTCAGTTCTTTCCACTTGGCCGCATGCGGCACCTTCAGTTCCGCGCTGAGGATTTCGGCCGTTTCGACGGCGCGCTTCAGATCCGACGAAATGATGAGATCGAATTTCCGCTTCTTCAGTTTTTTGGATAGTGTCCGTACCTGTGCCCTCCCCGTCTCGTTGAGGAGCGAATCGATGTTACCGCCGTTCACGAGATTCTGCTTATTGAGGTCCGTTTCCCCGTGACGGACCAGTGTCAGTTGAATGTCGCTCTTCTGCTGCGATGCGCTCCACGTGATGTCATCCACGATGTGCTTGTGCAGGTCGAGTTGCGATTGCGTGCGATGATCCCAGAAGAAGGTCACGGGCTCGGCGTACCGCGGGTACGGCCGGTGATTCAGTTTCATGGGATCTTCCTGTGTGAAGAAGTGTTGGATGTTCTGCAGAGGATCGGCGTGCGTGACGATCACGATGTGGCCGCCGCGGTGCAGTGGGAGGATTTCTGCAAGGAACGCACTGATGCGCTCGTGCACGGCGCCAAATGTCTCCATGCCCGGAAAGTGGTAGATGCTCTCGGGCGTTTTCGTTTCGAGCTTGTGCGCCCTTCTCGCCTTGACGAAGGTTAAGTCCGAGAAATCGACGGTCTTACCCTCGTACTCCCCGAAGATCACTTCGTGCAGGCGCTCGTCCACGATCAGAGGCGCCCCTGTCTTCTTGGCGATGATCGCCGCCGTTTCTTTCGTCCGGTCTAAGGGCGAGCAGTAGATGGCGGAGATTGCTCCGGCATTCAGGTAGTCCGCAGCGGACGCTGCTTGTTTCTTGCCCGTTGCCGTCAGGTGCGTGCCCGGACACGTGCCCTGATAGATCGGAATCAAATTGCCCTCGCTCTCGCCGTGCCGCAGCACCGATACCTTGGTGAAGCGAATTCTGTTCTGCGCCATCAGTTCATCGCGGCTTTCGATCACCGTCAGGTCCTTCGTTTCGTTGCAGCGCCAGATGGGGAGGGGAGTGCCCCAGTAACGGTTGCGGCTGATCGCCCAGTCACGCGCACCCTCCAGCCATTTGCCGAAGCGCCCGTCGCGCACGTGCGCGGGAACCCACGTGGTTTTGGCATTCGATGCGAGAATGTCATCCTTGATCTTGGTGACGTTCACGAACCACGAGCTCGTGGCGTAGTTGAGCAGGGGCGTTTCACACCGCCAGCAGTGCGGGTAGCTGTGGCGGATTGTTTCCCTGCGCCAGATGAGCCCTTTCTTGTGGAAATCCTCAATGAGCCGCTTCTCCCCGTCTTCCACGTACATACCGGCGTAGGGCCCGGCCTCCGCTCCGAAGTGGCCGTTCATCTGCACATCCATGACGATGGGAAGCTTGTTTTTCTTTGCCGCTTCCATGTCGATCTCGCCGTAGGAGCCGTTGATCGTCACGATGCCGGTTCCCTCCGACGGATCCACGTAGTCTGCGGCGAAGATGTGGTAGACATGGGGATTTTTTTTCACTTCCGGAATCTCCGCGTACCAGTCCGCAATGTGTTCGTAGGATTTGCCGACCAGTTTTTTGCCGGGGAATTCATCAATGATTTCGTACTGTTCCGTCCCTTTCATCACTTCAGCAACGCGGCTTTTCACCATGATGAGGTTTTCATTTCCTGTCCGGACACTCACGTACGTGGCATCCGGCTTGATGGAGAGCCCCATCGTGGAGAGCGTGCTCCACGGCGTGGTGGTCCAGGCGAGCACGAAGGTGTGCTTCTCGTCTTTGAGTTTGAACTTCCACGTGACGGCGGTGTCATTGATATCTTTGTATCCCTGCGTCACTTCGAAGTTGGCAAGGGGGGTTTCGCAGCGGGGACAGATCTGCATGGCTTTGCGGCCTTCATAGATCAGATCTTTCTCATGGAGCTCACTGAACACCCACCAGATCGATTCCATGTACTCCGGGTCCATGGTGCGGTAGTCATGGTCCATGTCCACCCACCGGCCCATGCGTTCCACCACGGTCCGCCAATCCTTCGTGTAGCGCTGCACCGATCCGCAACACAGGGCGTTGAACGCATCCACGCCCATCGCGTCGATCTGCTGATGGTTGGTGATGTTGTGCTCTTTTTCAATCAGATTCTCGACGGGCAGCCCGTGGCAGTCCCAGCCGAATCTCCTCTCCACGTATTTTCCCCGCATCGTCTGGTACCGGGGGATGACATCCTTGATCGTGCCGGCGAGCAGGTGCCCGTAGTGGGGCAGGCCCGTGGCGAAGGGCGGACCGTCGTAGAACGAAAATGTTTCCCCTTTGCCTCCCACGGGGCCATCCAGCAGATCGCCCGTCCCTTCCGAACGCAGTCTCAGGCTCCTCTTGAAGATATCCTCCTCCTGCCAGTAGCGGAGAATGCCCTCCTCGAGTTCGGGCAGCCGTTGCCTGGGGTCTACGGGGTCGAACACGTCAAAAGCGTACCACACTCTCCGGACTCCGTGCTGCCGGAAGGGCGGCAATTGTCGAAGGATTACTCACGTGTCAACGGACCGTCGTGCGTGGCCAGTGCCACCAGTGTCGGAACGACGCGCTGGTCGATGCTGCTCACGCGTACCCGCTCTTTGCCCGTGTGTTCCCCGTCTCCGTCTGCGGCAAAGATGACTGCTGGTATTTTCTTTCTGTGGACAACAATTGGCTCATCTGCCGTACCACGAAAGACCTGGAGTGCGACTGCCTTTCCCACCACCTGACCCATGATGCGTTGGACCGTTCTGACGAAGGTGTGGTCCGGACTCTCGAGGAACGGCTTTGTGAAAGGAAGACTTCGATCTGCTTCTCGCTTGAGATAGAAGGAGTCCGGCGGGAGTCCGTTTCGTGAAAAAGCTTCTTCGAGAGATCTGCGGACATGATCGATGATGGCAGGCTCATCCAGTTCCGGATTGCCGTAGAGTACGTCCAGATCAATGGTCGATTCTGCAGGAATGCTCAGCGAATGCGGATCAACGGAGCTCCACTTGCGCGCAGCGCAGTATGAGGGAGGCATGAGATGCCTGAATTGTGGCTCCGGACGTTCAGGGAACGTGATTTGCGGGATGGCGATCTTCGCATAGCCGTCGAGAGTGGAGGCAATGAGACGTCCGTCTTCCTGCGGTTTGTATCTTCCGGAGTGCATGCCGGCTCCACGGAGGACAATTTGGATACCGACACGTCCCTGTCGTCCGACCCCGAGGACGGCGGGGTCGCCGAGGTGTGCCCCGACTGGAATATCGTTCGACACACAGCACGTGGCATTGCGCGTTAAATCCTGATCGGGATGGAGTGCAGCGTGGATGCCCTGAGATTCGTCTTCCTCACCGCTGACAAGCAGGAAACTCACATGATGGCGGACGTCGTTCCTTTGCTGTAGCTGATGAGCGGCAACGAGATTTGCCGTCACGCCCTGAAGATCGTCATAGGCGCCTACTGCGTAGCACACATCCGGATCGCTGCGGCTGGGAAAGAGCTGGTGTGGGGTGCGTTCGATGTCTGACGGAAACGAGACAGGCGGAACGGTATCAAAATGATTCACGACAAGCAGATGTTCCCGGCTCAATGTGGATTGCGTGGGCTCGATTTCAATGAGGACGTTGCACGGCTTTGGTGACTCGTTCGCGTGTTTGGCCCCATCGGGATACTCCACGAGCCGTGCGTTTCCGAGTCCCCAGCGATTTGCGAAGTCTACGAGGTGCTCCGCTTTCGCCCGTTGCCCTTCACGGGTGAAGGACTCTTGGTCGACGAGCTCAGCGAGGATAGCTCTGGTAGAGGGGAATTCCTGCACCGGGAAAGGAGGGGAAAAGGAAGTTGTACATCGTAGCATTCCCTTTTCTTGTCACCAGGGTTCTCCGGCATATTTTCCGTCCTGTGTCCGTAAACCATTCTTTGCGTATGGGCAATTTCTTGCGCATTTATGTTGACGAACGGTCCGGAAAGACGAGAATGAAAGCGATGCGAGAAGGCGATTACCACAACGGCGCGGGCGATCCCGTCGTGCAGGTTCGGTCCCAACCGGGCGAACGTGTCAGTCTCACTGCGGAACCCGCCGATGATCATGTACTGGGGGATTCACATGTCGGCGCCAGCGATGGCGATTCCTCATCCTGTCACAGTGATCAAACGGTGATACTGCGTGGCAGTGCGGTTGATCCGGAACAGGAGAGGACTGTCAAAGCCGGTATCTTTGGCCAGATTCTTGTTTTTCTGCGAACAAATGCCAAAAATATTCTGAGGGAACGCGAAATTCCCGATCTCGCAGCGTCCATCGGGCAGAGCTACTGCGCCCGCCACCCAGAGGTCCTACAGTCCTGCCAGATGAATATTGCTGATCTCTGCAGTTTCGTCATGAAGAGCGTGCAGGAGATCACAAGTACGTCCGATGGTACGCCGTCATCTGCATCAGGCAGTGAATCTGACGCAGGAGTACAACCCCATCGGGCGAACAGGCTTTCCCAAGTGCCGAGAAAACCCCGATAGTCAGGCAAATTTTGAGCCCCGCCTCGTGCTTGAAAGCCTCTCTGGTTTATTGCGCAGGAATACTAATTCCCATATCATATCGTACCCAATCCCCGTATTTGGGGGTTCATGGTTGTTCCGATGTCCGATCATCCCACAGATCAAGGCCCCGATGCCTCAGATCGTCCTGTCGATCCGGATTTTGCGTCACTGGCGAGAGAGTTTTCGTCGAAAGATGACAGGCCGGCAAGAAGGCGTGGAGAGTGGTCAGGAACAGCGCTTTGGGACGACACGAAGATTGTGCGCTTGCTCCCCGGAGATGTGCAGGGCGAATCGGGGGTGGAGGGGGTCTATCAGCGTTCTCTCTTGCCGATTGAGATGATCACTGCGATTCAACAAGGACGCCTTCGGGAATATCAGCAGGCCCTCAGGGAACGGGAGGAACAGCGCGGTGGCATGTTGCACGATTTCAACACGCAGCCACTGCGTCGAAAAAATCCAAAAACGAAGGTGCCTTCCATCTGTGAGCAGATCAGAGGAGATCTCGAAGCGGCACTCGAGATGCAATCGGGAGCATCCGTTGAAGAGGATGGAAAAATCAGATCCATTTACGAGGGCAGAGCCGTTGTCCCGCGGGAAGAACCACGCAAAATTCTGGCATGGGGAACATATTCGCGATCGCAGATTCTGTACATCGCTAAGCGCACACCCGATCGCGATCAGCATGTCGCGCAGTTGCATGCTGTGTTGGAAGATCTCGTTCTCGATAAGGGCGTGAGTCAACCGAAGCTGGAAGAGTCTGCAGGCAGTACGATTTTGTTCGACACATTGAACGCGGACCCCGATGCACCGGGAGCGGCATCATTGCTCTTCTGTCATCTCTGTTCGCTGTGGCTCAGAGACGGGTACACGCGGATTCTCCTCTGGCGGCACAAAGGGTTACAGATGGTCGATCTGGTTGAAGAAGGAGGCAGAAAGACCTGTAAGGTGGATGATGCAGCAGTGCCTCAGGGGAATAATGATGCCAGTTATGATTTTTTCCGCAGACGCGGCTTCAGTGATATCGGCACCCGTTACAGCTGCCATCTTGCTCCACGTGATTACATGCAAAACGAAAAAGTTTATCCAGGATACGTACTCTCGACTGAAGGATGGATGGCTGGGAATCTCGGTCAGGTCAAATCATTGAGCTCCGAGATTGACAAAGAAACGCATGCGCGGTACGAAGGGATCGTCTAGCTTCAGGGCACGTGGAATTTTTAGGGACTGCGCTTTTTTGCCGTGTTCACGATGAGTGGCAGCGCTGCGCCCAATGCCACAATGGTGCCAGCCAGGAAGGTGAGGGATGCAACCTGATGCATGAAGATTGCCTGTCCGATGATGGTTGTGAAAATCAGCAGAAAAGAGAATCGCAAAACGAAATCAATTTCCCGATGGGAGAGGAGGTAGTAGTAGATGTAGTACGGAAGTCCCGCAAAGAAAATACTGAAGAGGATCATGCGTGCCATGACGGGTGCAGCGTACCGCAGCAGATGTGCCGAGGGCAGAAGAGGAAGGGCCAGGAGCGTGCAGAAGAACGAGAGGATGAAGAAGTACTGCGCAACGCGCACATCAACGTGTTCCAGTCGCTTGTACCGTTCACTGGCAATGGAGAACACCGTGAATGCCACAATGGCGACGAAGGTGAAGAATATGTCAACGAGTGTCCAGGAAGGAGTCGAGAAAATCAGCAACAGGATACCGACGATGAAACATGCCCAGGCAGCAAGCATGGTCTTCCAGCGCTTACGATTGACGATGGTCGTAAGCAGAAAACCCGAAGCCGTCATGGGGATGGTGTAGTGTGAGGGGAGTGTCCGTTCCAGTGAGGCATAGGTGAAAATCGCAACGAAGAACAGAGAAATGACCGACAGCCAGAGTGTGCGGCTGCGCAGCGGGAGGGAGGCATAGCGCAGCGGCGAGTGCAGCCGTGCCCAGACCAGCAGCAGACTGCTCATTCCCAGGAGGGAAAAGAAGCGGATGATCGTGAGGTCGAGCGCGGCAATGTGATGCGTCTTCAGGAGCAGATGGGCGAAAATGGGGTCGAATCCCCAGAGGGCGAAAATCAAAATAACCGTGACCACCTGTCTTGCCACGGAGTAGGCGGGGACCACGCGTACATGCCCGGCACCCACGGCTCGCAATTCAGTGGCGATGAACTGCTGTTCCTCCGTGGAGAGGGCGAGACGCGCGATCATTTTCGCATGCTGGTTGATGGTGGGCAGGATCCGCACATCCCCCAGCGTGACGCCGTACTTTTCCGCCAGAAAGACGAAGCGATTGAGCAGGTCGTGGATGGACATTGACGGAAGAGAGAAGTGCACCGAGCACAGAGTCTTCTCCGGTGAGAGATTGCCGCGCGAACGCGAGGACCGGAAAATGGCAGCAATGGCGACCGACGGTTGCAGATGGCCGTCGGCAACGGCGATGAAGGCTCCATCCAGCGAGGTATAGCCGAGGGTGCGGATACCCTTGAGCAGGCTCTCCTCTTTGAATTCCTTCAGGTACCCCCGCGCCTGTTTGGTCATGGCCTCCTGCAGAATCCTCTTGCCGTTTTCGATTTTCTGCTGGCGTGATGCGGATCCCAGCAGGGAACGGATTGCGGCGATTGCCACACCGGTATGCACCCACTCCAGCCACTCGCGCGTTACCGTGGGCTGGCTTGCAAGCTCCAGCGAGAGTGAGGCGGAGTCGGAGAGCGGAGAGAAGAATGGTGCATCTTTTCCGTTGATTTTGATTGTTTTCGTTCTGAGAGCTTTTTCCTTATAGAGGTAGAACGCGCCGTCCAGTGCGGTTGCTCCGGTGGGGAGCTGGATGGTCGTATCATCCGGACCATAAATGAAGATGGATTTACCGAGGATGTCGCTTTGCAGGCTGTCCCAGAATTCCTGGCTCTTGTCCGCCGTATCTTTGGAGAGCGGGGCGATACGTTCGGTCCATGGCAGGTACTCCATGATGCCGATTGCCTTTTTGTCGAAGCAGAACGTGACGATGCCCCGCTGGGCGTAGGCCTGCATTTCCTGCGTGCGGATCTTGCAACGCACACGTGTGCCGTTTTCCAGGATGATGGTTGTGTGCAGGCCGCGGTAGCCGTTGATGGCGGGAGCGTTGATGAAATCCTTGAACGAGAGGATTTCGTGCTGCCATTTCTGGTGCAGTACGCCCACGGTGGCATAGCACTGGGGGATGGAAGTGCAGACGAATGCGAAGGTCACATCCGAACGGTCGCTCTTGGTCTCCGTTTCTGTGTCCAGGCGTGCACGGAGATGATCCCATGATTTGCGTTCCACCCGCACGAGTACATCGGACGGCAGCGGCTCCGGTTCGTTGTACAGTGCTTCGCGCATGGCATCCAACACCGTGGCGGCCTGCCGTTCGTTCCGGTCGCGCAGTTGTGTTAAGAGGGCGAAGGTCTCGGGCTCCAGCACGGCCATACAGAGCGCTTCCAATTCGTCGCTCAGGTCATGCATGCTCATCCGCTCCGCGATTTTCACGTAGATGTCCATCGTCTCCTGTGCAAACGAGATCTGCCGGTCCTTTGCGAGAAATTCGACCGTGCGCATGTTGTGCAGACGATCGGCCAGCTTGATCACCATAATGCGCACGTCTTCCTGCATCAGCAGCACCATCTTGCGCAGGGATTCAATTTCCTCGTCGAGTGTGGGGTGTTGTCGCACCGCCTCGTCATCGAGCTTGGTCATGCCTCCGATCAGCGCCGCAGCCGTGTGGCCGAAACGCTGTTCGATCAGATCGAGGGTGAGATCGGTATCCTCCAATGCGTCGTGGAGGAGGGCGGCGACGAGTGAATCCACGCCTGCCCCCATTTCCGCGATCAGGAGAGCAACAGCGATGGGGTGCGTGACGTAGGGCTCTCCGGACTTGCGCACCTGCCCTTCATGGGCGCTCAGGCACAGATCAAACGCACGGTGCACGCGTTCACGGTCTGCAGGCGAGAGGTGCCGGAGGAAGGATTGGAATTCCTGCCACTGCATAGATGAAGGTACAGTGTACCCGCTTTTCTGGGCGAAGTGGAGCGCATTTTCCGCTCCGGAAAGGCGTTGCAGAGCGTTCTCTTCCTGTTCACGTTTTCCACTTGATACTGCACCCGATGGCATTGGCCTCGTTCACCGGCGGGTCGCGGTTCTCGACGAGCGCATTGAGCGCATTCCAGAGGTTGCGTTGTTTCACCTGATCGGGATGTTCCCAGTTGTCGTCCACGCGGCCTTTGTACTTCAGTGCGCGGTCGCGGCCGAAGACGAAGCAGTGCGGGGTGCAGAGTGCCCCGAAGGCCCGGGCAACTTCCTGCGTTTCATCCCGGCAGTACGGGCACGGGTAACCCCGCTCCTCGTAGCGCTCCTTCATCGCCGCAAACGAATCCTGCGGGTACTCCGTAGCGTCATTGCTGTTGATCAGAATCACCTGCACCCCTTCCTGATCGAAGTGCTCGGCGATCGCGATGATGCGGTCTTCGTACGCCTGGGCATACGGACAGTGATTGCAGGTGAAGATCACCGCGAGGAAGGGGTCTTTGATTTCGCGCGTGTCGATGATCATGCCGTCAACGGCAGGTAACCGGAAGTGCGGCAGAGGATCGCCGATCTTGAGGACGGAGGAGTTGGAGTTGATGAGAGTCATAGAAATGGATGGAGAGGACGGAGAGGACGGAGAAGAACGAGAGGAGATTTAGCGAAGAGAACCCCGCAATTTAAAGAGCAAGTAACCTGTTCTCTGAATTTTGTCGTGAAGTTGAGATAGTTTCTCCAGAGAAAGATAATGAAGATCGTGTGCCAGTAGGCACTGGTAATGCAGCTCCTCGACGGAGGCGTGCGCGATTTCAAGAAAATGAGCACGATCGTTCTTCGAGCGTCGGCCATTTCCTTCTGCAATATTCATGGGAATGGAATATGCCGCACGTCGCATCTGACTCGTGAGTCCGTATTTTTCTTCAGGAGGAAAGGATTTTGTGGTCGCATACACCTCTAGGCACAAAGCATGCGCCTCTTTCCATGCCACCAGTTTTTGATAGGGGCGTTCTTCCACAGAGTTGGCAGTATACCCCTCTCCATCCTTTCCATCTTCTTTCCCTTCTTCATCCTCACGCTTTCCTGGGCTTCGCCAGCATGCCGCTCAGGTACTCTCCGGTGAAGCTGCCCTTGACCTTCGTCACCTCCTCGGGTGTGCCCTGCGCCACGATTTTGCCGCCGGCATCACCGCCTTCGGGACCCAGGTCCAGCACGTGGTCCACCGATTTGATGACATCCAGATTATGCTCAATCACGAGCACGGTGTTGCCCTTGTCCACGAGTCGCTGGAGCACGTCTAAGAGCCGTGCGATGTCGTCGAAGTGCAGGCCCGTCGTGGGCTCATCCAGAATGTAGAAAGTCCTGCCGGTCGCGCGCTTCGTGAGCTCGGTGGCCAGCTTCACACGCTGGGCTTCTCCACCCGACAGTGTGGTGGCGCTCTGCCCCAGATGCAGGTAGCCCAGCCCGACGTCTTCCAGCGTCTGCAGTTTCTTTTTGATGCCGGGGATTGCCGAAAAGAATTCCAGTGCCTCGCGCACGGTCATGTCGAGCGCATCGGCGATGGTTTTTCCCTTGTACGTGATCTCCAGCGTCTCGCGGTTGTAGCGCTGGCCCTTGCAGGTTTCGCAGGTGACGAACACGTCCGCCAGAAAGTGCATCTCGATCCGCTTCATGCCGTCGCCCTCACAATCCTCGCAGCGTCCGCCCTTCACATTGAAGCTGAAGCGGCCGGTCTTGTACCCGCGCAGTTTGGATTCAGGCAGCGTGGCGTAGACGTCGCGGATTTCGGTGAAGAGGCCGGTGTACGTGGCGGGATTACTGCGCGGTGTGCGGCCGATGGGGGACTGATCGATGACGATGGCCTTGTCCAGCTCCTGCAGGCCCTCGATCGCCTTCACGTTCTGCGGGCGGGATTTTGCGCCGTTGAGGACGCGTTGCAGTTCCGGCGCAAGGATGCCGTGGATGAGGCTCGATTTGCCCGAGCCGGAAATGCCCGTGATACCGATGAAGGTGCCGAGCGGGAGCGAGACATCAATGTGCTGCAGATTGTGGTGGTGGGCGTCGACGATCCTAAGCATTTTGCCCGTTCCCTTGCGGCGCTTCGCCGGAGTCGGAATAACCTTTTTCCCGCTCAGGTACTGGCCGGTCACGGACGCGGCATGCTTCACGATCTCTTCGGGCGATCCCGCTGCGATGATCTCGCCGCCGTACTTGCCGGCGCCGGGTCCGATCTCGAGCAGGTAGTCCGCTGCGCGCATCGTTTCTTCATCATGTTCCACCACGATGACGGTGTTGCCCAGGTCCCTGAGCTTTACGAGGGTTGCGATCAGCCGGGCATTGTCGCGCTGGTGCAGTCCGATACTCGGCTCGTCGAGGACGTACAGCACGCCCTGCAATGCAGAGCCGATCTGCGTCGCCAGACGGATGCGCTGCGCC
The DNA here is from genome assembly GCA_028712095.1 of Candidatus Peribacteraceae bacterium. Lineage (GTDB taxonomy): Bacteria > Patescibacteriota > Gracilibacteria > Peribacterales > Peribacteraceae > Peribacter. Next base: position 15,227 of record JAQTQU010000001.1, read on the forward strand.
TCGCCGCCCGAGAGCGTGGCCGCAGAGCGCGAGAGCGTTAAGTACGTGAGCCCGACGTTCTCGAGGAACGAGAGGCGCGCGATGATTTCTTTGAGCACTTTGCTGACGACGGCGTATTCATACGCAGAAAGGGCCGTAGAGGCGTCCCGTCGGGACGTCTCTACGGTTTTGTTCGTCGGAATCAGCGCTTCGAAGAACGCCTTTGCCCCGCTCACACTCAGGTCTGTGGCATCGACGATGTTTGTATCCCCCACGGTCACGCCGAGGATTTCCTTCTTGAGTCGTTTGCCTTCGCAGCTGGGACAGGGGAGTTCCAGCATGTATTCTTCGATCTGCTGGCGCACGTAACTCGAGTCCGTCTCGCGGTGCCGGCGCTCGAGGTTGGGGATCACGCCCTCGAAGGTCGTTTCGTAATTGCCGTCGAACTTCTCACTCTCGAACGAAACGGAGAGTCGTTCCTTCGATCCATGAAGAATCGCCTCGCGATGCTCCGTGGAAAGTTTCTCCCACGGCGTATCCATGTCGAATCCCAGCCGCTCGGCCAGCGCTTCGAGCAGGCGCGTGGTGAATCCCATGCGCGAAACGGAGGTGGCCCACGGGTGGATGGCTCCTTCAGAGAGCGAGAGACGCGTATTCGGGATGATCGCGGCCTCGTCCACCTGCAGAATGGCGCCGAGTCCGTGGCAGACCTCGCAAGCGCCGTGCGGGGAGTTGAACGAGAAATTGCGCGGTTCCAGCTGGGCCACGGGTTCGTTCGGGTGGTCCGGACAGGCGAAGCGTTCTGAGAAACGCGTTCCCTTATCGGTGTCGGTATCGAGGACAATGAGCGAACCTTCTCCCTTTTTGAGCGCGAGCTCCACCGAGTCGGCGAGGCGCGAGCGGTTGGGATTCACTTCTCCCTTCTTGGTCTTGAGGTCGCGCACGATCAGGCGGTCCACGACGATTTCGATCGTGTGGGCCTTCTTCGGATCCAGCGTCGTTTCCTCATCCGTCGTGACGATCGTTCCGTCGATGCGCATGCGCACGAATCCCTCGCGGCGGATGCTGTCGAGAATTTTCACATGCGATCCCTTGCGGCCTTCGATCACGGGGGCGAGCAGAAAAACCTTCGTGCCTTCCGGCAGACCGGCGATCGTCTCGATGATCTGCGTGGAGGATTGCTGACTCAGTTCCCGGTGGCAGACGGTGCAGTGCACGTGCCCCGCCTTGCTCCAGAGCAGCCTCATGTAGTCGTAGATTTCCGTCACGGTACCCACGGTGGAGCGGGGATTTCTCGGCGAGGTTTTCTGATCGATGGAGATGGCCGGCGACAGTCCGTCGATGCTCTCCACCTCGGGCTTCTCCATCTGCGCGATGAACTGGCGGGCGTAGGCCGAGAGACTTTCGACGTACCGGCGCTGCCCCTCGGCGAAGATCGTATCGAAGGCGAGGGACGATTTTCCCGATCCCGACAAGCCCGTGATCACCGTAAGCTTGTTGCGCGGAATCGTCACATCCACGTTCTTCAGGTTGTGCATTCGAGCGCCTTTCACAACAATCGCATCCATATTAGATCAAGGGTGAGGAGATGAGATGCGCGCTCGCCCTGAGCGGGGTCGAAGGGTGCGCGCCTTTGACGACGATTGCATCCATAAGGTGAAAAGGGGAATACCCCTCGACTTCTCTCGGGGTTGTTTTGTGATATCACAAAACAAAAAACGCGCCCACGCGCGGCGCTGAGAGCCCAGCGTAGCAAAAATATCGAGTCCTGTCTAGGGTCTGGGGTGCAGGATGGTGAAGAACGTATCCGAGGCAGACTCTTAATGTGTTCTTAATATGGGTGTTTTACTCTCTACCGAAGTATCTTCAATCTTTTACTTCTTATCCATTATTTATGATGCGCAAGATCAGTTCATTCTGGTTAGGGTTCATCGTTATCGTGTTACTGGCAGTGGTTGCTGCGGCACTCTTCCATCGTTCCGGAGGCCGCAATGGTCCGCCGGACATGAATGCTCCCGCGGGAACGGAACAGCGTCAGCCGCCCTCTGGTAGGCCGACACCACCGGCGCAGGATCAGCCGCGACCCGCGGATGGACAAGAACCCGCTGGCAATTTTCCCACTGCGCCGCAGAGGGGCAGCGAGCTTCCGTCGGATGACGGGGCACAGCCGCCGGTCGTTTGGTAAACGAAACGTAATTCAGTACACATGCATGGGTCATCCGCCGCGTCGGGTGACCCATTTCGTGAAGAATACCACGTTCTTAATCCTGTCTTAATCCCTTTCCTTCTATTGTGCTCGTTGTTCTTTCCTCATTATTCGATATGAATTCTTCTCATCACATCAGACAGAAATGGATCTTGAGTTTTGTCGGCGGACTCTGTCTTTGTCTGCTTCTCTTTTTTACGTTCGATGTCTTCCGCGCGCAGGCAGCGTCCCTCTCGGATATTACCAATAGTAAGAACCAGGAAGCGATTCAGAATCTCTATGATCAGGGCATTATTTCCGGTTATTCAGACGGATCTTTTAAGCCGACGAATACGGTCAATCGTGCAGAGTTGGCCAAGATTCTTGTTGGTGCCAGCGGTGCTCTGCCCACGGTCGACGAGTATCACGATTGTTTTTCCGATGTGACGACCGAATGGTTCGCGCCCTACGTGTGTTACGCCAAGGCGCAGGGATGGGTGAGCGGCTATCCGGATGGTTCTTTTCGTCCCGATCAAACCGTGAGCAAAGTGGAGGCCATTAAGATGGTGGTCACCTCCCAGGGGTATACGGTCACGACAGGTACGGAGGCAGGGGAATTCCGGGATGTCGATACGTCCGCCTGGTACGCCCCGTACGTCCAGGCGGCCCTCGAGAAAGGATTGCTGGAGGAAGAAGGTCAGGACGCGCTGGAGCCCACTGCCGGTATGAAGCGTGAAAATATCAGTGAGAATATCTATCGTGCTCTGGTCGTCAGAACATCCGGTGCCTCCCGGTATCCAAAACAGAGCAGTGGCAGCGCGCGGTCGGCGGTTGGAAACGCGTCGACAGAAGATTTGCAGCAGTATCTGGAGGAGGCGAATGTCGCTTCGGACCGTACGGAACTGACGAAGGCGGAATTTGAGACGGTGTTGCAAAGTCTGATGCAGCAAGGGGGAGGCGGAGGGAATCACATTGGTCCATCGCCCGATGAACACTCGAGCCAGAGGAGCAGCAGGCCGCAGCCTCCCTCCGGTCAGATGCCGCCGAACTTCGGGCAGATGTCGAGTGGAATGAGTCGTCCTGAGGGCGAGCGCACAGAGCCGTCACTGAGTAGAGGAGGTTTCCAGAATAACCTCTCCAGCGCCACGACGTTTATCAAGTACACGGATTCCAGCGGTCAGACGGTGTTCCTGGCGCTTGATGCCAGTGGCAAGGTTATCATGAAATGGCCGCCATCCGGCGGAGGTCACGGTGGTTATGAACCGCCTGCCTCGTCTGCTGCACAGTAGTCAGATTTTCACTCTTCATGCGTGATCGGGGCAGAGTGAAGCAGTATCATGGCGGCGATGTTCACCGGAATCATCGAGGCAACGGCCAAAGTCACCGTACAGGGGGGCGGGAAGCTCATGCTGGAGCGTCCGGTTTCGTTCGATGACGTCCGGCTGGGCTCGAGCATCTCTGTCTCGGGCGTCTGTCTGACAGTGGCGGCAATGGACGCGCGTGCACTCACGTTTGACGTGATGCCGGAGACAGTGGCGAAGACCACCATTGGCGATATGGCGATGGGCGATGTGGTGAACCTCGAGCGCGCACTTTCGGCACACGGACGTTTCGAAGGGCATGTCGTTCAGGGACATATCGAAGGAACGGGGGAGGTGATCGGCTTGCAGAACCTTGGAGGGGATGTCCGCCTGACCATCCGCGTTCCTGCAGAACTCCAACGTGCCATCGTTCCCAAAGGTTCGATCTGTCTCGACGGCGTGTCGCTCACCATTGCCGACGTCGGTCCGAACTCCTGCACCGTCGCGCTCATCCCCATAACGTTGCAATCAACGACGCTTGGCGTGAAGCGGATGGGGGATCGGGTGAATATCGAAACGGATATTCTCGTCCGCACGCTGTTGGTTGTTCGTTAAGGTTGTAAATGTTATAGAGGTTAGGGAGGCCTGATACGTTTCAACCTTTCAGGCTTCGCTAACTTCTCTCACCTCATAAACTTCCCTTTCAGGCTTCCCTCACTTCTCTCACCTCATAAACTTCCCTTTCAGGCTTCCCTCACTTCTCTCACCTCATAAACTTCCCTTTCAGGCTTCCCTCACTTCTCTCACCTCATAAACTTCCCTTTCAGGCTTCACTAACTTCACAAACCTCTCTAACCTTTCTTTGTGCTTCAATCGTCCTCCCTTCCCTTGTCGGCCCATGTCTCCTCCGGATTCCGAATCGGCATCATCCACTCCCGGTACTATCCCGATATTGTTGCGAAGATGATCGAAGGAGCACAGAAGGTTTTGCAGGATGCGGGGATCGCACGGGGGAACGTGCGCACGTATGCCGTACCCGGCTCCTTCGAAATCCCCCTTATCGGTTCCGCCCTCATTGCGGCACATGAAGTGGATGCGCTCATTGCGCTCGGGGTGATCGTCGAAGGCGAAACGCACCATGCTTCTCTCATCGCGGGCGAGGCGGCGCGTGCGATTATGGATCTGCAGGTCCGGCACCTGATACCGTTCGCATTCGAGATTCTGTACGTCCACAATCTGGAACAGGCGCGCGCCCGCATCAACAGGGGGGCGGAAGCCGCACGGAGCGTTCTGCATGCGCTTGCGCAGATCGAGCCGCTGCACTGAATGAAATCCGGCGTTGCCGCTCCGGAGATTGAAATGAGTAGCGTGGCGGGCGCGAAATGGTGTGGCATCTTGTAAAGAGCGGCAAAATCCCTGTAGGATTGCAAATACTCTCCTCATTTCCCTATGCGCGCATCATTGCGGACGTCTCTCTTGCTCTCCGGAGCGTTCATCACGCTGCTGGCAACCGGTGTCACGGCGGCGGAGATTTTTCCGGATGTCCCCGTCGGGCATATTTTCGAAGAACCGATCAACGCGCTGGTGAATGCGGGTGTTCTCACGGGGAATCCTGACGGCAGGTTCTACCCCGACCGTCAGGTGAATCGTGCCGAACTGCTCAAGATGCTCTACAAGGCTACGGGCAAGATTCCCGACGCTTCCAGCCGCGCTTGCTTCTCGGATGTGGAGCGCCTGAGCTGGTACGAGTCCTACGTGTGCGACGCCGCGGCACACCACTACGTGGAAGGGTATTCCGACGGAACGTTCCGTCCCGCCAATCCCGTGAATCGCGTCGAGGCTCTGAAGATGATCACGCAGGTCATCGGCATTCCGGTGGAGAACATTGGTGAAGATGCCCGTCAGGTGGTGAAGTTCGTGGATGTGTCGATTTCCGCGTGGTACACCAAGTATCTGTATGCGGCCTACGTGAAGGGGATTCTGCCCATTGCCGGACAGGATACCTCGCGCTTCTTCCCCGACTGGCCGCTCTTGCGTGGAGAAGCTGCAGCCATGATATTCAACGCGCTCAATACCGATCTCGTTGAGCGTCGCCAGGGCAGCAGCGTGTCTTCGGCCGCGTCGGCACAGAGCCGCTCTTCGACGGTTGCCGGTTCCTCTTCCTCGTCCAGTGACGCCGCCAGTTTTGACGTGCCGTTCCCCTTCGAGTCCGCCGGCAAGTTCACAGCGCGCAAATCGGTCACGTACCGGTTCACGCTCGATCATGCCGCCGTCGTTTCCACGGTGGCCGGACTGCAGGCGGGGCAGCCGGGCAGTATTTCATGCCGACTCTACCTGATGGCGGAATCCGGGTTTTCGTTCGAGTACTTCATGGGCTTTCAGGAGGGGTCGAGCTGCACGCTCAAGACCGCGCTCAAGCCCGGCAGCTACCAGCTCCAGCTTGCTCCCACGATTGCGGATACCACCTTCAGTGTAAAAGCGGAAACGACGACCACCGGCGACGGGAGCGACGGCTTCGGTGAGGCGCAGACCCTTCCTTTCAATCTGGCTCGTACGGGAACGCTTGCCCCCGGTGACTATCAGGACTGGTTCAAGTTCACGGTCTCCGCCACGCAGACCCTGCAGATCTCGGTCACGGATAGTACGCAGCTCACGTGCCTGATTTACCCCATGGAGGATGTGGATCTGTACGGCTTCTCGGGACCGTCCTGCGGTCAGCGCTACGAATACCAGCCGGGCTCGTACGTCATTGCCGTCGGACGGATGTCTCCTGCGGATGCGCGGCAGACGTATACGGTCCTCGCTCAGTAATCGCCGGATGTATTTGGGTACTGTTCCTGCTTTTGAGAAGGGATGAGAGCGTAGGGAGTTTTTCTTTACCGTGATGGCACGCGGAGGATGCGTGGCGGGTGGCGTGTCGCCTCGAGGAACCGGACAATTCCCGCATGCGGGATGACGAGAGTCGCCGTGTTCACGAGGGGGTGGCACTGCAGGGCAGGGGCATGCCAGATGGCTTCATCGAGGATGACCTCTGCGTTTCCCTGCGGATCGTTCACGATACCGAGCAGTGTTACGGCGCCCGGCTCGACTCCAAGAAGTGATTGTAATCTCTCGGGAGAAGCGAAGCTGAGCTTATCCACTGCAAGCAGATCTTTGAGTCCCTTCAAGTCCGTGGCAGTGTCGTAGCCGACCACGACGAGAAAATTCCTCGTTCCCTTGCGGTCCCGCAGCAGCAGATTCTTGGTGGCGGTGCCGGGCATTTCCGGGCACAGACGCTGCGCTTCTTCGCAGGTGAAGACCGCTGCATGGTCGAATGTCTCGAAGGGAATGCCGTGTTCCGTGAGAAAGGCGAAGATATCGGGCATATCGGTGATTTTTACTTGTATACTCTCAGTCCATGTCACGCTTCGCAACTGTTCCGCAGGCCCTTGAGGCATTGAAGGCCGGACGCATGATCATCGTGACGGATGATGAGGCGCGCGAGAACGAAGGGGATCTGGTGTGTTCCGCCATGCACATCACCGAAGAGGCGATGGCCTTCATCATCCGGCATACCGGCGGGGTCGTCTGTCTTGCACTGAGCAACGCCATTGCTGATCAGTTGTTGCTGCCGCCGATGGTGCGCGAAAATTCATCCAAGCGGCAGACGCCGTTCACGGTCTCTATCGAGGCGACAGAGGGGGTGGATACCGGCATCTCGGCGCACGATCGCGCCCGTACCGTTCGTGCGGCAGCCGATCCCGATGCGCGTCCCGAGGATCTCGCGCGGCCCGGACATGTTTTCCCTCTGCGTGCGCAGGACGGCGGCGTTCTGGTGCGCTCCGGACACACCGAAGCCGCCACCGATCTGTGTCGTCTCGCAGGTCTCAGGGAGGCCGCGGTGATCAGTGAGCTCATGCATGACGACGGCACGATGATGCGTCTGCCCGCCCTGCAGGAATTTTCCGGCGCGCATCATATTCCCATTCTGCGCATCGCCGATCTCATCGCCCACCGGCGTCGTACCGAAACGCTGGTGCGCAAAGAGGCCGAGTCGCCGCTGCAGACGGAGACAGGACTGTGGACGATTGCGGTCTACCGCGATCTGCTCCATCACGAGGATCACGTGGCGCTGACGAAGGGTGATGTGCAGGGCGGAGCGCCTTTGCTGGTGCGTGTGCACTCCGAGTGTTTCACGGGGGATACGTTGCACTCCCTGCGCTGTGATTGCGGAAATCAGCTGCAGACCGCCATGCGGATGATGGAGAGGGAAGGACGCGGTGTGTTGCTATACCTCAAGCAGGAGGGTCGCGGCATCGGACTTGCGAACAAGATCCGCGCGTACGCGCTGCAGCAGTCCCATGGTCTCGACACGGTCGAGGCGAATGAGCGTCTCGGATTTGCCGCGGACCTGCGGGAGTACGGAATCGGTGCGCAGATTTTAAAAAATCTCGGTGTGCAGAATATCCGTCTGCTCACGAACAATCCGCGCAAGATCATCGGGCTCGAAGGCTACGGTCTTTCCGTGACGGAGTGTGTACCGTTGGAGCTTGCTGAAGCCACATCCGAGCAGCGTACGTACCTCGCGGTGAAGAAGAAAAAACTCGGACACACGATCAGCACGGTGTAATTTTTTATTTTTCTCACGTTTGACGATGGCACATTTTTTCAAATGCGCCGCAGAAAGAATTTCCCATGAACGGAAATTTGCATACAGTATCAAGATACATATTCTTTCCCCCATATTTTATGGTTAAGAAGAAAGCAAGGAAGACGAAGAAGCGAAAGGCAACGAAGAAGAAGCGCCGCTAGTCGTCCTTTTGTCCTGTCGAGCGTCCCGCATACTTGCGTATGCAAGGAGCGGGGCGCTTGTTTGTCGGCCCGGCATGACGCGCACTTACGCGGTTCGCTTGTACTCTGTTGCAGAAGGCAGGCCGAATTTCTTTTCCAATCCGGGAACAAGTTGCCCGCGCAGATTGCTGAGTGAGGTGTGCGTGCTGGCTCCCTGTTTTGCGCGTTCGGCTTTCCAGCTGTCGAGCATGGGGAGCGGGAGAGGGAGGAGCTTGATGGCGCTCCACGTGAGACGCAGCGTTCCCTTGCTCATGCCTTTGATCAAACTCCAGAATACTCTTCCCGGGGCCGCCAGTACATTCCATGTCGCGTCCGCGATGTCATGTCTGGTCGAAGCGAAGAACGGTTTGCCTTCCAATGTCCGCACGGCATTCTCGGCGATTTTCACCGGCAGGGTTGCCGGACCTTCGACCGCTTTGCCGACCGCGCCTCCGATCTCGTTGAGCATGTCGCCCATAGAGATATTATACAATATTATAAATATATATCAAGGAAAGAATTGTCTCTGCACAGATGTGGTGCCCCCGGCCCATGCTTCGCTCTGCGAGCTACGCAGGGCCTCGTTGGAAGCTGAAATGGTTGTTGAGGTTTGCGTATGGTGTAAGAGATGGTGCCCCCGGCAGGCCGTCTTCGTTCCTCGCTGTGCTCGGAACTTCGCCGTGCCGCTTCGTGCTGCGAACTCTCAAGAAACATCACGGCGTAGTCCGCAGACGAAGCCGGATGGTGCCCCCGGCAGGATTCAAACCCACGGCCTCCTGGTCCGAAGCCAGGCGCTCTATTCAGCTGAGCTACGGGGGCACGGGAGACAGTATAGCTCCCCGGGACCATCGCGCAGCGTTTTTTGTCGGACGCCCCGCAAGCGTGGCTGGGTCAGCTGAGCTTTGTGGGCACGGGAGACAGTATAGCTCCCCGGGACCATCGCGCAGCGATTTTTTTGTCAGACGCCCCGCAGGCGTGGCTGGGTCAGATAAGTTTTGTGGGCACGGGAGGTAGTATACTGCAACCATGGGTACCCACGACGATGAAGATGTGTGGGCGAGTTACTCGCAACAGGAGCGCCTGACCCGCGCGGATCCGCGAAAAGACGCTCTCAAGCGTGAGGTCGAACGCAAGCAGGGCAGGAACATTCTCGACAAAGATGCGCAGAAGCTGAAGGAGCTGAAGACGAAGGTGAATCTGGGTGAGCTGCAGTCGCAGGTGTCCGGTCAGCAGGATGAGGAATCGCAGCGTTCGCGGCGCGCAGAGGAAGACAGGAAGCATCAGACCTTCCACACCGAGACGATCAAAGAAAAGGAGGAAGAGGCGGTCGATACGGCCAAGACCAAGCCGACCGCCGAGCGTCTCATTAAAAAAGAGGAGGATGAGCGCGAGGAGCAATCGCAGGCGGGTCAGGAGTATCAGCAACAAGTTGGATGAAAGGCGTAGGGGCACAGCGCTGTGCCCCTACTGTCCTCGTCATACCATGTCCCTATGGCGATGTTCCGCCTCGCACCGGATTGTCTGCTACAATTCCGTTCCGTGAGACGGATAATCGTGTTTTTCCTCCTTGGGCTTGTGATCAGTGCTACCCCCGCCTTCGCCGAGGTTCCGGCGGCCGGGGCTGCGCAACCGGATACATTTCTCGATGTTGTCGGGCATCCGCAGGCGCCGCAGATCGAGATGCTCCGCATCCACGGTATCGTGCAGGGGTACGAGTACGGGCTCTACCGTCCCGACATTCTGATCAACCGCGCGGAATTCCTGAAGATCCTCATGCTCGCGGTGTACGGACAGGAAGCCGCCGGTTCCGCGACTGCATGCTTTGCGGACTTCACGGGCGAGCCGCAGTGGTTCTGGGGGGCCGCCTGTACCGCAAAAGAGAACGGTATTCTCACGGGATACCCGGATGGCACATTCCGCGGCGCGCAGACGGTGAATCTGGTCGAGGCGCTCGCCATGGCGGAACGCGCGTGGCAGATGCCGGCCCCGCACTACTTTCATGAACCGTCCTACTGGTACGACCCGTACTTCGACGCGGTACTGGGCAGCGGCATTGCCGAGTACTTTCTGCGCGATCCCGCCCACCTGCTCACACGCGGAGATGCCGCATGGATCCTGATCGCACTCGGGCAGAACATTGCCACCGTCGAAGCGCCCGTATCCTCCTCCTCTGCCTCGTCGGTTTCTTCGGTTTCCTCTGCCTCTTCTGCTTCCTCCGTCTACGTCCACAATGTCTGCGGCAACGGGGTCAAAGAGGGCACGGAGCAGTGTGATGACGGCAATGCCGAGGACGGGGACGGATGCAGCTCGCTCTGCATTATCGTGCCCGAGCCGGTGCAGCACTCCGCGATCCGGCTGGATCAGCGTGCCATCGGTACGGATACGGTCGCCGGCGGATCCAGCCAGACGGTCCTCTTCTCGTTCGATGCCAATGCGCGTTGGCAGGATGCCATTCTCACGGGGCTCAAGTTTGATGCGGAATACGGGGCCTTCACCGTCGCGGTGAACTACCGTCTCTATGACGATGGCGATGGCGACGGCAAACCGGAGACGCTGGTGGGTACGGGGCTGGTGCGCGACGACGTGCTTTCCTTCTCGGGCCTGGGTGCGCGGATTTTCACCAGCCGCGGCAAACGTTTCGAAATCCGGGCGGATCTGGTGCAGACCACGGGCAGCGTGGCTCTGGGGTTCCGTACGTCCGACAGCGCGTACGTCGAAGCCGTCGGCGCCATCGACGGACGCGAGCTCACCGGCATCCGTACCGATCAGGGGAGTTGCCCCCGTACCGACAACTGCTGGATTGCGGTGTACACGCTCGACGCCACTTCCATTTCGCTGACAGAGCGCGGCAATCTGTTCGTTACGGCGGCATCGCAACCGGTTCGTAATCACGAGCTCCTTGCGGGGGCCGGCACCGCAGATCTGTTGCGTGTAAGTTTCCGCGCGACGGACGAAGACATCCGCGTCCGCAGGATGACGATTGCGGGAGCGACCGATGCAGTCACTGAACTTCAGTTCTTCGATCCGGCGGCCGCTGTGCCGTTCGCCACGGCGCACACATCCGGCTGCCACGAACCGTCTGCCGGCAAGTTCTGCACGGCCGTGGACTTCACGGTGCGCAAAGATGTACTGCGGGACGTGATCGTGCGGGCGTTGCTCAAGTCCGCGGATGACGGGGCACGGAGCGGCGATACCATTGCGCTTACACTCTCCGCCTCTGTTGCGGGTCCCGACAATGCCGTGGAGGCCACAGGCGTCGCCTCGCAGGAGGATCTCGTGCAGAATGACGGAGATTTCAGCGCGGAGGGAGAAGTGTTCATCGGTCGCGCCGCGGCAGGAGCAAACAACGCGATCACGGGTCCCGTGCACGATGTGGTTCATGCCGCGCTCGCAAGTATTGCCAATGCCTCCGACGATCCGGATGGAACGGCGGTCCCCACTGGCTTGCGGACCATCGGCGTTTTCCGCTTTGTCGCGCAGCCGAAACCTGCAGTCGCCCGGGCCACCCGCTCCGTCGCGCTCATCACGCTCTCCTTCGACGTGACGGCCATCAACGTGCAGTTCTTCTCCACCGGCAGTTTTGTGATGGTGAACATGATTGCGCCATCCGTTTCGACGCCCTGCACCGCCGCGTCCCGCACGGGGGTCATCCGCGTGACGTGTTCCGGTTTTGCTGCTTACGGTGTGGATACGCTCATTCCCTTCGGCGGTTCCATCACTGTGGGATTGCGGGGGTTCATCGAGAGTCCTCAAGTGGTGACGGGCACAAGTATGCTGCAGGTGAGCCTCACGTCCCTCAATAACCGCGATGCGGCGGGAGGGGTGACGTGGAATGACGGGACCAATGTTTTCCGGTGGGTGGATATTCCCGAAACGGACGTGCAGTCCACGCTCTACAGGTTGCCGTAATTTTCTCCACCGTTCTTCCTTACCAGCAGTCTCTCTTGAAGAAAGAGGATTCAGGTGGTTTATCGCCGTGCCCGGCGACGGTCATTGTCGGTCAGCAGTTTCTTGCGCAGCCTGATGCTGACGGGTGTCACCTCGACCAGCTCATCTTCCGCGATGTACTCCAGTGCCTGCTCCAACGTCATGGGCTGCACGGGCACGAGGTTGATGGCCTCGTCGGTGCCCGAGGCGCGCATATTCGAAAGTTTCTTCTCTTTGGTCGGGTTCACGGTCATCTCGTCCGCTTTGTTGCTCTCGCCCACGATCATACCCACGTAGACTTTGGTCTGCGGCACGATGAAGAGGCGCCCGCGCTCCTGCAGGCCCCACAGCGCGAAGGCCACCGCCACGCCGTTCTCCATGGAGATCATGGAGCCGTGCGATTTGTGCTGGAGATCGCCTTTGAACGGTTCGTACGCGATGAACGAGTGCGTGAGAATGCCCTCGCCGCGCGTTTCGATGATGAAATCCCCGCGGAATCCGAGGAGCCCGCGCGTGGGCACTTTGTACTCCAGCCGCGTGTGATGCTCGTGCGTCTTCATATCCGAAATCTCGCCCTTGCGGCGGGCGAGCATATCGATCACGGTGCCGGTGAATTCCTCGGGCACGTCGATGATGGCCTGTTCGATGGGCTCCATCTGCACCCCGTTCTCCTCCTTCATAATCACCTCCGGCTGCGATACCTGCAGCTCGAAGCCCTCGCGGCGCATGCCCTCGATCAGCACCGACAGATGCAGCTCGCCGCGGCCCGAGACTTTGTACGTGTCGGAATTGGGGATCTCTTCCACTTTCAGTCCCACGTTCGTTTCTTTCTCCTTCTCCAGCCGCGCCTTGATGTGTCGGGTGGTCACCAGCTTTCCCTCCTTGCCTGCGAACGGGGAATTATTCACGAGGAAGTTCATCGAGATCGTGGGAGGATCGATCTGGATCGCGGGGAGCAGATCGGCATCTGCATCCGTCGTGATCGTCTCGCCCACGTTGATGTCGGCAATGCCCGCAATCGTCACGATGTCTCCCGCGTGCGCTTCGCTCACTTCACTGCGCTTGAGTCCGTCGGCTACCATCACTTTCGCAACTTTGGCTTTGCGTACTTCCCCGTCCTGCGTCTTGATGAAGACCGAGTCGCCCGGTCGTGCGATGCCCTCGTACACCCGTCCCACGGCGAGACGCCCGAGGTAGTTGTCGTAGGCGAGGCTGCTGGGCTGCATGCGGAACGGGGCCGTGAGGTTCTGCTCCGCCTCCGGCACGTGTTCCATGATGAGATCGAAGAGGGGAGTCAGATCCTCGGAGCGATCTTCGATTGTGCGTTTGGCAATGCCCTCGCGCGCCACGGCGAAGAGGTAGGGGAAATCAAGCTGCTGCTCGTTGGCGTTGAGGGCCACGATGAGATCGAAGACCTCATCCACCACCTCCATGGGGCGGGCGGCGGGCTTGTCGATTTTGTTGATGATGACGATGGGTTTCAGGCCCAGTTCGAGAGATTTCTTGAGGACGAACTTGGTCTGGGGCATGGGGCCCTCCTGCGCGTCCACCACGAGGAGCACGCTGTCGACCGTGCGCAGAATGCGCTCCACCTCCGAGCCGAAGTCGGCGTGCCCGGGGGTATCGACGATGTTGATCTTACAATCCCTGTAGTGGATGGAGGTGTTCTTGGCGTAGATGGTGATGCCGCGCTCTTTCTCCTGCACGTTTGAGTCCATCATCAACTCGCCAACCTCTTCGTAGTCCTTGAACGCGCCGCCCTGTTTTAAGAGCGCATCCACGAGTGTGGTTTTTCCGTGGTCGACGTGCGCGATGATTGCTATGTTCCGAATGGACATTGATGGAGGGGGGCAATCACCCTGAGTGAAGTCGAATGGGTGATGGCAATGTTACGGATACTCATGCTGTCAGAGTGCTCACTTGCCCGGCGAAGCCCAAAGGGCGAAGACGGGTGAATCCCATGTACTTTACCAGAATTCGGCACTTGCGGGAATGGTCTGGAGGGTATTTCACGCATAAAAAGACGCCCAATGCTTGGCTAGTGGCCTTGGGAGAATACGTATACCATGAAAGACTTTATGGCTTCTGTGTCACCGTCCACCGGTCGCGTGCAGCCGAAAACGAAGAGGCGCCGGATCCTCAGACACAGTCTGCTCGCCAATTTTCTCATTCTCTGTGCGATACTGGTGATCCAGCTCTGCGGGCTCTGGTCCTGGCTCCGTCTGGTGGGCGCCGGAAGTTTCATGCGGCCCCAGAGCGTCATTCTCACGGACGCAAACGGTGCGGAGCTGCGGCGGGTGTACTGGGAGCAGGATCGTCTGGAGCTGGCGGACGATGCATTTTCGCCGTTGCTGAAGCAGGCGGTGATCGCCATCGAGGACGAGCGGTTCTTTGACCGCGGCTGTATCGATGTGCGCGCCATTGTCAGAGCGGCGATTGCCAATCTCACGCAGTCCGAATCGCAGGGGGCATCGACCATCACGCAGCAGCTCACGGGGAACCTGCTGCTCGACCGCAGGGACAAGAGCGTTGCGCGCAAGACGGTGGAATCGCTGCTTGCCTGCCGGCTGGAGCAGGTCGCCACGCGCGAACAGATTCTGGGTCTCTACCTCAATCACATGGCGTTCGGCGGCACCCTGTACGGGGCGGAGGAGGCGAGTCGCACGTACTTCGGCGTGAGCGCGCGCGATCTCACGCTCGGACAGTCTGTCGTGCTGGCCGCCATGCTGCAGCGGCCCACGTACTTCAGTCCGTACGGTATCCATCTGCACACGGCAATCTCCCGCGAAGCCGCAAACGCCATCCGTGCAGGTTCCATCCAATCTGCGGAACAGATCCCGTCCGCAGACATCACAATCGGACTCCTCGGCACGCATTTTCTCACTGCCACGGGGTCGGTGTACGTGCGGGGACGCACCGATCTGGTGCTGGATGCCATGCAGCGCAGCGGCTTCATCGGCGAGGCGCGGCTGGCACTGGCGCGCGAAGAGCTGAAGAGCATGCGGTTTGAGCAGCGCACCGCGGCAGTCGCCATGCCGTATTTCGCGCTCGAAGTGCAGCGGCAGCTCAAGGACGGCGCGGTGCCGACGGGCTATCCGTGCGATACGCGCGCCGGCGGCTGCATCGTTGAGACCACGCTCGACCCCGCGTTTCAGTCGCTCGCCGAGCGCATCGTTCAGGAGCACGCCGATGAGATCCGCGCGCGGTACGGTGCCGCGAATATCGCGCTCGTAGCGGCGGACCGCGCGACGGGGAACATCCTCGCCTATGTCGGCAACGTGCGGTACAGCGACAGCGAACCGGGATCGATGATCGACATGGCGCGCGTGCCGCGCCAGCCGGGCTCGAGCTTCAAACCCTTCGTGTACGCCGCGGCGTTCGACGCGGGCCTCACCCCCACCACGTTCCTGCTGGATGCGCCCATTTCGCTCGGCGGGGATGAGCCGAAGAATTACGAAGGCGGCTACCGCAGCTGGACGAAGATCAGCCATGCGCTGGCGGCCTCGCGCAATATTCCCGCGATTCTGGCTCTGTTCTACGCCGGAGGGGAGGATGCCGTCCTGCAGACGGCTGCACGGACCGGCATCGTGACGCCGTCCTCGGTGCGCGAACGGGAACGGAAGACGTATTCCCAGTTTGCGTTCGGGTATCCGCTCGCCATCGGTTCCGCCGAGGTGCCGCTGCTCGAAATGGTGCAGGGGTACCTGACCCTCGCCAATGCCGGCATCCGGCGGCCGCTCACGGCGGTTCGAAGCGTAAAGGCGGTGGATGGTACGCTCCTAAGCCCGTTGCCTGCTCCTCCTGCGCAGGCGATCATTCCGCTCTACGCGCGGTGGCTCACATGGATTCTCAGTGATACCTCCATCCGCCCCACGCCCGCGTGGAATGCGGCGCTCACCGTTCCCGGCATTCAGGCGGCCGTGAAGACGGGCACGTCGGATCGCTGCGTTCACTACGACTTTGCGAGCGGCCGGTGCACGCAGCTGCCCGGCGATGTGTGGACGCTGGGCTATAGCCCCGAGTTCGTGCTGGGCATCTGGGCGGGCAATGCCGATTACTCGCCTCTGGCACGGGACGCGAACGGCATGGACGTGACGGCGCCGCTGTGGAGGGAATTCATCGTGGGCGCGCACGCGCTCCGTCCTGACGGTGCCACACGGTTTCCGCCGGAGTTGATCGCGAAGAAGAGGAGCGACTGAGGATGGGGGAAACCTCCATCCCCCTGCCCCTTCCTCCCGTGGAGGAAGGGGAGTACTTCAACATGTGAAACAGCCACAAACACATACATTCCCCCTCCCCGACCGTCCGTAGCTTCGAAGGAGCGAAGGCGGTTCCTCGGGAGAGGGGGTGAGGGGGAGAGGTTGAGTGAAAGAGAATGCAAAAACCCCGCGTCCGTCTTTCGAGGGAACACGGGGCATGCGAGAGACGAATCAGGCTTTGACCACGTTCTCCGCCTTCGGACCCTTATCACCCTGCACGATGTCGAACTGCACGGTGTCGCCGACATTCATACTGTCGTACTGACCGGCGCAGGCGCTGTTGTGAAAAAACACATCAGCCGAACCTTCGACGGTGATAAAACCGAAGCCCTTCTCGGTCTTCGTCTTGATAGTGCCTGTAGCCATGACTGTAAATGGGGAAAAAAAATGTGTCGAATGACGGGGGGATTCTAGACGCTCTTTTCATCCAAAGCCACCATAATCTCCTCATTATGCGCATGCGGCGGATGGGGCGTCCCGTGGCGCGTACCGCGGGTCCGTTCCGAACGGATGAAGCCGCAACCGGCATGCTGCGCTATGCTCTTCATCATGTGCAGATGCCCCGATCGCAACGTTTGGGTGTCGGTTGTGCTCCTCTGGGGATTGCTGGCGCCTTGCGTACATGCGCTGACCGCCCCGCCCTTCCCCGACATGGAGACATCGTGGTACGGGTATCAGCAGAGTGTCGCGTACCTCAAAGACAAGGGCTCCATTGGCGGGTACCCAGACGGGCTCTTTCGTCCGCAGGCCACGATCAACCGCGCGGAGTTCCTCAAGCTCGTCTTCCGTTCCAAGGGAACAGTGCAGCCCGCCACGCGTGACTGTTTCGCCGATGTGCCGTCTGATGCGTGGTTCGCGCCGTTCGTGTGTGCGGCCAAACAGCGTGGCATTATTCAGGGCTACAGCGTGGGCTCGCGCTCTGTCTTCAGGCCCGATCAGCCCATCATCTTTGCCGAGGCGATCAAGATGGCGGTGCTGTCGTACGGCAGCGAGATCGCCGAGGGCAGCGGAGAACAGTGGTACCGGCCGTACGTGGAGGAGCTCGACCGGCAGAACATCCTCGCGCGCTCTTCGTACATTCCGTGGGCGCCCATCACGCGCGAGCGCGCGGCCGATCTGATCGCCCGCTACGTGCGGCATGATGAAGACCGCGTCATTCCCAATCTCTCACCCGGCTGCGGCAAATCCGCCCTTAACCCTTCGCTCACGCTCACCGTGGGCGGGCAGGAGAGAACGTACCTGCTCACGCGCCCCGCCTCTGCCGATGCCAATACGCCCTCGCCGCTGATCGTGGCGTTTCATGGTCGCACCAACAGTAATGATCAGGTGCGTGCCTACTTCGGTCTGGACGATGCCGCGTCCGGATATTTCATCGCCTACCCGTCCGGTATTCCCACCGGCAACGGCAGTTACTCGTGGTCGGATCCCGGTGACAAGGCGCAGGAGCTGCGCGATTACGCGTTCTTCGACGCCCTGGTGCGCGAAATCGGCGAGAGCGTGTGCATCGACTTAGACCGCATTTTCGTCGTCGGGCACTCACTGGGCGCGTGGTTTGCCAATTCGGTGGCATGTGCGCGCGGGGGCGTAGTGCGCGCGTCGGCAACCGTGGGCGGGTCCACGACCATGCAGGAATGCACAGGGCCGACCGCGGCCATGATCATCAATAATCCCAAAGACACGCTTTCGTCTGCGGTGACGGCCGAGTCGATGCGCGATATCCGTATCAGCGCCAATACGTGTTCGACGAAGAGCTCAACAACGGAGCCTGCGGCGCTCTCGTGCGTGCAGTACGCCGATTGCCCGTTAAACCCCGTCGTCTTCTGCCCGCATACCATCAATCAGGATTACAAGGGTAATTACTATCCGCACGTGTGGCCCGATGGTACCGCGCAGGCGATGGTGAAGTTTTTCGGGGGGTTGTAGGGGAATTGACATCATTGTTCTACCCGTGTTTCCCTATCAGATTTCTTTCAGGATTTTAAGGTATGTCTCGACAGAGATACCCAATGTCCGAAGATTCGAAGCGACGAGGCTCTTCTCAACCAGACCTCGCGCAGGGACGACAACCGGTCGTGTCAGTCCATTTTTCCAAAAAATCCGATGAGAACCTTTTTGCCGTGTAAAGTTACAGCCTATGTGATTTAAGAATCTTTCAAACGTTTGCCTCTTGATTGGTTTTAGGCCGGACATGACCTTCTGTTGTTCAGGGGGATAACTGCCAGGGCTGTCAGCTCAATATCTTTTCCGATTCTCTCTGATTCAGGAAACTTGGAAAATGTTGGAGGTTGCATTTTTCCAGCCTGCTTATTCCACCCACACCGCAAAAGGTCTTTTTCCAAAGTTCCTTTTGTCATCGTTTCCTCGAGATAAATATCGAAAATATCCTCAAAGTTTTTTTGAACATCTTTTACGCTTTTTCCTTGTGCTGCCAAATCCAAAGCAGGTGCATAGGCAATATACGAACGACCTTCCTTAAAAATAGCGACATTCAAACTTCCGTTCACTTGAAAGTGCACTTTTTGCCCATGCTTCTTTTCGATCTTCCGCATGTCTGTACTATAAGTACCCTGTTGCTTTTGGTAAAGCAGAGCCGTGCCCATATTGAATGATAGAAACGGCTGCGGGCTTTCCTTTAGATCTATCCGCGGCCATTTCATTCTTCCCGCGGCCAGGAATGGTTCGGCTGCGCTCACCACAGGCGGCCGCGTCTATGTGTGATCAATATTGCCCCCCGCACCCCAGCAGCAGCCCTTTTTATGGTGAGCGAAGTCGAACCACGCGGCTGCGGCTTCCCGGGAAAACAGCGGTTTCCTCGTTTGTGGCCCGATGGTACCGCGCAGGCGATGGTGAGGTTTTTGAGGGGTTGTAGGTTTGATGGGTAGGCGGAACAGTCATGCCAACTTTTTGGATAACCTACGAAGGATAGCAATCATTTTAGGCATATCAGCAGCTGGAACAAAAGGACACGATTGTCCCCACCACCATCTATTTTTTGGAGTCACAATGTAGTAACCAATGCGATATTCCACATCACCTATTTTTGCACCGCCACTGTGATGACTCTTACCACTTCTTTTGATCATACGTAGTTTTTCAATAACAAATGCTTTATTGCCGTTTAAGTTCTTCTGTTCAAAAATTTCCCAATCCTCACGCAAGTAATAGTGATATCCATCTCTGCCGATATCTTTGAATTCTAAAAGGTCTTTCTGTTTTTCCCCATTCATTAAATAGCGGCGTAAATCATCTTCAAACTGCATATTTTTCTTGGCTTTAAATTCTTTAAAAGTGAGGACATTTTGCATCTTTTGGATTTCATATCCGTGACTTGTCTTTTGTTGAGGCATAAGAGGGATTTGGTTAACTATTTAATGATGCCCGATAATGTCAGAAGTTCTTGTATTAATTTTCTTGCATCTTGTTTAGTGTCATCCAAATCTTGCTGCTGGGTGATATATACCCTGTCATGAGCTGCAGTATCACCTAGTTGTTTGATTGTTGATATTACTCTGGAAGATCCTCTGCCTAAGTGCATATCAGAACAGGAGGAAATTGCAGAGATCAATTTCTCTAATTCAATAAATTTCCCATTTGTTTTGATTTTATCAGCCATGTTTTTTTTAATGAAAGATTCAATTATCAAAGATTCCATCAATCTACGAAGTAAAACTGCGCAGCTATCAAAAAAACCATAATCGTATGATCCATTGATCTGGGCTACCATTTTTTCTATATAATGTCTTGTTCCTCTTGTGAGCTCGACGGGCAGAATCGAAGAAGTCACAGGAACTTTCTTCAGCTCAAGCAGAGGACCATATGTTTTACTTAATTCATCAAGATGCTTAACATTTATCTGGAAAGTGCCCGACCGTTTCCCTTTTACTGTTTTTGGATCTTTTGTTAAGGCACGTTTCAACTCAGTTACATTGGGTTTTCCTAGGCCATCAGTCCTCAGATCATCAGCTAATTCAGAAGCCGATCGTTCTTCAAACGTTTGAGTTTCTCTGTAAAACCATAGTAGAGCGATAGCTTGTCCTGCCCTGGTTAAATTCTGCATTGCCACTTTCTTAATAAAATTTTCACGATTCATATAACAGCGGGATTATTTGCCGCCATTAATCACAGCGGTGAGGTAGGTCAATCCCTTTCTGGTTATGCGATATTTTACCGCTTGGCCTCTCTTTCTTACCTTATCACCCGCAACGTACGATTTTGCAGAACCTGCGATGCAATGAGCAACATTAGAAACGCTGACAGGTGTACCAAGTTCAGTAAGAATTTTAGAAATTTCGCCTGTTTGCAGAGCTATTTCGTTTCTAAAATGTTGATGACTAATATATAGAGGAAGCAAAATTCTATTTACTAGACTTAATCTATCGAGAATGGTTTGCTCGATTTTTTCTGATTCGTCACATTCCTTTATGGTGTTGATCAGCTCTAGAACATGATCACCGTTCATCTCGCCCTTATCTGTTGATGGTTTGTGCGGCTTTGTAGATCCTCCAGCGCTTCTAGGAGATGCTTCTGACTTTACCGAATAGAGTTCAAGAATTTTTGCAATTTCATCTGGATTGCCCTCAATAATAATGTCGGTTCCATCGGGAAGTTTAATGTGGGATTTAGCCATACACTATTTATTGCCTATTTTACGTTTAAAGTAAAGATAAGTTGGCAGAACGGTCACATACACTTAATGGCTGGGGAGGATAGCTACTTCCTCATAAGCACATCCGTGAGGGTCTTCTCGTAGAAATGCTTTTGATCGGCAATGGATTCTTTCTTTGTAACCCACTCTGTCCACCCGGAATCCGGATGCGCGAGGCTCTGTTCTTTGCCCAGGTTCAAGACATCTGCCGAAAGCATGACCAGTTCATTCATGTCGAGACGCGAATCGGGGCGCAGGGCCAGCGCGCGATTGGCGCGGAAGATCATCTGCTCCACCGGGAGCACGGTAGATACCGCGTACATCCAGACGAAGGCGACGACGAGATAGCGCACGATATCCGTTTTCTCTTTCTGGAATAACGCGGCAATCAGGCGGATGAAGAGAAAGACCGCAAAAATGACCGTGTACGCCGCGAAAAACTTCTCGTAACTGAAGCCGTAGTAGAACACGTACATGCCCATGCGTTTCGCCGCGGAAAGGAGCAGCAACAGCGACGCAACCATGAACACGGTCAACATGTTCTGCACAGGTTTCGACGTGCGGCGGTAGTACAGCACATACAGGAGCACATTGATGCCGCTCAAAAAGAACAGCTGCCAAAAGCCGCTCTTGACGAGGTGTTCCGTCGCAGGAAATTCCGCAGGCAGCGTATACACCCAGAGCGTTTTGAGCTGCGTGAAGAGGAAAAGCACGTAGAGCACCAGAATGCCGCCGAGCACGATGCCCGATACCACGGCATCCATGTGTTTCGTTTCTGTCTGCGCGGCGGATTCCTCTTCTTTCGTCCACTGCAGTAAGCCCGCAAGCATCACGACGGTGAGCACGAGAAAGACCGCGATCTTGAGCAGCGTTTCCAATGCGACCAGATTGAGCACGAATTCCTGCGCGCTCTGCACCATTGCCGCGAATGCGGCATCGGCACCCGAGAGCAGGGGAATGAAGAGTACCAGTGACACGAAGACCAGAATCGCCAGACCGGTCACAATGCGCTTGATGAGGTCGGATTTCTGTTTCCCTCCCGGGATGAGCGCGTGTGCCATTGCCGCAATAGCCGGTTCGATCTGCTGCACAACGCCGAGCGCGCGTTCCACCATCCTCCGGATCCACGCACTATTCCACACGACATTTTCGTGGTGCTTGGTAGAAGTAATAATGAAGTACGCAACGAAGAGCAGCGGAAGCACGAGCATGTTCACCGCCTTGATGAAGGGGTTCTCGTAGAGCGCGAAACTGAGCGCAATGAGCAGCAAGGGGACCAGCCACACGTATTCCCGTGCGCCTGGGCGCTGTGATCGTCCGGCGTGGGTGTAGAGACAGACGAGGGCAACAACGAACACCGTCAGGTTCCAGCCGAGTGCCGAGACCTCCTTCGTCCAGATGCCCCACAGGGTGAGCACCCAGTACAGAGAGAGGAGCATCGTTGCAAAAACGGCTGTGCGCTTCGTTATGGTGAACATAGACCCGTATTCTAGCGCGGGGCGGTCAGGCATCCAAGAGGGCGAAATGTGTTCCTGCGAGGCCGCTGCTTCACACGTTTCGCAGTGGTCTTCGGCGACGACGCCTATTTGTGTGAAGCCTTTTCATTTGTAAGGCGGAGAGTGTTTTTCCTATAGCCGATTTCTTCTTCATTTGGTCTTTTGCGATCAACCCCAAGAGCAATACTTCTCTGAGGTTGTCGCCCTTTCTGTTCCAACGGAGCCGATTGCAGTACACGCACGCAGGCAGGCAGTTATCCGCTTCTTTCTTGCCACCCTTCGCTCTCTGAATCACATGGTCGGCCTCCCAGGCTCCGTCCAGATCGTTGATATTCTTACATCCATACTTTTTCAGGATCAGAGAATCACCGCAGAAATGACAGTGGCCTTCTGTTTTCTGGAAGATGAGGGCAAGCGCATTACCCGTGAACATGTGATGGATTGTAGCCGGATGAAACCTATGGGTCTATTTCAAGAGAGATCAGGATTGGGATTACGGTCTCGTACTCCTGTTTGTCGCATTCTATTGAATGACGAAGAAGGTGATTTGTCTGTACGATTGAGGATCCTGTGCTATCTTTTCCACGCATTGGGGAGCCCACCTTCGCCCGCTCTCGCGGGACTTCCCCCTTCGCCCTTACGGGCTACGGGGGACAAGTCGGCGGGCGAGAGCCCATTCCTGCTATCATCGTTTCACGTTGGGGAGTCGCCAAGTGGTAAGGCACCTGCCTCTGGAGCAGGCATTCGGGGGTTCGAATCCCTCCTCCCCAGCCACGTCAGCTTAAGCTGACGTGGCCAGCCAACACCTGCACGCGACCGTTCTGCCTATACGCTACAAATTCTTCATCGTATCCAGGTTCGAATCCCGTCTCACTTGGGTACATTTCCCTTCTGCCTGGTCGACCAAATGCCATAAAACTCTCCGTCGAAACCTCTCGCGACTTTCCTCAAGAAGATCAACGTCCCATCACTTCCTTCACGAGTGCGATAATCTTGGCCACCTCCGCGCGGGTGATGGGAGCATCGGGGCGGAACGTGTTCAGGGGATTTCCTTGGTCGTCCGTATCTCCGCCAATGAGCCCGTAGAAGGCGGCTGTCGCAATAGCCTTGGCGTAGGGATGGTCCGGGGGGAAATCGGAGAACGCGGAAGATTGATTGGCGATGGGAATGCCCATCGTCTCCAGGATCGTCTGGATCACCGCTCCGCGCGTGGCTGGTTGCCGTACATCGAGCGAAGGGGTGAACACCGAGAGGTTCATAGCTTCGGCCTGCGCCACGTAGCTCGATGCCCACGTACCCTGCGCCGATGCATTGCGCGGAGGCGGCAGGTTTCCCGCGCTCTTTCCGGCGACATTCAGCGCCATCTTCAGCACTTCGGCGTACGTCACGGGATTGCCCACGCCGAATTCCCCCTTGGGTTTGCCTGTTGCATCCGCGTAGCCTGTGGCGATCTTCTCTTCCACCATGAATGAAACGTACGGCGCGAACCACGCCGAGAGGGGGACATCCGCGAAGAGCACGGGGACTTCATCCACGGCAGCGTAGAGCCTGCCGCGCCGCTCCGCGACGAGCTTCAGTGAGGTGGCAGCGCCCTTCAGGTTGCCACGGGAATCCAGCCGATCACGCAGAGCGAGACGTTCCCCGCGGCGCTCGGCATTCGTCTCCTGCTCCGCCTTCAGCGTTTCCTGCTCGGCCGATAAGGCGGCTTGGGCCTCGGCGAGATGCTTCTCCTCGAGGGCGATGGCCAGTGCCATCCGCTCTTCGCGGTGCAGGGCGAATTTCTTCTCGAATTCCGCCTTCGTCTGCTCGATCCGCGCAATTTCTGCTTCGTGTTCCGCAATCCGCGCGGCGATGCGCGCTTCGCGCTCAGCAGCCCCTTTCTCATCCCACTGCGATCGCTCGATCTCCTTCACTGTTGCCGCGATCACGGCGTTCTCCTGCCGCTTCCCCTCGAACCGCGCCATCAGAGCCTGTCGCGCCGCTTCGATCCTGCCAGTCATGTCCTCCTGACTCCCCCGTCTCCCTCCGGCGCTCTGGGTCGTACTCGCGGAGGCGCTGTCATCCCCGGTATTTTCCTCCTCCCCGAAGAGCCCGAAGGTGGAGAAGGCGGTCGTCGTGCACGATACCGTGTTGGCGCTCGTATCCACCGTGCAATCGCTCAGCTCGTTCCAGCTGCTCCCGTCCCAGCGGTAGATCTGGAGTGTCGCTTCGGCGTACCCGCTCACTTGCGCATCGGTGTACTCCATCTCCACTGCAATGGGTTGCAGGAAGCTCGTCACGAGTGTTGCCCCGCTGATCGCACGCAGGTCGTACATATGGTCTCCGATGACGGAGACGCCCGAAGGAGTGGACGTGACGGCGATGACCGTGTCCTTATCGAGTTTCTTGATCTGCAGCGCGATCGTATTCGTCGCCGCGTCGGCGGGGACGGTCAGCGCGGTGCCGGAACCCCCGCTCGTCATCGCGAGACTGCCCCCGGCGGTGGTGATGCTGCTCCCCGTCTGCGAACTCACGGTCGCGTCATTCGTGCAGCCGGTGGTGGTGAAGGTCGCGAGCGAACCCGTGGCGGTGTTGGCCGAAGGATCGCGGGAGACAGGGCGGAAGTGGTAGGTGGTGCAGGCGGGGAGGTCAGAGAGCGCCACCTCATGCGCCGTGACGCCGGCCCCGGTATCCGCCTCCTTCGTCGCCGTCCCCAATGCGGAGGTGAGACCGTAGTGGAGCCGGGTGCTGGCATTCTCGTCGGTTTCCCAGGTGATCGTGGCGGTGGATGACGTGACGGAGGCGGAAGCGGCGGCGGTGAAGGCGGGAGCCTCCCCCACCGTCGTGAAGCTCCAGTAGGTCGTGGAGGACTGGACTGCTGTATGGTTCCTGTTCACGGACGCGTCCTTGAAGGCGTTCGCCTCCCACACGACGTAGTATCCGGTGCTCTCGTCGAGGGTCGTTGCGGGATTGAACGTGAGCGAAGCGGAACCGTTCCCCGAGAGCAGCGCGCCCGACACCGTGATCGCCTCCACCGTGGCGTCATTGCTCGTCTTCTTGATGGTGAGGACGCCCGTTCCCGCCCGGGCGGTTTCATCGAACGTGAGAACGAGGTTGGCCGTCCAAGAGACATCCGTCGCGTTATCGGCGGGGGAGAGCGCGGAGACGCCCGGTGCGGTGAAATCCCCGGTCGTGAAGCTCCAATAGGTCGTGGACGCCTGTATGGCGGTGTGGCGGCCCCCGGCACTCTTGAAGGCATTCGCCTCCCACACGACGTAGTATTCCGTACTCTCATTGAGCGTCGTTGCCGGATTAAACGTGAGTTCCGTCGTGCCGTTGCCCGAGAGGAGCGCCCCCGAAACGGTGATCGTTTCCACGGTGGCATTGTTGCTCGTCTTCTTGATCGTGAGCGTTCCCGTGCCGGCGCGCGCCACCTTGTCGAACGTGATCACGAGGTTGGACAGCGTGGAGACGTTCGTCGCGTCATCCGCCGGAGAGAGGGTGGAGACGGAGGGGGATGAAGTGGCAAGGGTGTACGCGAGAGCCTCGTTGGTGGCCGCCGTATCCTTGTTTCCGGCCGTGTCCATGCAGGCGACGTACACGGTCTTCGCGCCGTCTTCGCCGAGGTCGGCGAGCGTGCAGGAGATCGATTGGGTACCGCTCCCCGAGCAGGCCGTGTCGTCGGACATCTCGTCGTAGGTCTCATCCCCGTCCGTCGAGGCCCGGCAGTTCCCATTCTCATTGAGCGAGAAGGTGACGGTGGGAGTGGCGTCATCGATCGTTTCCCCCGAAGCCGGCGAGAAGCCGGAGGGAGCGGGAACGGCGGTATCAACGGTGAAGGAATCGCTGCCGTACGCTCCTTCCGGAGTGTAGACGGTGCTGTTGTCGCGCCCTCGCGTCTCCATGGTGTGCGCGCCGTCGCTTTGAGCCGTGGGAGTGCAGGTGTAGTCCTCCGATGCCTCATTGAACGATCCGTCGTTGGAGGTGCAGCTCGTCCACGAGCCGCCGTCAATGCGGTACTGCACGAGCCCTACGGTCCCGCCGGTTTCCGTCACTGTTCCGGTGAGCGAGGGGGTGGAGTCCGTCGTGGGATCCGGCGCGTACGCCGTGAGCGTGATCACCGGCCCCGTCACGTCGACGGTCGTGAAGTTCCACGTGGTCGTAGTAGAAATCCCCGCGTAGTACAGCCAAGTGCTTTCGTGGAACGCATTGGGCTCGATGGTGACGTAATATCCTGTTTTATCATGAAGGATCGTGTCGGGGTTGATGGTGATGGTCGTGGTGCCCGAACCCGTGACGAGCTCGCCCGTGGCGGCGATCGTCTCCACCGTGGAGTTGTCGCTCGATTTCTTGAGGACGATGGAACCGGTGCCCCCCTGCACGGCGGTGTCGAACGTGAGGACGAGGTTCGCCGTCTGCGAGACGCCCGTCGCATTGTCCGTCGGGGAGTACGCGGTCACATCCGGGTTCGTCGTCCCGAAGTGATCCCACCAGGCGATGTCATTGTCGTCGTAGGCTGCGGCGACGATGTCCATGTCGCCGTCCTGATCGACGTCGTACGGGTGGGCGTTGTAGACGTAATTGAACGAGGCGATCGTCCGCTTCGTGAACGATTCGGAGCCGTCGTTGTCATACCACACGACCACGTCGCCGCTCTTGGAACCAACGACGAAATCATTGTCGTCGTCGCCGTCCACATCGGCGACTTCCACGCTTGATCCGCTGGTGAAATCCGCGTCAACGACATACTTGATGAAACTGCCGGTCCCGGTGCCGTCGCCTTGGTTCTCAAACCAGTAGATGTCACCGTCCCCCGCCGCAGTGACGACGAAGTCCTGATCGCCGTCCTCGTCTATGTCCGCGGCGTCGAATGTGGAATTGCTGTTTGATGCCGTGTGGACAGTGATCTTCGTGAAGCTTCCCGTGCCGCTATTGAGAAATAGAAAGATATCATTGTCCCCTGAGCTGCCGGCAATGATATCTTTGTCTCCATCACCGTCAAAGTCCGCTGTGTCGAAACCGTTGCTCCACAGGAGCGTATCATCAATGACGTACTCTGTGAAGCTCTCGTTCCCGTCGTTGATGTACCACGTCAGCGCCGACTCGCCCGGACCCGTCACGATGACGTCATACTCGCCATCTCCGCTCAAATCCTCCGCTGCGACGTGCAGGGGTCCGTCGAAGGCGGCGTCAATGGTCTGCCTTGCGGCGAAATTCTCCGATCCGTCGTTCTCGTACCATATGACAATATTGCTGCCGTAGTCTGTGGCGAGGACGTCCAGATCCCCGTCTTTGTCGAGGTCGATCACGCTGAGGTCGTATGGGGCGGACAGCGTCGCGTCGATCGTGACCTCTGTGAAGCTCTGGCTGCCGTTGTTTCGGTACCACGCGATAGCGCCCTCCTGGTATCCTGTTGCGACGATGTCGACATCGCCGTCTCCATCGAGATCGACGGGTACGGCGTCTATAGCTCCGCCGAAGTTGTAATCAACGGTGTATTTTGTGAACGTGACGGCGTCCGCCCAGACTGCGAGCGGGAACAGGCACGCGGCGACGGCGCCTGCGGCGCAGACGATGCGCCCGAACCGGACCCGTACGCGCAGAGGGACGTTCACGGGAGGGAAGTGTACCATTTCCTGTCCGCAAGTGTCATCTTGCGTCAGGGGCGATGAGATGGGGAACGGCTCGCAAGGCATCTCCATGCAAGGAGATTTCAGATCGCCCCGACGATGAGCTGCCGCCACGGTCACCCGACCGTGCTGCCCTCTGTCAAAAACCTCACAAATCCTTGAAGGGAGTGGCAATATCCTTACCCCAGCCACGTCAGCTTAAGCTGACGTGGCCAGCCACTTTACTCAACAACAATGAAAATCCCGACAGTTCGAAAATAGTGACTCTTCGCAAATCATCCACCAGCCCCAGCCACGCCTCACATGTGAAGTGTGGCCAGCCAACAACATTCCATTCCCTCACAGCCCGCACACATCCGTCATCGGCTCGCAACTGGCGGCCGTGGCGATGCAGTCGGCCTTCTCGCTCGTCCACTCTACGCACACGTCCATGCACGAATCACGGCCCTGCTGGAACAACGTCTCATCGGCGCCCGGCACCAGCGTCAGGCACTTATTGACGTAATTGGTGCAGGCCGCTTCACAGTCGTTGCCTGTCTGTGCGGGTTCGTCGGCCTTGAGCACAGCGCCGGACAGCGCTTCATTCGCATCATCCTGCGCATCCGTGGCGGGTTGTCCGCCGCAACCGGACAGCAGAAGGGCAACAGCGAGGAGAGGGCCGAAGACGACGATTGGTTTCATGGAAGAGAGCGGTCGGAGCAAAGGGCCCGCAGCGTAGCAGGCGCACTCCGGTGAGCCAAGCGTTTTTGCTCATCGTACGCAGAGCGCGTCCGCCGGATCCACCCACCCGTCCAATTCCTCCTTTGTCTGCACATAGTGACCGCAAAAAAGGGGATACAACGCCTTGCGGTGGATCAGGGAAAAGATATACTGGACGCGTATCCATACGAATTGGGACCCGAACGGTGTCAGTGCCTAAGGTTCCCTTTTCTTTTGTGTGTACCCGATTTTGTGTTGCAGGGCTTCTTTATCCAAAGAGTCATAGTACTGCCAGCTGATGTGCTTATAGAGTGAGGAGGAAAATTTCCTATTGGGAAACAGGATCTTTTTGAAAACGTTTTTTTGGATCAGATAATCCACCACTTTTTTGTAATCGCCGTCACCCGACACAAGCAGTATTTTGCTGAAATCTTTTCTCTCGATGATTGTTTTCATAATTTCAAACACGATATCGGTATCGACGTTTCCTTTTTTGGTGCCTTTCAGGGTAGAGATATGTTCTTTGAATAGGACGATGAACCCCGCTTTTTGCAGATTGCTGTAGAGACTCTGCTGTTCTTCCGAAACGTACCCGAGAAAATAATAGGCTTCATCCACGTGATATTTATCTCTCAGATATATTCTGAATTTCGCATGGTCGATCTTCCAGCCGTTCTGCGTTGTCCCAAGGTGCAAGTTTTGCCCGTCAATGAACGCCAGATTCGATTCTTTCTCCATAGGAAGATTTTATCACAATGGCAGCCCGAGCACCGTCCCCGCATCCACCCACCCGTCCAATTCCTCTTTCGTCTGCACATAGCCCTTCAGCTCCACTGCGGCTCCGCGGTGGATCGCAAAGTGCAGGTGCGCGCGCTCGTTATCTGTTTCATCACTGAAGCCTGTTCCCAGTACGCCAATGCGGTCACCCGTCTGCAGCTGCTTGATTCCGGCGGCAACAGAAGAGAGCGAAAGGTGGCCGTAGAGCGCCGTGACCGGTTGATCATTCACCGTGCAGTGCTGCACTACCACGCCCCCGTACCCGCTCACCTGATTTTTGAAAATCACCGCTCCCGCACAGGCCGCCCGCACGATG
This sequence comes from Candidatus Peribacteraceae bacterium, assembly GCA_028712095.1. Lineage (GTDB taxonomy): Bacteria > Patescibacteriota > Gracilibacteria > Peribacterales > Peribacteraceae > Peribacter. Next base: position 45,229 of record JAQTQU010000001.1, read on the forward strand.
ACGTCATGCTCCGTCTCGCCGGGCAGAAGCTCAAAGTCCGTTCCGGTGTGGTAGCCCGTAAATTTTTCCGGCTGCACTGGGGAATTTTGCGGAGTGATGAAGATGCCGAAAGGTTTTTTGGTCACACGCTCGTTGGCATGATCAAGCGGTGCGATCCATGTGTTCTGCTTCACGACTTCCGGCGCTTTCGATCCGGCGGAGGAATGTTGCGGGGCTGGTATTGCCGGAGCAGATCCGCAGGCCGCGAGGAGCAGGCACATGCCAAAGAGGGCGAAACGCAATCGCATAGGGTCATTGTACTTTCATCAGATTCTCGCGAAGGAATGCGGTGATCCGTTTCATGAAATCCTCCCACCTGGGGATGAATTCGTGCTTCTCGTCTTCATACGATACGTATGTGATGTCCTTGTGCAGTTCTTCCAACTGCGCATTCAGGTCATCGGACCACGCCGGCGGCACGTCGGCATCCGCCGTGCCCTGAAAGAGCAGGACCGGCGCCGTGATGTTCTTCAGGTACGTAAGGGACGAGAGCGCATCCCACGCTGCGGGATTTTCCTCGCGCGTTCCCAAGACTGCGGGCGTGCGATCCTTATCATCGCGCTTCGATCGCCAGCGTGAAAAGTTCTCCCAGGCATCACTGTGCACGGGTGCGTAGAGCACGAAGGCATCGGCGAGATCGGGTCGCGCCACGGCGATATTCAGCGCAACCCCGCCTCCGAGAGAGTGGCCCAGTATGCCGACGTGCTGCGCATCCACCTGTGCGAGTTTTGCGTTGCGAACGGCATTCACGGCATTGACCGCGTCCATGCTGTACTCCAGACCGGCGTCGTACACCTCGCGCACGTCGGGACTCGGGTCCGATGCTGCAAACCCGCGGTAATCGGTGTGGAGGACGGCAAAGCCCTGCCGCGCCAAGAAATCCTGCTCGCGTTTCAATCCGCGGCCCTGCGTGTAGACCGACGGGTCAATGTAGCCGTGCGCGAAGATCACGAGCGGGAACGCCCCGTCACCTTTGGGGATATTCATGATGCCGCTGATCGTGAGGCCGTTGCTCCGGTACGTGATGGCGTGGCGGGTGTACGCGTCGTTATCGTCCAGTACGCCGGTGAAGGTCAGGTCCGTTCCTTCCAGCCGCATCGCGGCGAAGTGGGCGACCGAGAGTTCGGCGGGCACCTGCTCCAGCGTTGGCGAAGCGGAGGAGGGGAGAGCGGCAGACGAGGGGATTGTTGCGCCGCTTCCGGTCAGATGCCCCGTGGTGGCGGACCCGCAGGCCGCGAGCAGCAGGCAACACCCGATAATGGAATCACGCGGAGACACGGCTGCATTCTATCGTGAAATCTCCGCGCTGTGTGCGGAGCTTAAGAAATCTTAATAAAAAGGAGTGGGAGTTGACAGCTCACGCAAGCCAAAGTGCCGGACAGACGGGAATTTCGTGTTAGTATTCCTGCTCCCGTTTTTCCCCCTTCCCTGTATGGACATGGATATGGAACAACAGCGTTTCCCTCTGCCGCAGGTCCTCATTGCTTTCCTGCTCGGCGGCGTTCTCGTCGCGCTCGTCTTCGTCGGGATGGACGGCCGCATTCCGTCACGGTCCGGTTCGACCGGCAGCGGGGCACTTGCGCCCCTGCCGGTGATTTCTTCGCAGGAGGAGCTGATCACGCAGACCGTGCGGCGGGCGGACCCTGCCGTCGTGAGCGTGATCATCACCAAAGATCTGCCCAAGCTCACGCAGGTCTACGAAGATGTGCTGCCCGACAATCCCTTCTTCCGCGGATTCAGTGTTCAGATTCCGCGTCTGCAGCAGCAGGGAACCGAGAAGCGTGAAGTGGGCGGCGGGACGGCGTTCTTCGTGTCTGCGGACGGATTGCTCATGACCAACAAGCACGTCGTGTCGGACGAAAAGGCCGAGTACACGATCCTGCTGAATGACGGGACCAGGCTGTCGGCCAGGGTGGCGGCGCTCGATCCGGTGAATGACATCGCGCTCCTCAAGGTTTCGGGCAAAGACTTCACGGCGCTTCCGATCGCGCAGAATGACGACATTCAGCTCGGTCAGACGGCCATCACCATCGGCAATGCACTGGGGGAATTCCGCAATACGGTGAGTGTGGGTGTGGTGTCGGGTCTGCAGCGTTCCATTACGGCGGGGGATGCGGGCGGCGGCGGTAGCGAGCGGCTGGACCAGATCATCCAGACCGATGCCGCCATCAACAGCGGCAACTCGGGAGGCCCATTGCTTTCCTCCAATGGCGAGGTGATCGGCATGAACACGGCGGTTTCGTCCGTGGGGCAAAACATCGGTTTCGCTCTGCCCGCGCGGGAACTCAGGCGTGTGCTCTCAAGCTACCAGAAGAACGGCCGCATCGTGCGTCCGTTCATCGGCGTGCGCTACGCACCCGTTACCCCAGAACTCAAAGAGAAGAACAAGCTTACGGTGGATTACGGCGTGCTGATCCTGCGCGGCGAGCAGCCCGCCGATCTGGCCGTGATGCCGGGGTCTCCGGCCGACAAGGCGGGGATTCTCGAGAATGACATCATTCTCGAAGCGGACGGGCAGAAGCTGACATCCGGTGTATCGCTCCAGCAGATCATCGTGAACAAGTCCGTCGGCGACACGATCACGCTCAGGGTTCTGAGTAAGGGAAAAGAGAAGACAGTGACGGTGAAGCTGGAGGAGTGGGAGGAGTAGGGATTGTTTGCCACCTTTGTCGCGACAAAGGTGGCGCCCAGCCTTCGCTGAAGTTTCGGTCGGCAGTCAAAGCACTGGCGCGCCAACTCCTCTCCGCCCGCCTTGGCCTCCTCCCAGGTTTCGGAGTCTCCTCGTCGGCTACTTTTCGCAGGGCCTCCCCCTTCACCCCCCGGCACCGTCAGTCATGACTGACGTGCCCAGTGGCGCCCCCCGGTATTGAATATATCCGTTAAGACTTGGTTCTGTTGCGTCGCGAAGCGACGAAAATAATCCATCGCGAAGCGGTGGGTGCCTTCGGCGGGCCCCACCGCTGGCCGGAGGTCCCCGGAGGGAAGCGCATTCCGCTTAAGGGAAAAGAGAGTTCGTGACCCATTCGACAGGCTCAGGGTCACCCACTGACTCGATAGATGGAATTTTCCAAGTTGTCACCCCGAGCGTAGTCGCTGGTCGTCAACGGCCTCTCTGAGACGATGGAGAGACCGCAGCCGCCAAATCGTCGCGTACCTCTCCGATCAGTCTTCGGTCTTCTTCCGACAGCGTAAGTTGCATCTCGCGAAGCGGCGCGCACTTCAACTCCTGAAGCCAGTCCGGCTTGCTCGAAAGAGCCTGTCGCAAGTCCCAATAGGTACCCGAATACCCCTCTTCCAGCCAAACGGGCAACTTCTTCTTCGCCGACCTCGACTGGACAGATTCAATCTGAGCTCGCAGGCACACCAAGGCCTTCTTGCCGAGCGCGAGCGCTCTCCCCACAGATCCGGGTTGCCGAAGCTCTCTCGGAAGCAGTGCTCGAGCTAGTTCGTAACGGAGTCTCAAGAGGACTTGCTGCGACAGCCCCAACTCTGGGCCCGCAAACGCATCGGCAAGAGCTCCGATCAACCGCACTGAATCCCTTGGGCTATCGCCGGGCCTGTGCGCCCTTGGAGCCATGGCTCTCTCTCCGTGATTACCGACAAGGCCGAACTTGGCGACATCTGGCCCACCCATACGAGTTGTGAGTACGTAGGATGAGTATTATCTCAGCAGACAGTATCTTCTGCAAGATGGCCTTCTTTCGGACCACTTTCGCTCCGCTACCTACCGCTCGTGGTAGCCGAACAAGCGGTCTGGTTGGTCTGTCCAATTGTCGGCCTTTGATTTGACGGAAATCAAGGAAAACGTGACCGTTCTGTCAACCGCACCTGCCAGGGCGAGGGGCGGGGGGAGGGACGAGTGGAGGCGGGGAGGATGAGGGCACCGGCGATCCAGAGCGATTGCGCCATATTGGGTAATTTGGGCCGGTCGGACTGATGTCTGGGAATAAGGACTTCCCGTGGCACGCTGTTCCACGTGGTCATTCCACGGGCCGGCCGGGGATCGAAGACGGCCCGGAATCGGAAGGGGATTGCGAAGGCCTCGATCCGTGATAGGATCGGGGACGGACCTCGACACCGGTTCTCGCGGTCGGGATTTTCGGGATGGTCAACGTGGAACGGGCTTTCCAGCTTGCCGTGCAGCATCAGCGGATCGCGCTGCGTCCACGAGGCAAGACCGACCCTTCCATGCCACCTCAAAGGGAAACCGCGTCCTCGGTTCAAGGACAGGACTTTCTCGCCTTCCCCCGACGAGGGGTGAGAGAGAAACCGTAGGTTTCGCTTTCACGACTCCTGCGTCATCCACTGATACAGGTACACCGCGGCCACCGCCCCGATGAAGGGGCCGATGAGATATTCTATGCCGGAGATGAACGGATAGTAGGGCGAGAAGGAGAGGGAGCGGATGCCGACGGCCACGGCGGGGTTGAGCACGCCGTTACTCATGAGCGACGCCAGCAAAATACCGAGCAGCAGCGAGCATCCCACCACGAGACCGCCCGCGGCACGGTGCACTTTGCCCGTGACGACGGCCATGATGCCGAGCAGCAGCAGGAACGCACCCAGCGCCTCGGCAAAGGCGATACCCCAGCCGGCGGTCAGCGGTACCTGCGGAAGCCCGCCCACGAGGTACAGAAAGAGGAACTGCGCGGTCACAGCACCCACGAGCTGGGCGGCGATGTACGCGAGCGCCTCGGGGGTCTGGATTTTCTTGATGCTCCACAGCCCCACTGTCACGGCGGGATTCACGTGGGCGCCGCTGACAGGCCCGAGGATGTACACTGCCAGCATCAGTACGAGTGCCGCGACGAACGGTGTTGCCGTCTGCTGCTGGATGGAACCGAGGACGGCGAACGTGAGCAGAGCGGTGCCGAGAAATTCCGCGCTGTACCTCCGCCAATGGAGAGGAGAGAGAGCCATACGGGAGAAGTGGGGAACAGTCGCCGCTCACCGTACCGAATTTCCCGTTTGCTGCCAATTGCGGACGATTTGCGTATGTGTCGGGGCAGTCTTGCAAGCGCCTCCGCAAGTTGTGCATCGCGCATCTGCAGTACGGCAGGCCAGTTCTTGCCTCTGTCCACGGGGATCGGGGTCGAAAATGTATCGGGGAATGCGGCAGATATTTTTGCCATAACGGAATAGGAGGAGTGGGTTCCGATTATTTCCTTTGCTGTGCGGGTGTCAATGATTGTGTTCCTTTTCCATCCCCAAATTCAGAAATGAGTCTGTGGAGGTTTTCCTTCCTCAATGTACAGGGAGCGGAGTAGCATGCTCGCACCCGGCTTCCCTTTTATGCGCGAAGAGCTCCTCCACAAGGTCGACGGCTTGCTGCAGCAGAAGAACGACAATGAGTTGCGCAAGATTCTCGTGCGCGAGGAGAACCGCGAGATTGCGGATGTCATTGATGCGCTCGGTCACGGCAAGCGCAAAACGTTTGCGCTGCTGCCGCCAGAGGTGCAGGCGGATACCATCCTGCTGCTCTCGGAGGCCAGTGTGCACTCGGTGCTACCGCGGCTTCCTGATGCGGTTATCGCACGGTTTCTGCATTTTCTGGATGAAGACGAGGCGACGGATATTCTGCAGCGCCTGCCGGCGAAACGTCATCCGCATATCCTCGAAAATATGCGCGAAGACCGACGCAGGGCCGTCGAGAAGCTGCTGCTCTACGGGTCGGAAACCGCAGGCGGTCTGATGGATCTCAACTTTCTGGAGGTCGATCCGCAGGCCAAGGGGCCGGCGATTCTCAATGCCATGCGTGAATACGTTCGCACGCATCATAAGAAAATCCCGATTGCGCTCTTTGCCGGCAAGAACGGTATTCAATGGATTCCTTCGCGGGCGTTGATGTCGGGCAACGGCGAGACGGCACCGGCGCAGATCGCGCGATCCATTCCCGTTTTCCACCATGCGACGGATCAGGAGCAGGTGCTGGAGACCATGCAGCGTCAGGGTGCGGATGTGGCCTGCGTAGTCGACGACCATGAGAAAATCGTCGGGGTCATTCACCTGAGCGATCTGTTGCGCGTGGCGGAGGCCGAGGCGAGCGAAGACGTGTACCGCTTGGGAGGTATGGATCCGCTCTCGGCGAGCTATCTCGAGAGCAAGTTCTCCACGATCTGGCGCAAGCGCGTCGTTTGGTTGTCGGTACTCTTCATCGCAGAGCTCTTCACTTTTACGGCGTTGTCGCGATTCGAATCTTCCATCGCGGCCGTCACGGCTCTGGCGCTCTTCGTTCCTCTCACGATTTCCACGGGGGGCAACTCCGGATCGCAGGCGGCGACGCTCATCACCCGCGCCATGGCGCTGGGTGACGTGGCGCCCCGTGACTGGTTCAAAGTGGTGCGGCGCGAACTGCTCATGGGTCTGGCGCTCGGGCTCACGCTCGGTGCCGTGGCGTTCGTGCGCGCATCCCTGACACCGCAGAGCATTCTGGGTGGTGCCAACCGGTGGATGCTCGGGCTCGTCATTGCGCAGTCGGTGGCGGCGATTTGTCTGTGGGGCACGCTGGTCGGCTCCATGCTGCCGCTGGTCTTCAAACGCTTCGGCGTCGATCCGGGCTATGCCAGTAGCCCCTTCGTGGCGACGTTCGTGGATGTGACGGGGATTGTCATCTATTTTTCAATCGCGAACGCATTCATCCTTTAGGCATTCATCGTCTTCGTAGCTCTTCGTGATTCACGATGTCGAGGAGTTCGATTGTCCGTGTGTCCTCATCGATGCCGTAGAGGAGCAGGTCATCCAGGCTCAGATGGAGTTCGCGGATTCCATATTTGTCGCCTTTAAGTGCGTGATCGTTCCAGCGCGTGCCCAGGACGAAGAGTGAGCGCTCATCGTGCGTAGAGAGGAGATGCACCGCTTCCTCGGTGGCTTCCAAGATGTGTCTCCTGCCGCTCTTCTCAAGTTTCTTTATGGTTTTGAGAAAGCGTTTTGATGCGACGATGGAGTGCGTCACCTCTTCAGGATATCATCGAACAGCCCTTTGGAAGAGGTATAACGCTTGGTTTTGCCTTTCCTGTGGAGATGGCGCAAGGAGTCGGCCTCTCTCCCCAGAGTGTCCAAGTATCCTTTGGGATACTGCGTTACGCCGACCTGCACCGTTCCCTGGACGAAGGCGCACAGGAGGAGGTGGACAACTCCGCTGAAGTTCAGTCCCGCCTTGCGTGCCTCACGCAGCACTTTCTTGCGGAGATGATCGTCGAGCCGTATGGTGGTGGGGATCTTGGACACGGCGGGTCTATTGTATATCAAACGTAGTACGATTGCAATACAGTTATTTCATTGCCGGGAGGCCTCCGGCCCCGAAGACGGTGGATCATCCGGAGTCGCGTTTCATGCTGTGTTCTCCGGCCTGAAGAAGGAGTGCAGTTTCTCCGTCATGGCACGCAGCTGTTCCTCCATTTCCCCGAATGTTCCTTCGGGAATTCCCGCGGGGAGCCCGCCGCGGTGGGCGATCACCGAAACGCTGTCGGCGAGCTGAGAAAGAGTATGGGCTTCATAGGCCACTCTTCCGACAGCGATCTCGGGAGCCTCTTGATCTCTGTCCTTTTCCATCAATATAATAATTACACAGTATGTCTATCAAGTCAATTTCGCCCTGCCATCCCTGCCATCCTTCAAAAACAGCAGCAAAAATCCCGCAAACGCCGTAAGGATGAGCGAGAGCAGGTACGGCGCGCCGAGGCCGTAGCGGTCCCAGAGGAGCCCGGCGACGAGCGAGGCCGGCAGACTGACGAGGCCGATGATCATCTGGTACCCGCCGAGCGTAGAGGCGACAAGATGCCTGGGAGCGAGTTCCGCGGCGAGCGCTTTCTGCACGGGCTCCAGTGAGGCGACATGTACGCCGTAGAGGGCGAAGGCCGCGATCACGATGATGTGCGACCGGAAGAAGAGGAAGAGCAGCGCCACGCCGATCCAGCAGCCGAACGAGAAGAGCAGCACGATCTTGCGCCCGATGCGGTCCGCCAGCTTGCCGAAGGAGAGCGAGAGCGCGGCGGCAATGGCGGTGTAGAGCAGGTAAAGCACGGGCATGGTGCCGATCGAAAATCCCACGGATTTCGCCGAGAGCAGCAGAAAGGAGTACGTGAAGGAGCCCAGCGAGAAGAACGCGCTCAGCACGAAGTAGAGGCGCAGATCGGATGAAAGATCCCTGAGGCGGATTCCCTTAAACACCTTCGTGCCGTTCAGTGTGCGTTCGTGGTAGACGAAGAGCACGAGCAGCACGGCGAGCATGGAGGGGATGGCCGCGATCATAATCAGCGTGCGCAGGGGGATGAGCGGCACGAGCACGATCGCGGCGATGATGCCGACCATGGCTCCGGCGTTATCCATCATGCGCAGAATGCCGAAGTGCCGTCCGCGGTTTCGGTCCGTCGAGAGGTCCGAGACGATGGCATCCCGCGGAGCGCCGCGCATTTTGCCCGATCGGTCCAGGATCCGGAACGGCAGCACCCAGTGCCACGTGGGGGCCAGTGCGTAGCCGACCTTGGCGACAGAGCCGAAGAAGTACCCCATCCATACGAATGCTTTGCGCTTGCGCGTGCGGTCCGAGATATACCCTGCCACGGCCTGGGCGATCGAGACGAAGGCATTTCCCAATCCGTCGATGAGTCCCACGACGGCCATGTTCGCTCCCAGCACGGTCGTGAGGAACATCGGCCAGATCGCGAAAATCATGTCTGCGCCCATGTCGTGCAGAAACGAAGCGGAGGCGAAGGTCCAGACGGTCCGCTTCACCTCGCGGGGGGCGGGAGGAGTATTGTCCATATGGAGAGTTTAGCATCGTTGCGGGTGACACGTTGGCACGTTACAGGATGGCAGTTGCCGGGAGACAAACGAATAACCTGTAACGTGCAACAAATCGCACACGCTCTGTCGCAAGGCGTATACTCACTGCACTTTCCCCCTTTGCCATCATGTCCACGGCAAAAGTATTCACGTCCGAGCAGGCTCAGCAAGCCGCCGGCAAGATCGGTCTCGATTTTTCCACGGTCGAGTTTGATCTGGAGCAGTTCCGTATGGGCATGGACACAGAGCTGGAGCACGGTAACGTGGATCCGCAAACCAATGTCACGAACGACGATCCTGTGCTGACCGGCAATATCGCTCTGGCGCACCTGCGGGAGTTCCCCGATTACTACACGCGCCTGTATGAAATGGAGGAGGAGGCGGAGGCCTACTGGGATGCGCGGAAGAAGGCTTAGATCTGCGCGCGCAGGTGTTTGATCGTGAACGCCCCCACGAGCTTGGGTGGGTGTGTGCGCTCCACGATGATCGGGGTGGCGTTGGGGATCACGAGGCGCGGGACCTCCTCACGCGGAAGGGAGAGGAGCTGTGCGAGCAGGCAGCGCAGTGCCATCAGGTGAGAGAAAATGACGAGGTGTTCATCGGGGAGCCGGCCAGCCAACAGTGCGTATCCGTCGCAGACGCGTCGTTCAACCTGCGTCAGATTCTCTCCTCCCGGAGCGTTCTGCTCGAAGTGAGCGCGCCAGTGCATGCGGACGGGATCGGTGAAGTACTCGGGATGCTCGGTGCGCAGTGCGTCCATGGCACGACCCTCGAAGCCGCCCAGGCTGCGCTCTGTGAAGTTCGGGCAGATGAAGAGACTCGGAGGGTGCGGGTGTTGGTGCAGGGCGAGTTCTGCCGTACGTCGTGCGCGGATGAGAGGGGAGCTGATGGCGATCGCGAGTGGCACATGTGCCAGATGGCGCCCGGCCTCACAGGCCTGTGCTTCTCCGAACGTAGTCAGGGGGGTATCGGTCCTGCCTGTCACGATTTCCGGCGCCTCGCGGTTGCTGCGGTTGAGTGCGGACTCGCCGTGCCGGACGAGGATAGAGAGGGGTTTCATGGCGCAGAGCAGAGGAAAATCGTACCACAGCATATGCGTCCGGACGAGGAGAATGCACCGGACAGATTCCGCAAAAAGTTCCCTCTTTACCCCTTTGCAGAAAAGAGCGACTCTTCTACAGTGGTTCCACTCTTTTTGATTCCCTCCTTTCTATGGCTGGTTCCATTTCTCAAGTGATGGGTGCGGTGGTGGACTGTACGTTCCCCATGAGCGAGCTCCCGCCGATTTACAACGCGCTCACGGTTCCCTGCGGCTCTGAGACGCTGACACTCGAGGTGCAGCAGCATCTGGACGGCGGTTCGGTCCGCACAGTGGCGATGGGTCCAACGGACGGACTCGCGCGCGGAACGGCCGTCACGGATTCAGGATGTCCAATCTCCGTGCCCGTGGGTCCCGAGGCATTGGGGCGCATGTTCGACGTATTGGGGAATCCCCTGGATGGCATGCCGGCGATCCAGACGAAGAAGCGGTCCCCGATTCACCGTGCCGCCCCCACGTTCGACGAGCAATCCACCGAGACCGAAGTGCTCGAGACGGGGATCAAAGTCATCGACCTCATCTGTCCGATCCTGAAGGGAGGCAAAGTCGGTCTCTTCGGCGGCGCGGGGGTGGGCAAGACCGTCGTCGTGAAGGAGCTCATCCGCAATATCGCCACCGAGCACGGCGGCTACTCCGTGTTCGCCGGGGTGGGGGAGCGCAGCCGTGAGGGGAATGACCTCTACTACGAAATGAAGGAATCAGGCGTGCTCGCCAAAACGGCGCTCGTCTTCGGCCAGATGAACGAGCCGCCGGGACCGCGCCTTCGCGTCGGGCTCGCCGGCCTCACCCATGCCGAGTACTTCCGCGACGAGGAACAGCGTGATGTGCTGCTCTTCATCGACAACATTTTCCGCTTCACGCAGGCGGGATCCGAAGTTTCCGTCCTCCTCGGACGCATTCCGTCCGCCGTCGGTTACCAGCCGACGCTGGCCAATGAAATGGGCGCGCTGCAGGAGCGCATCACTTCGACGAAGAAAGGTTCCATCACTTCGGTGCAGGCCGTGTACGTACCGGCCGACGACTTCACCGATCCGGCGCCCGCCACGACCTTCGGTCACCTCGATTCCACGCTCGTGCTCTCCCGCGCTCTCTCGGAGCTGGGTATCTACCCGGCCGTCGATCCTCTCGATTCCACGTCCACCATCCTCTCCGCCGCGGTGGTGGGCGAAGAGCACTACCAGACGGCCCGCGCCGTGCAGAAGGTGCTTCAGCGCTACAAAGAGCTGCAGGACATCATCGCGATTCTGGGTATGGAGGAGCTCTCGGACGAGGACAAGCTCACCGTCAAGCGCGCCCGCAAGATCCAGAAGTTCCTCTCGCAGCCTTTCTTCGTAGCCGAGACATTCACGGGTATTCCCGGCAAGTTCGTCCGTCGGGAGGATACCGTGAAGAGCTTCAAGGCTATCCTCGATGGCAAGTACGACGACGTGCCAGAGCAGGCCTTCTACATGAAGGGCGGCATTGAGGATGTGAAATAAGTATGCAGTATTCAGTATGCAGTATGGAGGGAATCTCAACCCAACAGGCTCAGAAAATTCAGTCCTTCACGGATCTGGTTGCATGGCGTGAGGCGCACAAGTTATCCATTGCGATCTACAATGAAACAAAAGGATTTCCGAAGGAGGAGCTGTATGGGCTTGTGAGTCAGTTGAGAAGAGCTGCGCTCTCTGTCCCATCCAACATTGCCGAAGGATTCAGTCGTCATTCTCCGAAAGAGAAAATTCAATTTTATTCCACGGCATTAAGTTCTCTGAGGGAGGTGCAGAGCCAACTACTCTATGCTCGTGATATTGGATTATTGCCGAAAGACAATTTTCCATCTCTGGCCGAACAGGCCATTTTGATCAGTAAACTTGTGAATGGTTTGATCAAAAAACTTTCGTCCTGAATACTACATACTGTCCCCTGCATACTCATGTCGCTCCGTCTTGAGATCACAACACCGGATCGTCCCATGTTCGAGGGGGAGGTAGACTCCGTGTCCCTGCCCACGCCCGGGGGCGAGATCACGATCCTGCCGCACCACATTCCGCTGATCTCCATCATTGCGCCGGGGGCCATCACGATCAGGCAGAAGGGGAGCGAGCAGCTGCTCGCGGTGTCACGCGGGGTCATCGAGGTGGACGGCAGGACGATCCGCGTGATGGTCGATACGGCGGACCGCGCCGACGAATTGCAGGAGCAGGCGATTCTCAAGGCCAAGGCCGACGCCGAGAAGCTGCAGAAGGAGCGGCGGGACGATCGCGAAGGATTCGCGGAGGCCACGGCCATTCTCGAGCGCGAACTCGCGAGGTTACATGTGGTGCGACGTCGGCGAGGCAGCGGCCGCAGTTCGGTTCCCCCGACCGGCAGTGGCGCATGACGCGCCGCGTCCGGGCTCCAAGGGGATGGGCCTCATGCTGAGTCTGCGGCTCGCGTGGAATCTGGGGTTTATCATTGCGGTTCCTGTCGGTCTCTTCGGTTTCGGTGGCGCCTACCTGGACAAGTATCTGGGAACCTCCCCGATCTTCGTCATCACGGGATTTGTACTTGCCATCGTGCTCTCCGGGGTGGGGGTGTACCGCAAGGTGAAAGAAATTCTTGGAGCTTCGTAGCTTCTTAGTTTTTCTGATGATGATTCCCTTAAAACATTCCTAAGAAGCTAAGAAGCTACAACCTAAGAAGCTGTGTCTGATCGAGAATTCATTTGCTCTCCCATCCCTTCATTCTTTATCCTCCCCGTCGATGGCCAGTATCGAACCGCCCACACTCGCCTCTGAAACGATCGCGCACATCGGGTCCTTCGAGATCCGCAATACGCTCATCATGGCATGGCTCGCCATGGCGGTGGTCTTCGTCGTGATCCTGCTTGCCCGCAGGACGAAATTCAAAGAGGTCCCCGGGCGCTTTCAGGCGTTTCTGGAGCTGATCGTCGAGGGGCTCTTCGGGTTCTTCGATTCCATTATCGGCGAGAAGAAGGCCACCCGGCGGTTCTTTCCGCTCCTCGCGACGATCTTTCTCTTTCTCATGCTGGCCAACTGGATGGGGATTCTTCCGGGTGTCGGCAGTATCACGATTGCGGAGGAACTCCACGGCGAGATCCTCAATCTGCCGATCTTCCGCTCCATGAATGCGGACGTGAACATGACGCTCGCGATCGCATTGATCTCGGTCATTGCCACGCAGCTCTTCGGCATCGCGGCGCTGGGCGTGCTGCCCTACGCCAACAAATTCTTCGTGGCTCCGTGGCGCGATCCGATCGGGGCTTTCGTGGGGATTCTCGAATTGATCGCGGAGATGGCGAAGATCATCTCGTTCTCCTTCCGTCTCTTCGGCAATATCTTCGCGGGCGAAGTGCTGCTCGTCGTGATCAGTTACCTCATGCCGTACCTCGCCCCCATTCCATTCTTGGGCCTCGAGCTCTTCGTCGGCTTCATTCAGGCGCTGGTCTTTTCGATGCTGACGGCCGTCTTCCTCAAGATGGCCGTGACGGCGCACGGCACGTCGCACGAGTGCGACAGTGCCACGGGAGGGCACGAGCATGGGCATGACGAGGAGCATGCGGTGGAAATGGTGCACGCGTAGTTTCTGCCTCACCCCCGGCCCCTCTCCCTACCCTCACCACACGCCAACGGGAGAGGGGAGAGCATTTTCAGCATGAATGATTCGCAATAAAAGCAAGGTCCCCCTCTCCGTGCGGGAGTCATTGCAGGAACGGAGAGAGGGGGATAGGGGGTGAGGCAAAAGTCACGGTTCACAAAACATCATCACTATCTGTCAAATATTGGCAGAGTCGGCTCTTAGACCCTTGATTGTCTCTTGATGCATCCCTACAATCCGCGGCGTTTTCTCATCTCCACTTCTTTCCCACTTTTTTATGCCAGAAGTAGCAGAAGTCGCCAAGACCGCCGCGTCTTCGATCGACAAGAACCTGCTCGTCGCGATCACCATGGGATTCGGCGCGCTCGTGCCGGCTTTTTCCATCGGTTGGATAGGCAGTAAGGCCATGGAGGCCATCGGCCGCAATCCCGAGGCCGCGAACCGCATCCAGACGCCGATGGTGCTTGCCGTCGCGTTCACGGAGGCCATCGCGATCTACTCTTTGGTCGTCGCTCTCATCATCAAGTTCGTTTGATCCACGGTGTTCAGCGTTGAGCGATCAGTGAACAGCAACTGCAGCTGATCGCCTGCCGTTGACCATCGGTTTGTCTTCTCCCATCTTTCATGGAATTGCTCACAAAACTCGGCATCAACTGGCAGCTGCTGCTTGCCCAGATCGTGAACTTTCTCATCGTGATGGGGGTGCTCGGGTACTTTCTGTACCGCCCGATCTTAAACCTCCTCGATGCGCGCACGGAGCGTATCCGCAAGGCGATGGAGGAGGCCAAGCGCATCGAGCATCAGGCGCAGGAGATGGCCAAAGTGCGCGAGGAGGAAATGAAGCGTCTCGACCGCGAGAGCGGCGAGCATTTCGATCGTATCCGCAAAGAGGCTTTAGAGCTGCAGTCACAGATGCATGCGACCGCCAAGAAAGAAGCCGATGCCATGATCCAGAGCGCCCTCAAGCGCATCGACGAGGAACGCCGGATCATGATGGAGGACGTGATGAAGACCGTGAACACCGTCATCGTCCGCATGACCGAAAAGCTCCTTGAGCGCGAATTCACTCCTGCCGATCAGAAGCGCATTCAGGAGCAGCTGATCGCGGAACTTCCCACAATGGTGCGATGAAGATGACCGCCTCCTCCCTTGCCTGCGCATTCGCCGAGACCGCCAGGACGCTGCCGGAGGCCGAAATTCCCGCTCTGGCGGATGCCGCCGCGCACATCCTGATTGCGCAGGGTCTCTTCAAAGATGCGCACATCTTTCCGCGGATGGTGGAGCGCGAGTGGCTGAAGCGTGACGGGGGCGTGCAGGTGAAAATCACGACGGCATCCAAAGATGCGGCTCCTTTCAGAAAAGAAGTCATTCATGCAGTGGAACAGGCGCTCAGGCGTACCTGTCATATTGAGGAGTCTGCCGATCCTTCGTTGCTTGGAGGTGTCTTGCTGCAGGTCGGTGACGAACGGTACGACGCAACCCTGCGCGGAGCGCTGCGTGATCTTTCCGCCAAGCTCACGGCTCCCATTTCTCTCTCGTAACCATTAACTTTTAACCTTACCCAAGCCTACCCCCTACGCCCTACCCCCTACGCCCTACACTCTACCCCCTACCCACTACCCCCTCGAAACATGTCCCTCAGTCAGACGCTCCTCAAGTCCCTCGAAGACCGCATTGCGTCCTATCACAAGGATGTGAAGCACGAGCATGTCGGTACGGTGCTCTCGGTCGGTGACGGCATCGCCACCGTGTCGGGTCTCTCGAAGGTCGGTGCCGCAGAAATGGTCGATTTTGGCGGGGGCATCATGGGAGTGGCCTTCAATCTGGAGGAGGG
>JAQTQU010000035.1 GCA_028712095.1 Candidatus Peribacteraceae bacterium
CCCATTCGGAAATCCCCGGCTACAAGCGCCTGCCTAGCGGCTTGCCGAGGCTTATCGCAGCTGGCTACGTCCTTCTTCGGAGTACAGAGTCGAGGCATCCATGTGATGCGATGAGTAACGTTTTTCATTATTGCTGTTCACGTGTCGCAGGACCCCAACACCTGTCGATGCGGGGCAAGGAGCGGGCAGGATGTGCCCGCACATGTACACGCCATTGCGCCGAGAGGCGCGAAGGCATGCTGCGCACGTGATTATTTTCAATTCATTCATGTTCTCTTCACTGCCGGTGATGCGAAGGAACACGATGTACTTTGGCGCCCGCCGCACTCCATTCTGTCTCCAGTTGTTTCTGGTTCGGCGCTGCTCGATTCGCTTGCGCTTATCGTCGCATCGCCTTCCCAGAAACAAAAAATGCGGGTGGCCTATGCACACCCGCAGAATCCGAGAATTCCCCCGCAAATACGGGGGCCGAATCCTACGGGTGGGCACGAGGAAACATAGAGCTTCCGCAGTGTACTGTGGAGAAATAGCGAGTCAAGAAGAAAGAGGAGGACCTGAATTTTTCTCTGCAAAGTGAACCTCACTCTGCGTCTTCGGCTACCCCTGCGAGTTTTGCCGAAGACGTATCTTGGATCAGGCGCAAATGTTCAGCAAGAGGGAGAACGCTCTGATCGCCCAAACGCACGTGGGCATCGATACGTTTCGCTGCATCCGAAGATTGCTCGTGGGGATCGACGTATTCCCCTCTCAGAACGAGTTCCTTGAGGAGAAGTTCACGACGTACCTGCCGAAGAAAAACCATGGGTGACGGTCCTCCGAATCCTTCCCACCGCCGCGCGGCGGACACCGCCATATCCGTGCGATAGATCGGCCCACGGCACCGCGAATCCGTGTCGGGAATACCAAGCTCCCGACAGAGCCCAAGAGTGCGATCCTTGCATGCTTCAATAATGGAGGTGAGCCGTCTCACTTCGACGGATTCCGGGCGGATGCCGGGGAGGAGCTTCTGTCGGGTTTCTGGAGTGGGCATGAACGTGTTGGTAAGGGGACTAACCTACACCATTTTCTCCTGCCTGCAAGACCTTGGGCACTTAAGCGGGAACCTCTTCCGCCTCGCCCTCCTGCTCCGGGCGCGGACCCAATAAAATCACGTTTTCCGCCACGATTTCAGTGCGGAAAATCTTGGCGCCTTCGGGACCATCCCAACTGCGGGTTTTCAAATAGCCTTCGATATAGAGGGGCTTCCCTTTTTTAACATACTGATTGCAGAAATCTGCGAGAGAGCCCCACGCCACAATGTTGTGGAATTCGGCGAGGCTCTGCTTCTCACCTTTGGGATCACGCCAGGTCCGGTTGGTTGCAAGACCGAACGTGCAGACGGATTGTCCGCCCGTCGTCTGTTTCATTTCGGGATCACGCGTGACGTTGCCTATGAGCATGACTTTGTTGACGGACTTCATCTGAAGAGCGAAAAGACGCAGTAAAGGCGCAGTTATGATAGACACCACAAAACATTCTGGCCAGCGGACAGAGTAATCGACAGCGGCGCAAGAATATCTGAACCAAAAATCAGGAAGCGCCAGGCTCGATACCGCAGGTATTCTGACGGAAAAGGTGCGGCGTTGCTGACGTCTCGTCAGGCAAGTGCATGGAAATCCCCATCATCTCTAACTGTCTCCTGACCTCTCTGACGAATGCTTCCTCACAGTCACGCACCTTCTGCATGTCACCGCTGTCGATGGACTCGCGCATCCGTGCCTCAAATTCCTCCACCATATTTCTGATACATATAAGCGCTGTCCCCTGGCGCAGGGAGTGGGCACCAAGTTCCACGATACTGTTGTGGAGATCTTCAAACGTGGTTGGCATGGTAATGAGGAAAGTGGGAGGGCAATTTTCCCCTGCCGGATTGGGCACGTCAATTGCCCGCCACCAGAAAAAAGGGACGTGCCATTGGGCTTCGTCCCTTCGTCCTTTTCCCTTCGTCCTTAGTCCTCGTTGGCATCCGCCGCCTCCACTGCTCCCTGCTTTTTGGAAGAGAGCAGAACGAGACGGTCCACCATGATTTCGGTGCGGCTCTGCTTGGCACCCTTCTTATCTTCGAAGCGGCTGGTGTGCAGGCGGCCCTCGACGTACAGCGGCACACCCTTCTTCACGCGCTTCTCGGAAAATTCGGCAAGCGGGCCGAAGCAGACCAGACGGTGAAACTCCGGCTCACGCTGGAGCGTGCCTTCCTGATCCCGCCACGCACGGTTCGTGGCGAAGCCGATGGAGGAAACCGGCTGGCCGGCCTTCGTGGCCCGGATATCCGGGTCGTGCGTCACGTTCCCGAGGAGCGTGACACGGTTCACATTGAACATAAAAAATAGGGGGTAAGAAATACGGACCCCCAAGGCTAGAGGCAGAAAAGAAAAGGGGAAGACCCCGCCGAAAAGATCGTCGCGGATGAGTGAAGCTTTTTGGCTTCAGCTAGGCCTCAAATTAGGTTCTATCATGGCATGGAACGCCTGTGCAATTCGAGCGCTTGGTCATGCTTCTGCATGGCGCGTTCGTAGGCGGCGCGCCAATTTTTGCATCTTCGAATGAGGTGCCACGCAACATCCGCCTCGCCTGCGTCCAGCTCCCCTTTCAATAGCCTTGCGATTGCCGCCTCATTGACCGGCACCTCCCGACGGGCAGGGCCCAATGGTTCTGCCGACGTTGCTTCGGTTCGTTCCATGAGAATCAGATGGAAAGGAGGAACAGTCCGTTATTTGCGTCAGCAATGAACTCCCTGACTCTCAACAAACCTCCTGTAAGCCGGGTCCGCATGCTCGCTAAACTACAGGAAGATATTATTTCCAGGAGACGCCTTCTCAGCTCTTGGACATCACCCACACCCTCCTGAAGGGTAAGGGAAGTATGAACCTCATTGGCTTTATCATAGCGTGCCGAGAGTTCTTCCGTAGACATGGGAAGGCAGTATAAAAGAACGGCGCCTTCCGGCAACCGTCCTTTTGCAGATGTCGGGGCTCGGACTTCGGACCTCGGGAGTTATTCTTCTTATTCCCGAAGTCCGATGTCCTGAGTCCTATCCCTATCATGCATCCTCCATCGATTCCTCACTCACCGATTCCTTCATCTCTTCCTTGGCCGTCACGCCCGAAGCCTCCACCGCCTCCCCTTCTTCAATACCTCCCACCACCTCTTCGGCGGATTCAGTGCCGGGAGCCTCGAGCTCCGAGATCTTCTCGGTCGCATTGAGAATCTCTTCAGCTTCCGCCTCGGCTTCTACGCGGGACCGCAATTCCACTTGCTCGATCTCGCCCTCCTCCAGTGTGGTCCGTT
This sequence comes from Candidatus Peribacteraceae bacterium, assembly GCA_028712095.1. Classification (GTDB taxonomy): domain Bacteria; phylum Patescibacteriota; class Gracilibacteria; order Peribacterales; family Peribacteraceae; genus Peribacter. The sequence continues at coordinate 3,328 of JAQTQU010000035.1, forward strand.
CTTCGGGACGCACCTCATCCTTGAACTTGAGCAGTTCGACCTTGAGCCCGAGCGCCTGCAGTTCCTTCACGAGCACGTTGAAGGATTCCGGAATGGAGGGACGGCGGATCGGCTCGCCCTTCACGATGGCTTCGTAAGCCTTGCTGCGGCCGATCACGTCATCGGACTTGATCGTAAGCATCTCCTGCAGCGTGTAGGCCGCGCCGTAGGCTTCCAGCGCCCACACCTCCATTTCCCCGAAACGCTGGCCTCCGTGCTGCGCCTTGCCCCCTAGGGGCTGCTGCGTCACGAGCGAGTAGGGTCCGACGCTGCGCGCGTGGATCTTGTCCTCCACAAGATGGAGGAGCTTGAGCATGTACACGATCCCGACGGTCGTCTTGTGGGCGAATGGCTCACCCGTGCGTCCGTCAAAGAGCTGCACCTTTCCATCCGTGGGCAGGTTTGCGGCCTTCAGGAACTCTTCAATCTGATCCACAGAAATGCCGTTCAAAGCGGGGGTCGCAACCCTGATCCCCAATTTTTCGCACGCCCAGCCCAAGTGCGTCTCTAGGATCTGGCCGATGTTCATGCGGGAGGTGACACCGAGAGGATTGAGGATGATATCCACCGGCGTGCCATCTTCGAGATAAGGCATGTCTTCGGCCGGCACGATGCGTGACACGACACCTTTGTTTCCGTGGCGGCCCGCCATCTTGTCACCGACCTGCACTTTGCGCGTCTGCGCGACGAAGACCTTGATCTGCTTGATGACACCCGTCGGGAGCTCGTCACCCTCGGCACGATCGAAGATGTGCACATCCACCACCTTGCCGCCCGCGCCACCGGGCAGGCGGAGCGAGGAATCTTTCACGTCCTTCGCCTTATCGCCGAAAATCGCCTGCAGAAGCCGCTCTTCCGGCGTCAGCTCCGTCTCGCCCTTGGGCGTGATCTTGCCTACGAGAATATCCCCTTCATGCACCGTTGCGCCGATACGGACGATGCCGTCGGCATCGAGATCCTTGAGCTTGGCTTCACCCACGTTCGGAATATCGCGCGTGACCGTCTCGGCACCGAGCTTGGTGTCGCGCACATCCGTCACGTACGACTCGATGTGGATGGAATCGAACCAGCCGTCGCGCACCACGCGGCTCGAAATGATGACGGCATCCTCGAAGTTCGCCCCCTCCCACGACAGGTACGCCACGAGCAGGTTCTGCCCCAGTGCCAGCTCTCCGTTCTCCACCGCCGATCCATCCGCGAGCACGGATCCGCGATGGACTTTTTCGCCCACGTGCACGCGCGGCCGCATGAGGACGCACGTTCCCTGGTTGCTGCGGACGAATGTCGTGAGCGAAAGCTGCTGTTTACGACCGGAGCGGTACACCACCGCGATATGTGCAGCGTCCACACTCACCACTTCGCCGTCTTCTTCGGCCAGAATCGCCTGTCCGGATGCACGCGCCGTCAGACCCTCGATACCCGTGCCGACGAGCGGAGCTGCGGGACGAATGAGCGGTACCGCCTGGCGTTGCATGTTTGTTCCCATCGAAGCGCGCGTGTTGTCGTCGTGCTCCAGGAAGGGAATGAGTGAGGTGGACTCTGACAGAATCTGCTTGGGGGTCATATCCACGTGCGTGACATCGCGTCCGTCCACGAGCACCGGCTCACCGCTGCGACGGGCCGAGATGGTCGTGACCAGAAATTCCCCAAGCTCCGAATACTTGGTCTGCGCCTGTGCAATGGTCAGATGTCGTTCCTGTTCCGCATCGATGTACGTGAACTTGCTGGTGACGTACGGACGAACCGGAACGGAGGATTTCCCTTCCTGCCGACAGATGGAAACGACCTTGCGGGCAATCTCTTTGGTCGCGACAACCTCGCCTTCCTTCAGGAAAACTTTGCGATCTTCACGGATCGTATCGCCGATGATGCGCCCGTGAAGCTTGTCGGGATCCAACGGAACGGAATTCTTCACTTCACGATACGGCGTCTCGAGGAATCCGTAGGGATTCACGCGGGCCAGCGCCGCCAGATGCACCACGAGACCGATGTTCGGACCTTCGGGTGTGGCAATCGGGCAGATACGGCCATAGTGGCTGGGGTGCACGTCGCGCACATCGAAGCTGGCGCGCTCGCGAGACAGGCCGCCGGGACCCATGGCCGAAAGGCGCCGCTTGTGCGAGAGCTCGGCGAGCGGATTGGTCTGATCCATGAACTGCGAGAGCTGGGAGCTTGCGAAGAATTCGCGCATGGCCGCCGTGATCGGACGGCAGTTGATGAGCTGGGTGGGCGTGACCGTCTCCATGTCGAGCACGGTCATGCGGTCCTTGATGATGCGCTCGGTGCGCACGAGACCCACGCGGTACTTGTTCTGCACCAGCTCACCCACCGAACGGATGCGCCGGTTGGCGAGGTGATCGATGTCATCGGGAACCCCCTGTCCGTTATTCAGGTTGATGAGCTCTTTGAGAATCGCCGTGAAATCGGATACCTGAAACACGCGGTGCGATTCGTCATTGTCCGTCTTGAAGCCGAAGCGGCGGTTCAGTTTGTAGCGGGCGATCTGGCCCATGTCGTACTTCTTGAAGTCGAAGAAGAGCGAGTCGATGAGCTGCTTGGCATTCTCGGGCGTGGCCAGATCTCCGGGACGGATCTTGCGGTAGATGCTCTGGTACGCCTCTTCCACGGTTCGCACGGAATCCTTCTCGAGCGTGGTGAGAATGTAGTCGATGTCTTTGCCTTTCACAGAAGCAAAGAGATCGAGAATCTTCTGGTCCGTGGCGTAGCCAAAGACCCGCAGAAGCTGCGTGATCGGGATCTTGCGCTTGCGGTCGATCTTGCAGGTGATGATGCCGCGGCGGTCCGTCTCGATCTCCAGCCACACGCCCCGCTTGGGGATGATCTTTGCGGCATGGTATCTGGGGTAGTCGGGCATCTTCGAGAAGAACACACCAGGTGAGCGCACGAGCTGGTGCACCACCACGCGCTCGATGCCTCCGACGATGAACGTGCCTGTGTTCGTCATGAGCGGAATCGAACCGAGAAATACATCCTGCTCTTTGATTTCGCCGGTCTCTTTGTTGATGAGCTGCACGTGGCCCTTCATGGCCGCTTCGTAGGTCAGGTTGCGGCGGCGGCACGTGTCGGGATCGTACTTGGCAGGATCGAACGCATGACCGAGAATCCTGAGTTCCATCTTGCGGCCCGAGAAATCGGTAATCGGGCTGATCTCTTCCAGAAGCTCTTTGATGCCTTCGGTCAGGAACCACCGGTAACTCAGGATCTGCATCTCGATGAGCGACGGCAGGATTTCTGAAATATTCTCCTCTTCTGTCAGGTACACGCGGCCTTCGGCAAAGCGCTTGGGCGCGAGATGTGTGGGCAGGTTGCGTACAGCCGTAGAGGTCCGGCCGGCGGTCGGCACAATCGGCGGTTCAATTTGCGGAAGAATCTTCTCCTCCACGTGCACGCGGTACGAGCGCTTGGGCGGCAGCGCCGGCTTTTTGACGGGCGGCGGTGCCACGGGCTTCTTCGCAACAACCGCAGCCTTTTTCGCAACGGCAGGGGCTTTTTTTGACGGGGGAGCGACCTTGCGACGCGCCACTTTCTTCGGTGCGGATTTTGGTGCGGATTTCTTCTGAACTTTCTTGGCTACCTTCTTCGCCATAGCAGAGAGGAGAAATGGAAGTGCTCACAACGGAAACGCATGACCTCTTCGGTCTGGCTCCGGTGGCGGAAAACGGGTGCAGCGCTCACTACACAATCGTCACTGCTGCGAACGCGGGAATTGTAAGGGGGAAACGCTGGAAGTCAAAGAAAAGAGGGGCGCATTTTCCCTTCCCGGGAACCGGGTCATCGGAGCGCTATTGTCTCATTCCAGTATTGATACTTCTCAGGAGATCCCTGACGTAACACATGAACTTTCAATGGATAATCACCAAGCGACAGAAAGAGGTACCGCGAAGGGACAGCTGGATCCATGAGGAAGAAATCATTCGTGCCCGGGAGGTCAATCTCCATTTGCGGACAAATGATCCCACCCATCTGCCGTATCTGGAACGTTGTGAGGGCATCATCGGACCATACATCGAAGGACCTGTCGTATCGATCCTTGCGCTCAAACACCCAACATTTCGGGTACTGAGCACCGTAGCGGGACGTGAGATAGGTGGCGAGGTCTGAGCGCGGATCTTTGTCGAGCATCCGCAATGCAGAGACCACGACCCCGTTTACCCTCAGTCGCACCGTCGATCCCGACTCCTCCACTGTCACTGCGTCTCCGTACTCGTCGGTCTCGGGGTAGAGAAACGACAGACCAAGACTCTGCGAAATGTATTCTTGATCCTTCCCCTGCTTTTTCCAGACCTCTTCGGTTCTGGCGGATTTCCATTGAAAGACTTTCCAGTGTAATTCGGAACGATGAAACCAGAGCACACTGAAAAAGAGGATCGCAAGCAGGATCCCTGCTCTGCGGCGTTCCCCCTTCCAGAGGAAGAAAACACTCCATCCGACGAGGATGGCCACAGAGAGAAAGCCGAGCAAACCTGCCGCGATCGACGGGTAGAGGTCGCAGAGTAATGTATGGCATGGAAAAATCTCCATATATGCTTTCACGAGCACATAGCCCACAACGACGTACAGAGACCTCCTCATATCCACCTCAGTCTATCACAATGCGGGCAATGGCCTTTCTCTCTATTACGCCTCGGACCCTTCAGCCAAAGAAATTCCTATTTCTTCTGCCTATGAAACAAGAGAACCCCGGACCAGGAGACAGCGACGACTGAAAGCCAGATAAATGCGATATTCGCCATTTGGCCTGCAAAAGAGACTAAAGGGAATGAATTGAGGAGAACGGGCCGCCCTGCCATGACGGCATCCACCCGCTCCATCCACTCCTGCATGATGGAAAGGGAGAATCCGAGCGGGACGAGCCATCCGATGCTCAAGAGAAAACAGAGGAAACGAACAGCCATCCGAACAATGTGTTTGGAGCGAGGGAGCATGCCACGATGATACAGAGACAATGCTCACAAGGCGACTCACTCGGAAACCTCCGTAAACCTGCGTCCCACCTCCTCCCAATTCACCCTTCGACTCGCTTCGCTCGCCCAGGGCAAGCCACTCATTTCGATATCCCCGAAAATCGTCTTGCGACCTCCTCCCAATTAACAATATTCCAGAACGCTTTCACGTACTCCGCTCGGCGGTTCTGGTACTTGAGGTAGTACGCATGCTCCCAGACATCGAGACAGAGAATCGGGGTCTTGCCCATCGACAGCGGTGAATCCTGATTCGGGAGGTTCAGCACTTCGAGGGCGCCGTTACTCGCGACCAGCCATGCCCAGCCGGAACCGAATTGTCCGAGCGCTGCTGCTTCAAATTTTTCGCGGAATGTATCCACGGAGCCGAAGGATTTCTTGAATGTATCAGCGAGAGCGCCTGCGGGCCCTGCGCTCTTCGGACCCATCACGGCCCAGAACATGTTGTGATTGGCATATCCTCCACCGTGATTGCGCACGGCCGTGCGTTTGTCTTCGGGAATTTGGGATAAATCCTGCAGAATATCTTCAATGGGCTTTTCGGCAAGCGGAGAACCGGCAAGCGCCTTATTCGTGTTGTCACAGTACGCCTGATGGTGTTTGCCGTAGTGGATCTCCATCGTTTTCGCATCGATGTGCGGTTCGAGGGCATCGAAGGAGTAGGGAAGCTTTGGAAGGATGTAAGCCATGATAGGTTGGGGCAGGAACCCGGAATTGTACTCATGATCGAGTGCTCCGTCCAGTTTCATTATTTCAGTTACGTATGGCGGCCTCGTACATGAGCGCTCCTGTATGGCCAACCGGATGAATCAAAAAAGAGGGGGCGGCGCGCGTGCGCCGCCCCCGTGGCACGTCGGTCAAGATCGGCGTGCCGTGCCTGTTCCGCCGCTCATCGCAGCATTTCTCCCAGCCACTCGGCACAGAACAGAATGACCAGACCAATCGCAGCGAGAAGCAGGACAGCCAAGAAAGCCGCCGGTAGCTGAAGAAACCTACGCGGCCTTCGTACATAGTCCCACAACCCCAAGGGTTCCATGGCTCACTCCTTTTCTGTAAGAGAATAGGCACACCTCCGGCCTCTGAGATGAGGAATGAGGAATACCTACGCGGGATGCGGAAAGAACAGCGGACCACCATACAACAACCGGCCCTCCGAAAGCTATAATGACTCCATGCACACCTGCCTTTTGTCCACAGCGGAGGATCTCGCCGTGTACGACCGGTTTGTACGGCATCACCCCCAGGGCAACCTCTGGCAATCTTTGGAGTGGCAGAAATATCAGGAGACGCTCGGACGCGAAACGAGGATCTATGCCCTCATGGAGGGGACACACATCCTCGCCTCCGCACTCGTCGTGATCGACCGGACAGCATTGGGATTTTCGACGTGGGATATCCCACGGGGACCAATTTGGGACTTAGGACTAAGGACAGAGGACTTAGGACATTTTATGGAAACGATTTCATCCGATGCGAAGATGGGCCGCTGTCTTTCTCTCTATTTTTCACCTCTCCATCTGTTCCCAAGTCCTAAGTCCCCAGTCCTAAGTCCCAGCCCTCGTCACGAACAGCCCTCCGCCACCCGCATCATCGACCTGACACGGCCGGAAGCAGACATCCTGAAGCAGATGAAACCCAAAGGCCGGTACAACATTACCGTTGCCGACAAGCATGGCGTTCATGTGGAGCAATCGGAGGATATTTCCGCGTTTATGGGCCTCCTCAAGAAAACCGGACAGCGTGACAACTTTACTATTCATTCCGCACGTCATTACGTGACGTTTTTGAAGGAATTACCGGGTAGTTTCCTCTTTCTGGCTTGGGCTTCACAAACCCCCACCCCCGTCCCCTCCCCCAATGGGGGAGGGGGGAGCCGCAGGGGCGGGGTGGGGGATGAAATACCCATAGCGGGCCTCCTCGGCGTCATTTGGGGCTCCAAGGCCTTTTACTACTACGGAGCCTCTTCCTACGAGCATCGGGCTCTCATGGCCCCTTATGCTCTCCAGTGGGCCGCCATGCGCCACACCAAGGCCGCCGGGTGCACAACCTACGACCTTCTCGGCATCGCCCCGCCTGACGCGCCCTCGAACCACCCCTGGCAAGGAGTGAGTGCGTTTAAGGAGAAGTTCGGCGGCACAGTGGCGCCGTATCCGCCGGAGCAAGAGATTGTGCTGAGACCAATGGCGAGCCGACTGCTTCAATTGAAGCGGAAATTGTTTGGTTGAATAATTGCCTCACCCCCAACCCCCCTTCTTCCTGCAAGCCTCCACCCCTAACCCCTCCTCCCGCGGAGGAGGGGGATGTGTATGTTTGTGGTTGTTTGACTGCTCAAAGAGGCTCTCCCCCTTCCTCCTTGGGAGGAAGGGGGTTGGGGGGATGGAGGTTTGCGCAATAAAGGGAGGAAGGGGCTGAGGCAGGTTCTGAAAACAGAAAACCGCGCATTTCCAAAAACCCCGCACTTTTGCCTATGCAAGAGTGCGGGGTTCGTTGGTTGCACGCGTCAAATACTACGAATCGTCTGAATGCAATTAGCCACGGTAGGTCGTCGAGTTGACTGCGGTCTCAGGATACTCGACCCACGTGAAGGTGTCGGAATCGGAATTGTCCTTATCCCTCCACTGGAGTCGGCTCTTGCCGGCAGTCTGGTCGAAGCCCTTCTTCGTAACGTTCGTGAAGTCGTTCAGAGACACTTGCAGGATGCTGGAGCCTCCGCTCGAAGCAGCCGTGTTCGTGTTCGTCACGTTCGCGAGCAGTACGAGAGTGATGGACTGGCCGGAATCAACCGCCGTGTTGACGGCAGTCGTCGCGGTCGAAAGATTCTTACAGAGAACAAGGAACGCTCCTGACGCAGAGTACGTGATCTCGATGTTATTCGTATCACTGTAGTACGGCGTACAGGCAATGTTCTGCGACTGGGAAGCGGCCTTGTTGTAGATCTTGAAACCCGTCGGGCCCATCGTCACGTTCGTGGCATTCACGCTGAAGACCGCGCCCGAGAGAACCCATTGGTTCGTGCCGTCCTTCGTGTTGCCGTTCGTGGCAGCCGTGAAGGTGAAGGCACCGATCTCGCGATCGGCACCGCTCGGGACCGTGCCCGTGGCGGCTCCGCCGTTCGTGATCGAAGCGAGCTTGGAAAGCACCGTGAAGTTGATGTTGCCCATGATGCTGCGGCTGTTCGCGGCAGCAGACGTGACACCGATGAACACTTCGCCTTCCGCGGTCGCGTCATTGTCGTTCGCGGCCAGGTTGTTGCTGGAAGCAACGCCGCGCGCGCGGACGGATCCCGTACCGGTGGAATTGTTCGACGCATTCGTGTGGTCGATGAAGAGCGCGTAGAAGTTGGCGCTCGTTGCGCCGGTCACATCGGTCTTGATGCGGGGCCGGACAAGGAGTCGCACGTCTTCACCTCTCGGCACCACGAGCTGCTTGTTATTCATCTTGAAGCAGAACGCCGTGGTTCCCGAACCGGACGTGTAGTTGTAGTTCAGCACGCCCAGGGTGTCGGCACTGCCGCAGCCGCCGCTCACCGCGAGGGCCGTGGTTGCGCCGTCCAGCCAGAGTTCGAGCGAATCAACGGATGCGGCCGTGCTTCCCGAGGAGTTCAGGACAACGTCCGTCACGTCGATATCTTCGTACTCGGCATGCATCTTCACGCGCAGAACCGGCTCGCCCAGCGTTCCGCCGAGGAGCTGGCGCGCGCCGATCGTCTGCGAATCGAGCGAGACGAACAGGTCGCCTTGGCTATGCAGCGAGAAGATCGTGGAGTACGTCGTGGTCACCGTGATATCGCAGGTCGTGGAGCAGGTGCCGTTGGTCTTGAGCCCGGAAAGGCTGGTGCCGTCGGCAAGCTTCTCGGCCTCGAGGTAGGTCACAGAGGAGCCCGTGTCGAAGCGGAGCTGCAACGTGGTGACGGTCTGGAGCGAAGAGGCCACATCACCGTGCACTTCGAAGACGACGGTCTGCTCCTTCGGGAGCACGTATCCGCCACCCGCGAGCTGGGCGAATGTGATCTGATCGGACTGGGTCGTCACGCCGGTCTCGAGCACCGTGTCGACCACGCGGTCGCCATCGGTATCGACCCAGAGCGAGTAGTTGTTGGCGTTGTCATCCGTCGTGCCGCCGGTCGAGTCCTCGAAGACCGCCTTGGTGAAGAGCAGGTCCTCGGCGGAGCTCGCCTTGGCCTCGAAGCGGAAGAGGTTGATGTCCTTCGCGTTCTCGACGGCGGTATCCGTCGAGGCGAGGGCCTTGACCTCCACCGTGAGGGTGGCATCGATCACTTCCATGACGTTACCGGCGATGTCGCCGCGCGGGCGCACGTCACCGACTTTGTCACCTGTGGAAATGCCTTCCACCGACATCTGGTAGGTCGTCACACCCGTGATCACGCTGCCGAACGAGCACGTTGCGGAGTTCGTCGTCAGGCTGTTGGCCGTGTCGAGCACGTGCGTGGGCTCGCCGCAGATGTAGATGCGGAACTTGTCTCCGTTGCGCGGGTGATCACCCGAGTTGGAGGTGAAGTCCACGCGGAACTGCCAGGTCTCCTTGCCCTTCACGACGAAGTCGTCGAAGCGGTAGATCTGGAACTCGCCCGGGTTGGCGGCAGCGGCATCGCCGCTGGCGGCGGACGCCGTCAGGCGCACACCCGAAACGGTGCGGCCCGTGGTCTTGTTGCGGATTTCCACCCCTTCCAACAGGGAAGAAATGACATCCGTATCAGTTCCACTGGCAACACAGGCAGCGGCAGTGGCCGCGGAACCTCCGTCCACGCACATGTAGCCGCCGGTCGCGGTGGCACCGTGCACGAGGATGTAGAGGTTCTTCATGTCGATATCCTCACCACCCGTGCTGAACTCGATGTTCGCGAGCACCGCATCATTCGTGTCGCTCGTGTACTGCGTGGTGGAGGGGCCGTTGATGCCGATGGTGAATTCGCCGGCATCGATGGTCACGGTCGTGGCGTCATCCGAGGGGATAGACACCTGCGAACCGTAGAGCTGACCGTTCACGCCGTATCCGTACAGGGAACCGACGGCGAAGAGGTCGGAGCTCTCCTCAAAGTGCATCTGAATGGACTTGTCTGCACCATTGAGGATGTCTGCGACGATTTCGAGCGTGATCTTGTCACCCTCCAGCACCGTGAAGGGAGGAT
>JAQTQU010000036.1 GCA_028712095.1 Candidatus Peribacteraceae bacterium
GTTCTACGCCTCCCGGAATCTGAATGCGCCCCAGCGGTGCAAGGATTGCCGTAACAAGCGCAAGGACGAGCGGAACCAAAAGTTCGACGCCGTCTGCGCCCAGTGCGGTGCTCAGTGCCAGGTGCCGTTCAAGCCGAAGCCGGAGTCCGAAGGAGGCCGCCCCGTGCTGTGCACGGCGTGCTTCCGCGCCTCGAAGGGCGCTGCGTAAGGAATCTTTCCTTATCGCTTTGAAAAGGGCCTCGCTTCGGCGGGGCTCTTTTTGTCAGCAGGCTCCCGCCACTTGCAAAGTATTCACAATGATTGCATCATCATAGAGAAATGAGCAACGCCATGGATACGAACGGCTTCGAGGATATGCCAAAGGGTATTCCCGCCGAACCTCCGGATCAGGAGCAGGATTTTCCGGACGAGGAGGGCTGCGAAGACCCCGAAAGAGATGAGGAAGGGAACGAACATGGCAAATCCTCGTGGGAGGATGAGGCATTCGACGGACACGCATTTGAAATAGAAGGCATTGAACGAAAAGGTTCGGGCATCGACGATACCCGTCGGTACCTCACCATAATCGGCGCAATCCCGCTGCTGAAGCGATCCGAAGAACTCGCGCTCGCGAAGCGGATCGAGGTGCATCGCACCCGGATGCGCCGATTGCTGCTCAATTCCCCCGCCGTGCAGGACATCGTTATCCGGCTCCTCGAACAGGTGCATGAGAGAACGCTCCGCTTCGACCGCGTGATCGACGCCCCGATCGATCGCTCGCGAAAAGAACAGGATCTTACCCTTCTCGCCGACCTCCTCCCCTCCATCAAAAAAATTCGCGAATGTAACCGGCGCGACTACCGGCGCGCCTTTAGCCGCACGCAACCCCGGCGGGAGCGGCGGGTGCTCTGGCAACAAGCAGTGCAAGAGAACAGCCGCCTCGCGCGCCTCCTCGAAGAGACACGACTGCGTACAGAGAGGATTACACCCTTGATCAAACTGCTTGGAAACCACAGCGAACGCATCGACGCACTCACAGCCGCAATGGCAGCTTCGCGCAACTCACGAGGCGCGGATCGCAGAGATGAGGCCATCATGAAAGAACGCAGAGGTCTTCTCCGCACCGCCGGAGAGGCACCGACAAACCTGCGCAACCGGGTGGCGCGATTGAAGGAGGAACAAGCCCTCTACCAGCAGACAAAAAATGAGTTGTGCACGGCCAACCTGCGTCTCGTCGTCAGTATCGCCAAACGGTACCGCAACCGCGGCCTCTCTTTCTTCGACCTCATCCAGGAGGGAAACACCGGCCTGATGCGCGCAGTGGAGAAATTCGCGTACCGGCGCGGTTACAAGTTCTGCACGTATGCCACGTGGTGGATTCGCCAGGCCATCACCCGCGCCATCGCCGACCAGGCCCGCACCATCCGCACTCCGGCGCACACGGCCGAAGTACTGTCCCGCATGCGCAAGATATGTACAACACTCCAACAGGAACTTGGCAGAGAACCGCGGGACGAAGAAGTGGCGGACCGCATGAATATCACGGTGGAAACCGTACTTGTTCTGCGCCAAATGAGCATATCGTCCCTTTCCTTGAACCATCCCTATGGCAGAGACGGCGAAAGAACCATCGGTGAATTCCTGCTGGACAAGCGGTCCCCTGACCCGCAGCAGGAGACACTGCTGCATCTGGGCAGAGAACAACTCAAGGTACTCCTCGAAAAGCTGCTTTTCCGCGAACGTGAAGTCATCAGCATGCGCTACGGGCTGAAAGAAGGACGCCAGTACACACTCAAAGAAATAGGAAAAATCTTCGGAATAACCAGGGAACGCGTGCGCCAGATCGAGGAAAAGGCAATGCTCAAACTCCAAAGAGCGGCACGGATCGAGGAATTTAACTTTCCTCAAGGAGAAACGGACGAACCTTTGCAGGACATGGATCATTCCGATCCGCAGCAGGAAGTACTTCTATGTCTGGATAAAGCAACCTTCGCAAAGATTCTTAATGGGCTCTCCCGCCGCGAACGTGAAATTATCAGGATGCTCCGCGGATTGAACACGGAACACCCCTACACGCTTCAGGAAATCGGAGTCATGTTCGGGATAACGAAGTCACGCGTGCACCAGATCAAGAAAGTTGCATTGGAAAAACTGCGAAGAGCGGCACGCCGCGAAGCGCACCAATGAACTACCGCGCAGCAAGCTGACGCGGTATCACCCCGCTTCACGAGAATAGCGTCAGTTGCTCAATGGGCTCTTTTCTCTGAAGCTGCTTATATGTTCCGCCTTGGTTCTGGACATAGCGTTGGACGGATTCTTCATTGCCATGCCTTCCCACGGTGTTGACGTAGTAGCCGCTCGTCCAGAGTGAGGTTCCCCAGAGAAATGGTTTCAGGCCTTGTCATAAAGCACCGGATGAGATTATTCTTGTCGGCCGGTCGTTCACAGTTCCTGGCTCCCAATAAGGAAGGAGAAACCCATGTTGCATCCGTTGTTCGGATCTACGATTCTCTGGTGCTGTGGTATGAGCCTCGTGTTGACGCTGGTTGTGGGCCTGGCGGCAATCCTGCGCGCCGGTCGCGCTGGCCGCACAAGCCTCGGTGAAAATCCCAAGGCACTATCACACACAGATAGCCCCTCCGAAGAGAGCGACTATCCATGGGAAGGTCATCCCAATCCCTTTACGGGGAAGATTGACCCTCCTTGCAGGAGGCACTGATCGTACAACGATCGGATACGTACAGCCTGGCCTCCACTGGGGCCAGGCTGTTTTCGATGCCGAATCAAAGCAATGAGTACAATGGACTCTTTTGGCTTAAAGAAGCCCGATATTGCATTTTTTGCCGTTGATTGTGTTACGATCGGCATCGATGGAAGAACTCCTGAGCATCGGAACGGATGATGCGTTTGGCGGTATTTCCGTCGGATTGCATGAGGAGCCGGAGGACGATCTGCTGTTCGGGCGTGAAGACGCGTCGGCAGGCGGCAACGGCAACGGGGACCCCGACTTCGATGATCCGTCGGATGCGGAGGACGATTCTCTGGATGAGGTGACATCATCCGACTTTTCAGACTATGAGGTGAAAATCTACCTCATGCAAATGGGAACGATCCCCCTGCTCACCCGCGGGCAGGAAGTTGCCATCGCAAAAAAAATCGAGCGGGCACAGAAGCAGATGCGTCGTCGCATGCTCATGAGCAGTTACATCCAGAGAAAAATTCTCAGGCTACTGCAAGGCGTCATTGACGGCCAGCGCATCGACCAGGCGATCGATCTCGCTTCGACGGACAATGCAAAAAAGCGCCACGCCCGCAGCATCATTCCCCCGAACATGAAGACGCTCGGGAAAATACTCGATCGGCAGAAAAGCGATTTTGCCCTCGCCCTCAGCCGGAGCGCCAACTCGGAGAACCGAGGCACTGCATGGAAACATTTGGTGCAACTCCGCGCACATGCGGCTCAATTGCTCAAGGAGTGTACTGTCCGGCAGCGACATCTCAATGCCCCATTCAAGCAGTTGCAGCAGTTGAGCCAAAGAGTGGACGGCCTCCTTTCGGACATCCAGGATCTCTCGCAGCGGATCCGAACATTGGAGCGCCATCCGACCCCCGAGAAGAAGGCAATGATGCAAGAGCTCATCCGGCGACGCAATGATCTGTTGCAAGAGAAACGCAAGATTCTGCGGGAAGTCACCGAGACACCGACAAGCCTGAGAAACAGTGTGGCCGGCATCAAGGAAGCTCTCCTGAGTAATCAGGACGCCAGACGGGAACTCTGTGAAGGAAATCTCAGACTCGTCGTTTCAATCGCCAAACGCTACCGCAACCGCGGCCTCTCGTTTTTGGACCTGATTCAGGAGGGGAACACCGGCCTCATGCGGGCCGTCGATAAATTCGACTGGAAACGCGGGTGCAAGTTCAGCACCTATGCCACGTGGTGGATCCGTCAGGCGATTACCCGCGCCCTCGCAGACCAGGGCCGGACCATCCGCGTGCCGGTACACGCCAGTGAGACCATGACAAAAATGTATAAGAGTTCGCGGGTACTCCTGCAGCAGGAAGGACGCGAACCAACCGTCGAAGAGACGGCGGCACACGCCGGATGCAGCGTGGCCGAAGCGGAGCGGCTGCAACAAACAGGCAGACCACCGGTCTCACTCGATCACCCGTGCGGTGAAGACGGCGGCAGCAGCTTCGGGGAATATGTCCTCGACCACCGCGAAGAGGATGTGCCGAAGCTGGTGGACGATGCTGCTCTGCGAGACCGGATCAACGAAATGCTCGCAGCGCTCCCCTACCGCGACCGCGAGGTCATCCGGCTGCGCTACGGCCTTGGTGACGGCTATGTTCTCACGCTCGAGGAGGTCGGGGAGATTTTCAGAGTCACACGTGAACGTGTCCGTCAGATCGAGAAGAAGGCAATGGAGAAACTCCGGCAGCCGTGGCGCAGTGCGCCACTCACCAACTTCTAGCGTCTTTGGGAAAAATCTCTTCACATCCTCCTGACCTATGATAGGATGCCCCCCTTTGATGTTCCGTACACCTGCTCTCGTCGCGCTCTTCTGCATGAGCCTGCTCACTGCGGAAAACGCATGGGCGATTGCCCCCCTGCCTGTGAAGGAATTCACGGAACGGGAAAAAGAACGCATTCTGCTGCCCTGCAAGCGGGCGACCCCCGACCGCCGCATCCGCTGCGAAGTGCGCGAACTCAAGCGCGCAGAGGCCGAGTGGGGCAAAAGTAATCCCGTGGACGCCTACGCGGTCTACGACTGGATGGATCTGGGCGGGCAGCACCTGCGCGATCGTCTGCAGCAGGAACGAGCCGACGCATTCACGGAACACTGGGACCGGACGCGCAAAGTCTACAGCCAGTTCGAACCGACCGACGATATCAATACGCAGCGCCTGCCCTATGTGAACGCCATCCGCGAGAGCCGCTTGGACTGCATGTACGTGCAGCACGGCCGCGCGCGCGCCAAGTGCTTCGACATCCAGATTGACACAGCACAGAAGATGATGCGCACGCCGCCGCGATAGGGATGTGGGTGAGGGATCGGGAATGGGACTGGATGGCACTATACGTGAAGAGAATTCATATTGATAAAAACACGGGAATCCCCTATTCTGGGGCTTCTCTCATGCGCTACGTCCTTCCGGTACTCATCGCGCTGCAAATCGCCTTCAGCCCCGTCTGCATGACGCAGATGACGGAGGCCGCGTCTCCTACACACATGAACGTCCCCATGGCCCAAATGGACCATACCGAGCATGCCCACCACATGGCAGACTCCGCGCAATCGTCACCCCCCGATTCCTTTCCCTGCGGACACGGCCATTGCTTCTCCGCATCTGCCCTTGAGTCCGCTCTGGCACCGAACATGGAGATGCCTGCCACTGTCGCGGCAGTCCTGCCCTCACTCTGTACAATCCAGGATTTCACATTCGTCTCTGCCCCGCTCTTCACGCCGGAGGAGCCGCCGCCCATCGTCTCATCCGTTGAAACTGTCGTGCTGCTGCAGTAGAGGGAATCATCCGGTACCGGACTCATCCGGTGCTGTTCTCTTTGATGATTTCCCCTCTTCTTTATGACAACACATGAATCATCGCCGTCCCTGCATCTGCGCATCGCAGGCATGCACTGTGCCAGCTGCGAGCTCCTGCTCGAACGCAAACTGAAGTCATTGCCGGGTGTGCGCTCCGTGCGCGTGAATCACCGTAAGGGCACTGCCACTCTCTGGCTCAATACTGCCGTACCCCCCGCCCGGAGCGACATCGAACGGTTGCTGGCCGGCAGCGAGTACCGCCTCGTCTCGTTTGGAACAGAGACCGTCGATGCCACCGCTGTCTCGCACCGGGAACAGGACATTTCTTCCCATCGGCACTTTCTTGAAATAGGCGGTGCGCTCGTAATCATCTTTGCCATCTACAAACTGCTGCAGACATTCGACATCGTGTCTCTCGCCCCTTCCACTGCGGGTGCCCTCACGTTCGGCGGCGTCTTTGTGATCGGTCTCGTTGCGGGATCGTCGAGCTGCCTCGCCGTCACGGGGGGCCTGCTGCTCGCCATGGCCGCGAAATACCATGAAATGCATCCGTCCGATTCGTCTGCACAGAAAATAAAACCACTCCTGCACTTCAATGCGGGACGGCTGCTCTCGTACTTCGTCCTCGGCGGCGTCGTGGGCGTGATCGGGCAATCCATCACGCTCTCCCCACAGATCACCGGCTATATGAATATCATCATTGCACTTGTGATGATCTCTCTGGCTCTCACGATTTTGAAGATTCTTCCGAAAGGATTTTTGGGCATCAGGCCGCCCAAGGCCATGTCCCACTGGATCGCGGATCTGGCCGAAAATAAACACCCTGCCGCACCCTTCGCGCTCGGGGCATTCACTTTCTTTCTGCCCTGCGGCTTCACGCAGTCGCTGCAACTCGTGGCACTCGCCTCGGGCAGCTTCGCCTCGGGCGCGCTCGTGATGGGCGTCTTCGCTCTGGGTACGCTCCCGTCGCTCCTCGGATTGAGCTTCATTTCTTCCAATGCGCGGGGATCAGCCTCGCGGCTCTTTCTCACGTTCTCGGGAACGCTGGTGCTCCTGCTCGCCCTCTTCAATCTGCGAAGCGGTTTGGCGCTTGCCGGGTTCAACGTGGACATGTCCTTCGCCCCCTCTCCCCAAACCCAGCAACTCGGAAACGATACCCCTACCCCCTACACCCTACCCCCTACGCCCTCTGTCCAAGACGTCACCATGGCCGTCACAGGCTACGGATATGAACCGAGCGAAATCACGATCCGCTCGGGCATTCCGGTCCGCTTTCACGTGGATGGCACCAACGCCGGAGGCTGTACGCGCGGCTTTGTGATCCCTTCCCTCGGCATCCAGAAGGTGCTGGCAGCCGGAGACAACGTCTTCGAATTCACCCCAGAGTCCCCCGGGCGCATCCCCTTCAGTTGCTCCATGGGCATGGTCCGCGGTTCCTTTACCGTCATCTGATTCCCCCTGACCAATGAAAACCACTGTCCTCATCAACGGCATACACTGTGCTCTCTGTGAAGCACTGGTGAAGGATGTCAGCCTTGCATTCCCCGCGATCCAATCGGTGGACATCGATCTCCACTCCAAAAGAGTCATCCTCTCCCATGATGGGCACTTCAAACTTTCCCCATGGAAGCAGATAGTGGAATCACTCAATCCCCTGTATCGGGTTCTGCCTCTCTTCCACGCTCACCGATGACTACTCAACACACCACACTGGCCATCACCGGCATGCACTGTGCCAGTTGCGCCGCTCTGATTTCTGACCACCTGAAACAGACGACGGGCGTGACGGAAGCGAATGTCAACTTCGCTTCCTCCAAAGCCTCCATCCTGTTCAATCCTTCCGTAGCCACTGAAGACGATTTGATCAAGGCAGTGAAAGAGGCGGGCTACCGGGCAACCAAAGCATCGGATCATGACCGCGACGCCGACCGCAGACGCCGTATCGGGGAAGTCACCTCTGCGCGCTCACACTTTCTCAGGGCATTCCTCTTCGGTTTGCCGCTCCTCCTGCTCATGATCGTTCCTCTCTTCCCCGAAAGCGCACTGAGTACGCTGCTCGGGCCATGGATGGGCATCCTCTCGCTCATCTTCGCTACACCAGTGCAATTCTGGCTCGGGGCGGGCTTCTACCGCGGTTTCTGGTCCAGCCTGAAGATGAAGACCTTCACGATGGACAGCCTCATCGCCATCGGCACCTCCACCGCATACTTCTACAGTCTCTTCAATTTCATCATCGCATCATTGGAACGCCGGTCGCTGCTGGGTGAAACCCCCAATCTCTACTTCGAAGTCGCCGCCCTGCTCATCACGTTCGTGTTGCTCGGTAAATGGCTCGAAGCGCGCGCCAAAGGCCGCACGAGCGAAGCCATCGAAAAGCTGATGGGGCTGCAGCCAAAAACAGCCCGCGTGATGCGCAATGGACAACCCGTTGATGTTCCGATCGAAGAAGTGCAAATCGGCGACCGTATCGTCGTGCGTCCGGGTGAGAAAATTCCTGTGGATGGTATCGTCGCCCGCGGCCTTTCTTCCGTAGATGAATCGATGCTCACGGGTGAGAGTATCCCCGTAGAGAAAAAGGAAGGTGATCGTGTCTTCGGCGCCACCGTGAACCAGCACGGATCCATTGAATTCACTGCCGACAAGATCGGAGCGGAAACGGCGCTCGCCCGCATCATCCGCTTCGTGGAAGAGGCCCAAGGGTCGAAAGCTCCCATTCAGGATTTCGCGGACAAGATTGCACGCTGGTTCGTGCCCGCGGTCATTCTCGCCGCCATCGTCACACTCGTGATCTGGCTCCTGCTCGGCCAGACACTCACCTTTGCCCTGCTCGCGTTCGTCTCGGTCATCGTGATTGCCTGCCCCTGCGCGCTCGGACTCGCCACGCCGACGGCCCTCATGGTCGCCACCGGACGGGGCGCGGAACTGGGCATCCTCATCCGCGGCGGCGAACCGCTGGAAGCCGCTCAGGGCATCGACACCATCATCTTCGATAAGACCGGAACCCTCACCAGAGGCAAACCAGAGGTGACGGATATCCTGCCGATAACGGCGCTCGACCCTGACAAGCTCCTTGCGATCGCAGCAAGCATCGAGCAAGTATCGGAGCATCCGCTGGCCGAGAGCATCGTGCGCAAAGCAACGGAAGCCCGCGTCTCCCTTTCTTCTGTAGAACACTTCCGCGCGATTCCCGGCCACGGCGTCACGGGACAAATCGCCGGAACTGTCTACTCACTCGGCAACCGCAAGTTGCTGGAGCAGATTCATCTTCCTGCTGAGAAAATTGAGGAACGGCTCCGCGCACTCGAGGAAGCCGGCAAGACCGCCATGATTCTCACGACGAATGAGCAGATCCTCGGCATCATCGCCGTGGCGGATACGCTCAAGGAGACGACGCCCGATGCCATCGCCGCATTGAAGCGCATGAATATCACTCCCGTAATGATCACCGGCGACAATACGCGTACGGCGCAGACCATTGCCCAACAGTCAGGAATTGAACGTATTCTTGCCGATGTGCTCCCCGAGCAGAAAGCTGAGGAAGTGAAGCGCCTGCAGTCTGAAGGAAAACGCGTCGCCATGGTGGGTGACGGCATCAACGACAGTCCGGCACTTGCGCAAGCCGACTTAGGGATAGCCATGGGCAGCGGCACCGACATCGCGATGGAAACGGGAGGTATCGTACTCGTGAAGAACGACCTGCGTGACGTCGCAACAGCAATTCACTTAAGCCGCACCACGGTGAGCAAAATCAAGCAGAACCTCTTCTTTGCGCTCTTCTACAACGTCGTGGGTATTCCCATCGCTGCACGCGCCTTTGCGGGTTTCGGCATCATTCTGCGACCGGAGCTTGCCGGATTCGCCATGGCGTTGAGCTCGGTGTCGGTCGTGACCAATTCGCTGCTGCTCAAAGGCTGGAAGCCGAACCAATGGAATCTGCTCTCGCGATTCGCACCCGTCATCATGACGATCGGATTCACCGGGCTCTTTCTTCTGTTCGCAAAACTAAGCGTGTGATCATCCATTCCCCGTAGCGGAGATTCGCGAATCTCCGCTACGGATTATATGTATCTGAATAATATGAATAAATAATTTGTTCAATGTCAGGATTTCTTTTCACTAAGAGCCTTGAAAGTCGTACCCAAACCCTTAAGATGCGCCGAAATTCTCCTCTTCTCTCCATGAACGAAACACAGCATCATACCTCCGATTCCGCCCCATCCCATCGCCACGCCCGTGATGGGGGCGAGACTCGGCGGGAATTCTTGGAACATACGTCCGCCGGCATAGCCGCCGCCGCTCTCTCTTCCCTCCCCTCTATGGCCACCGCCCAAGACCATCATGCGCATGAGCACCATCCCGATATGGGTCCGCTGCTCGCAAAAGAACTCGCCCATCCCTTCAATCAGGATCCGGAGAAGTGGCTCGATGCCCATGAACAAGAGTGGAAGGAGTGCTTCGACTGCAGCTCTGAACCCGTGACCGAAGTGACCGTTCTGTGCATCGACGAGCGCATGATGCTGGAATCCAAGACTGAGTCCGGCAGGCGCGTGCTCCGCGTCGCGGGTTCGGGAATCCTGTGGAAGAATGCCGACGAGTTCGTCGATGCCGTCGTGGCCTACGTTAAAGCCCACAGCGGAAACCGTCCGCTCACTGCGATGAAAATCCGCATCAGCTCCCACGGGGATGAAAAGGGGAAGGGTTGCGGAGCGGCGGGCATCAAGTATGGCAGCGAAACGAACCCCGATCAGTGCGCGCGGGACGAGCAGAACAATGTGATCGTCGCCAAACTCAGGGAGCGCGGCATCGACGCGGAATTCATCGGCGACAAGGAAATGCGCGCGGAACCGCACACGGCCATCGGCGCTGCCATCGACTGTACGGCAGGACGTCTGCAGAGGCTCCCCGGCCTGAATACCTTCGTCATCGCGATGCCCGACAACTTCGAATATACCGTGAAAGAAGCGATCCTTGCGCTCAAGATCTCCACGGGCAGCCACGCCTACGGCGAGCAGCTGAAACAGTTCACCTTCGTCATCTTCTCAGATCCTGCACATCCGGAAACGGCGAAAACCATCGAAGCTGCTCTGCAGGAGCAGACGAAGGAGTACACCGCGAAGGGCATGGATATCCGCTTTGTGACGCGGAAAGCGCCCTCCGTAAAGTAAGCGGGCATCCAATTCCCTACGCCCTACGCCCTATTCCTACGCCCTACTTCAGCGCCGCCTTGGCGGCGGACAGTTCTGCCAATTCAGATGTAATTTTTGCCTGTCTCGTCTGGTTGTAGACGATGGTCAGGTCGCCGAGGAGCTCTGTTGCGTTGTCGGAGGCCGCCCGCATCGCCACCATGCGCGCGGAGTGCTCCGAGGCGCCGGCCTCGAGAATGGCCTGATACACCTGAATCTCGGTCAATTGCGGCAGGATGGTCTGCAAGATGGCGTCAGCGGAAGGCTCCAGCACGTACTCCCCCACCCCCTCGGCATGCATCGCCTGCTGCGTCTCTTTGCGGTACTTGCGGGGGAGCAGACTTTCGAGCATGTCTTTGAGATCCGTCTGCGAGAAGGGCAGCAACACCTTCACGGTCGATTCCTGCACGAGCGCAGAGACGAAATCGGCATAGATGAGCGCAACGGAATCGTAGGTCCCCGCGAGAAAACCCTCGGTGGCCATCCGCACGATCGGCAACACGTCCTTGAACGTGGGATAGCTGGAAAACGCCGGAAAGGACGCAATGACTTTCTGATTCAAGCGTGGCAGGAATTGGGCACCTTTGCGTCCCACGGTGATGAATTCGACGGACTCAAACGCAGGGAGTTTCCGGAGTCCCTGCATGTACTGCGTGGTTGTGCGCAGCAACTGTGCATTCAGGTTGCCGCACATGCCGCGGTCGGGCGTGAAGAGGATGGCGAGGATCTTTTTGGGCTCGCGCTTCTGCAGGTACGGGTGCAGCTCCGGATGCACGTCGGCCAGCTTCTGCAGCACCTGCCACGCGAGGAACGCGTAGTGCCGGAGCTTCTGCGCATTTTGGACCGCACGGCGCATCTTGGAGGCCGCCACGAGCTCCATGGCCTTGGTCACCTGATGGGTGGCCTTGATGGCTTTCATCTTACGTCTCAGGTCTCGCAGACTACGCGCCATAGAGATGAGTGGAATGGGACAAAGTCGTATGGTGATCGGAGCCACGGAGGCCGCAGCCGCAGTGGCGGAGTCGAACCATGCGCCGGAGATCGCGGAGACTTCTTGCCATGTGTTGGGCTGGTTGCTGGAGTGAGGGAAGGAACGCAGTATTCAGTATTCCGTATACAGTATGAAGGGAAACCTTAGATGAACACCTGCATACTCCATGCTGAATACTGCATACTATTTGCTAGAAGCAGAAATAAATCCTCCTTCCGACTTAAAGGTTTGGAGCAGCCGCTTCAGCGTCTCTTCCGTCTCGGGCTTGATCTCGGCCGTCAGCTCCTTCAGAAGCTGCGGGTGCTTGTTCCGGAGGAACGTCACGAACTCGCGCTCGAAGCGGCGGATCTGATCCACGGGCACATCATCGAGCAGACTGTTCACGCCGGCGTAGAGCACAGCCACCTGATCGGCAACAGACACCGGCACGTACTGCTCCTGCTTGAGGAGTTCGGTTAAGCGCGCGCCGCGATCCAGCTGTTTCTTGGTCTCGGCATCCAGATCGGACCCGAACTGGGCGAACACCGCGAGCTCGCGGTACTGGGCCAGATCGATACGGAGTCTGCCCGCCACTTTCTTCATGGATTTGCGCTGCGCGGCGGCGCCCACGCGGGAGACGGAAAGGCCGACGTTCAGCGCGGGACGGATGCCTTTGTAGAAAAGATCGGCCTCGAGGTAGATCTGACCGTCGGTGATGGAGATCACGTTCGTGGGGATGTAGGCGGAGATATCGCCGGCCTGCGTCTCGATGATCGGCAGAGCCGTGAGGGATCCTCCGCCGTGCTTCTCATCCAGACAGCAGGCGCGCTCCAGCAGACGGGAATGCAGATAGAACACATCGCCCGGGTACGCCTCGCGTCCCGGCGGGCGGCGCAGCAGCAGCGAAACCTGACGGTAGGCCCACGCATGCTTCGAAAGATCGTCATAAATGCACAGCACGTCCGCCCCCTGATCGAGGAAGTACTCGCCCATGGCGCATCCCGCGAAGGGGGCGATGTACGAGAGGGATGCGGGTTCCGAGGCTCCCGCCGAGACGACGATGGTGTAGTCCATCGCGCCGTGCTTTTTGAGTTCCGAGACGATCTTGGCGACTTTGGATTCTTTCTGGCCGATGGCGACATAGATGCAGATGACCGGACGATCCGAGTTCTGCGTCTCTTTCTGATTGAGGATGGCATCGATGGCCACGGCCGTCTTGCCCGTCTGGCGGTCGCCGATAATGAGCTCGCGCTGGCCGCGGCCGATGGGGATCAAGGCATCGATCGCCTTGATACCGGTCTGAAGGGGCATCGTGACGGATTTTCGCTCGATGACGCGGGGAGCAATTTTCTCGATCGGGTAACGCTGCTTGCTTTGAATCGCCGAACCGCCGTCCTTCGGAACGCCCAGCGGGTTCACCACACGTCCGATCATCGCCTCGCCCACGGGAACGGAGAGGATCTCTCCGGTTGCCTTGGCGGTGTCGCCCTCTTTGATCTTGCTGTCATCGCCCAGAACGATCACACCGACGTGATCCTCCTCCAGATTGAAGGCCACTCCCAT
>JAQTQU010000002.1 GCA_028712095.1 Candidatus Peribacteraceae bacterium
CTACAATCATTCAACCGATTCCATGAGATTTGATACGACTGGCGGTGGAAAGGTCACGATTGATACCAGCGGCAACGTCGGCATCGGCACCACTGCACCCGAAACCAAACTCGAAGTCGTCGGTTCCATGTCCGGACGGACGCTGCAGGTGACGGGAACAGGGGCGGTACCGCTGTTCTTCGCTGATCAGACGACGGGGAGAGTGGGGGTCGGGACGGCGAGTCCGGCAGAGTTGCTCCATGTTTCCGGCAATGCGAATTTCGGCCCGGCGCTGAGTACCGCACCGACAATGCCGCAAGGATCAGATTTCTCTAACGGTCGGTATGTGACTCTTCGCTCGAACGCAGTCAACGAGGATGTGGGAATGCTCATGCGTAGGAGCGCCGATGATCTTTTGGGGTTGGATATGTGGGTCAGTACGTCAGGTGGGGACACGTATATTGATCATCTCTGGCCGACCGTGACGAGCGGTCTGCATTTCCGGACGAACGCGGCAAACGGGTATACGCCGAAGGAAGTGATGTTCCTGAATTCTGCCGGCAACGTGGGTATTGGGACGACAAGCCCCGGTGGCGCAGGCGGAAACGTTGAGATAAAGTTTGCAAACTCTGCTATCAATCGTGGAGTAGGAACTCCTGCTCAGCTTTTTATTGGAGATACTGCTACCAGCCAAACAGCTGATTCAGGAGGTCGTATTGATTTGGGAGGTTATGAGGCAGGCTTGGGATACAGATATACATGGGGTGGCATAAAAGGAGCGGCAGAGGCAGCATCAGGAGCTGAAGGTTATTTAAGTCTATTCACACAAGGTTCTGATAGTGGTCTTTATGAAAGGATGAGGATAGATAGCACCGGCAACGTAGGCATCGGCACCACCGCACCCGAAACCAAGCTCGAAGTCACCGGCACCGCCTCAGGGAACTACGTCTTCGGGCAGCAGGGCTTGGGGGCATCGGGAGCTGTGGTGATCAAGAAGCTCGCCGGAACCGGAACGGGAAATATCTTCATCGTGGATACGCAGGGCCTCGTCTATGACGCGACGAACAAGAGGGTGGGGATCGGGACGACAAGTCCGGGGGAAAAATTGACCATTGAAAAAGCATCTGGTGGCGGAGGGGTATATACAAATTTTATAAAGATGCAAGTTGATGGCAATGCATCGTCAGATTATTTTATTCGTAGATATGGTTCGGATGGCGTTCTTGATTTTTATGGAACCCAAGCTCCCTACAGTTCTTTTTCGTTTACTACTTCTGTTGGAGAGGCACTAAGGATACTAAATAATGGCAACGTCGGCATCGGCACTGCGTCACCGGAGAATAAACTGGAAGTGGCAGGGTCGATGTCCGGCCGCACGCTGCAGGTGACGGGGACGGGGGCGGCGCCGCTCATCACCACCGTGGGAGGGAATGTCGGTATCGGGACGGCGACACCGACGCACGATCTGAATGTCGTCGGAGACGTCAGCGTATCGGGATCCCTGATCGTCAATGAGAGCGACATGGTGAGGGATATCTACCTCCCGATCATTCCGAGCTTTGGGTATCAGGCGAACACGAATCCCGCAACCGTGACTCTCTTGAACGGGGATAGCTACATCGTTTCCGCCTCATCCCAATTCAGCACGGATTATCCTGCGCGAAATCCCCTCCTCTACTACACGGATGCGAATGCGTGGGGCGGGGAAACGGGGTATCTCTTCCAGGAACCCGACGCGTACTCCGAATGGGCGACATTGGGGGAAACGGCGAATTACTGGCTGCAGATTCAGCTGCCACGGGCGGTTGCGGCCCAGAAGGTGGCCGTGATGGGAAGATCCAATACGGAAGATCCGCAGACGTGGAAACTGCAAGGCTCCAATAACGGTTCCACCTGGACGGATCTTCTCACCGGACAACCGGCAATGGACTCGGCCACCCCCCAGGCCTACACATTCTCCAACACGGTGAAGTACAGCTACTACCGGATCTTCGTCACTGACTCTGCGCCGGGAACCTTGAATGCAGGCATGCAGTTGTTCCAGCTCTGGACGAAAATATAACATGAACAGGTTCTCTCCATGCCCCCCGGCTTCAGCGCTCCCCTTCGTCGGGCACCTCCTCTCCCAAAAAAGCTACCTCGATACACTCCGCGCTCATTGCGCCAAACGCGCCTGCCCCGCGGGCAAACTGCCGAAGAATGATCAGCTCTTAGAACGGCTGCAGGAAGAAACGCAGGTTGTCTGACATCTGGTAGTATGCTGCCAACGGAAGCGTGCCAGAGTGGTCGATCGGGCCTGTCTTGAAAACAGGTAGACCCCAAAGGGTCTCGGAGGTTCGAATCCTCCCGCTTCCGCCACTCAACAGTACAACCATCTCAAGCCGAAAGCGCAACCCCCCTCCCCCGATGGGGGAGGGTCAGGGGAGAGGGGGTTCATTCCTGAGACACACCCAGGATATCTGCAATGCTCTTTAGCACCATCTCGCCGTTTTCCAAAACGTGACCATCCTCAAAGCGAAGAACATGTAATCCCTGTGCAAAGAGGAAAGCCTCGCGCTTTCGGTCATACTGCCGGGCCTCTGGTGTGTAATGGGTTGCACCATCCACTTCGATCACGAGTTTTTGTTCGACACACAGAAAATCCACGATAAACGGGCCAACAGGAACCTGACGTCGGAATTTAAAACCGTGAAATCGCTTTGCCTTGAGCCACTTCCAAAGCATTTTTTCACCAGCTGTTTGCTCCAAACGTAACTTGCGCGCGAAGGCAACTTTGGGTGGATGGGTACAGTGGAGAAAGTTGCGGAGCATAGAGGCGAAGTAGTATACCGCGCCAGACCCCCTCTCCCTACCCCTCTCCCAAAGGGAGAGGGAAGGCCCTTTTGTGCTTCACTGGCCTCGCAAACACCACAAGCAGCTTCCTCCGCATTCCCTCCGATCCACTCATGCCTCGAGTGCTTGCAGTATTCAGATTTATATCTTTTATATATTTTAAAACCCTACGGCAAACTCCGTTTTTCTGCTATAATTAGCTGAATTGTCTTCATTACAAAAAACACTCCTCGGCACGACTGTTTTTGCGGGCCTTCTGCTGGTTCTGCCGCAGAACGCCGGTGCCGTTTCCTCGTGGAACCCGGGCTTGCTCGCAAATACCGAGGCCTTTCAGGTCATCGATGATGCCGATACCGATGCCGACGTGCAGCTGAAGTTCGGCGAAACACTGCAGGAGAGCCTGACGTATAACCGCGGAGAATCCCGCTTCGAGTTCACGAGGTCGCTTCAGGTGGGCGGCAACCTGACCGCAACAGGATCGCTCAATGTGCTCGGCACCATGTCCGGCAAGTCGCTGCAGGTGACGGGGACGGGTGCGGCGCCGCTGATCTATACGGATCAAACGACGGGGAGGGTGGGTATTGGAACAGTGAGCCCAACAGGGAAACTTTCTATTATCGACGGAAACGGAACTGCGCCTACTACGACCGCTGCATTGACAATCGCAACGGGTGTCGGAGGCGGGAGCACACCACTGGTAGTGAAATATCAGGACAACGAAGATTCGCAGGCGGGAATGATGATGATGGAGACGACGGAAGGAATTCTGGCAAATATGGGTGCGGGCGGCACAAATGTTTTCAGAATCAATGCGCATGAAGGTAACGCGATGGCGTTAACGGTGAACGACAGGCAGGAAGGCATAAGAATCACAGCCGCCGGCAACGTCGGCATCGGCACCGCCGCGCCCGAAACAAAGCTCGAAGTCACCGGCACCGCATCGGGGAACTACGTCTTCGGGCAGCAGGGCTTGGGGGCATCGGGAGCTGTGGTGATCAAGAAGCTCGCCGGAACCGGAACAGGCAACATCTTCATCGTGGATACGCAGGGTCTCGTCTACGATGCGACGAATAAGCGGGTGGGGATCGGGACGGCGAGTCCAGCTCAGGCATTGGAGGTTGTCTCTACAATACAGACAAGTGGTGCAGCATCACCCAAAGTCATACTGAAGTCTACTGGTACGAATGATGCAGACGGAGGTGAAGTACAATTATTTGAATCAAATGGCACGTACGGTTGGGGACTTCGCAATGTAACACAAGGAGACGTATTCACTATCGGCAAGTATACGAATGGATCTTGGGGGGAAAGATTGAGAATTGGACAAAAAGGTCAATTAATAATCCAAGACGGAGGAACATTCGTAACCGCTGTTGGTGATGAAGGAATACTCTTTGATACGAATGCCGGACAAGATGGTATTGAATTTATTTCAAGCGTGAGTGGCGCTGGTTACGGCCATAGAATATTGGATGTAGATGGTGGCGCTGGTGCTGCTTTATTGAAAATTCAGGAGCGACTCAATAGCGGAACATTTTCCGATGTCGTGTCTGTTACCAATAGTCTCGTCGGCATCGGCACCACCGCGCCGGAAACCAAGCTCGAAGTCGTGGGGACGATGTCCGGTAAGTCGCTCCAGGTGACGGGGACGGGAGCGGCGCCGCTGATCTATACGGATCAAACGACGGGGAGGGTGGGGATCGGGACGGCGAGCCCCGAACAGGCTCTGCATATGAACGGGCATTTACTCCTGAATAATAACAACGAAATTAGATTTAAAGATTCTGGAGGAATACAAAGAACTGTCTTTGAATTAGACCCAAATAATGACCTTTGGTATGGAGGAAGCATGGCGGGTTCTGTCATCTTTGCGGGAGGCGGTTCGTATACAGAGAGAATGAAAATAGATGATGACGGAGATATCATCATCAATGGAAATAATAAGGTTGGAATAGGAACAACTGCGCCCGAAACCAGGCTCGAAGTCACGGGCACCGCATCGGGCGACCTTCTCCACGCCCAGCGCGGCCTCACCTCCTCCGGGTCCCTCGCGTGGGAAGGCACGGCAAGCGGGGCTTCGCTGTGGATTAGCAAACTCGAGGGGGCGGGGCTCGCGGACTGCGACACAAGTGACACGAGCAAACTGCTCTGGGACGCGACCACCGGGCGCTTCTCCTGCGGCACGGATCAGACGGGAGCGTCGAGCGGCATCTCTGCGACGACGGCGGAGGGCATGTTCGTAAACCAGGGGGGCGACACCATGACGGGGGCGCTCACCATTAATGAGGCTGGTGCCTCCACAAACGACCTACTTCTCAATGTTCTCGGCACGATGTCCGGTCGGTCACTGCAGGTAACAGGGACGGGAGCGGCTCCGCTCATCTTCACCGATACAACAACGGGAAGGGTGGGCATAGGGACGGCAAGTCCAACTGACACCAATGGATTCGGACGTGCATTGGATATCCAAAGCTCAAATGGAGGCGGCGCGTATTTTAGAGATTCAGACGATACGGGCAAATATGCGACAATCGGCTTTGCAGGCAGCCTTGGGTATATCGGAACATATGGAGCAAGCACGGCGCTGTCCATCCAAACTTCTGGGTCAGAGAAAGTACGGGTAGATACTTCCGGCAACGTCGGCATCGGCACAACGACACCCAACGCCAAGCTCTCGGTTGCAGGAACCGCTTCCGGCCGCATCTTGAGCTTCGGCGACCGCCTCACCGGCTCCGGAGCAGTCTCTATCCGCACACTCACCGATTCAACGACTGCGTTCCAGGTGCTGGATAGCGATGGAGGAACGCCGGTGTTCAATATCGACACGACGAATGAGCGTATCGGTATCGGAACAGCTGCGCTCGAGACGGCGCTGGAAGTCGTCGGGACAATGTCCGGAAAGTTCCTCCGGGTTACGGGAACAGGTGCGTCACCAATGATCTACGCCCATACAAGTAATGGTAACGTCGGCATCGGAACGGCGAGTCCCGAATCAAAGCTACATGTGTCAGGAGTTAGTGGAGTGTTATTTAAAGTTACAGGTGCTTCTTATCCATATTGGATGATAGAAGATACGACGGCAGGACATCAGGCATTCATGTCGTATCGCTCAGACGGAAACATGTTCTTTGACAATAATTATGATTTTACTGTCGCCAGTCAGACGTACGCTAACAGGGGAACTGCGACAGCGGATACCCCAAGATTCAAGATTAAGGGAGCCACTGGCAACGTCGGCATCGGGACGACGGCACCCAACGCCAAGCTCTCGGTTGCAGGAACCGCTTCCGGTCGCATCTTAAGCTTCGGAGAACGCCTCACCGGCTCGGGCGCGGTCTCGATCCGCACCGCCACCGATTCCACCACGGCCTTCCAGGTGCTGGATAGCGATGGAGGAACGCCGGTGTTTAACATCGATACGACCAATGAGCGGGTGGGCATCGGAAAATCAAATCCGTATTATCCCCTGGATGTCGTCGGGGAAATCCGTTCGAACGATGAAATCCGCATCTACAAAAACGGCTCCGATTCCGTCACGTCCGGCGCGAACTACTACCTCGCCAATGACGGCAATACCAGAGCCTGGACACAACAGCTGGGCGCCGACAACGACATCGATTACTGGTACTACGACGGTTCTTCTTGGGAGAGAAAAGCGACGATGCAAACCACGGGCAACCTCGGACTCGGCACGACGGCACCCGAGACCAAACTCGAAGTCGTCGGCACCATCTCCGGATCACAGCTGCGCATGGGCAATGCCACCACTTCGGGCTCCATCGTCTACAGCAGTGGTTCCACCCTCATGGCCACGGCCAAGGGCGCCTCGGGGCAGGTGCTTGTTTCCAAGGGAACGGGCACGCCCCTCTGGCAGGCCCCGACGAGCGCCATGCTCTGGTACATCGATGGATCGCTGGCGATAGGAACGAAGCAGGGCGCGACCGTCGTCATGCCGTTCGGCTTCACCTGCACCGACGTCGACCTGCGCGTGGATACGGCCCCCGTGGGGACCGACCTCATCGTGGATATCAACAAAGACGGGGGGACCATCTTCTCCACGCGGCCGCAGATCACGGACAGCCAAACCTCCGAAGCGGGCACGCACGCCTTCAGCACGACGGACCTTCCGGCAGGATCCGCCATCACGCTCGATATCGATCAGGTCGGCGGCGGCACCGCCGGATCCGACCTCACGGTGATTCTGAAAGGGACACGGAAATACCCGTAACGAATGGCTACAACACGCTCTCTCTTCGAACAGACGAAGCGCTCGACGAGAAGAGAAACGCGGAGGTGCCGGGCAAGGGACGAAAGAGACGCTGATTGAGGAAGTAGAAAAAATGGGATCCGCCCCCGGAGGAAGAGCTGCTGGAAGAGGAGCTGCTGGAATAACAGTAATTGACCTCCGGCGAGGAGCAGGACAGGTCCTGGTAGAACGTGCCGTAGCACGTGGCGGACGTGTAGCCGTCGTAGCAGGAATCGTACATGCAGCAGGCGCCCATCGGCTCGGAGCTGGAAGAACTGCTCATACAATCGTCGTAGCACCAGTACTCCTCTCCCGGATCGCAGATGTAATCGCCGCAGTACTCGTCGTTGGCGATCTGCCACTGGCGGTACTCCACCATCGTCAACATCTGTCCCCGACCGCCGAGTTCAAGGGGACCGACGAGGAAAAATTCCGGAGATATGTCCGGCGCGTCGTACTTGAACCGGAACTGCGCGGTCTCGCCCGCCTTCCACGACCCATGCCATTGAATGGTTCTCTCCTCGTCGTTGCGCACGCTCACCCGCGCCTTGGGTTCGGTCGTAAGAATCGTGAATCCCAACGGCACGACGTCCGTGATCGTCCCCCGAAAATCCTCGAAGAAGCTGACCGTGATTGTCATGGGAGAGGCGGCCCGCGGCCACAGGCGCGTCGCGGCGGCCCGTGCGATGATCACGGGAGGATCCGCAAGAACCGGAATAGTGCCCGAAACGGTCCACGTCCCGTCCGCCGTCGTCGCGAACACGTCGTAGGAGTACACCCCCTTCAAAGGCAGGGGCAAACTGGCCCGGTAATCCGGACTGATGGATCCCGGCTGAATCTGCCCGCAGGTTCCCGTGACGACGATGCCGCCGTTCGCCGTGGAGAGGACGGTGAGCGAACCGTCGGGGGAGCGGACGACGAGCGAGAGATCCGCATCGCAAACGATGCGTCCGTATTCGTCCAGCACGCCGAAAGCGAATTCCGCCGTCTCGCCCGCGAGATAACGGTCCTTGTCCGGATTGACAGCCAAAACACCCCAGGCGAAATCCTGCTCCACCGTCGCGGGGAAGGTCGCGCTCGGGTACAGCGTCAGCGTATAGAGTCCCGGCCGGAACGCGCGGGGAAGCCGCAAATCTACGCCGCCGCCTTCCGGACGCGTGACGGTATGGACGGCGTAGTGAATGTCGCCGAGGGAGAGCAGCGCGTCCGGGTGGGCTCGCAACGTGCGCGGGAGGACGGGAAAAGGGACCTTGGCATCGTCGGGCAACGTCGGCAGAGAAATCCGAGCCGACTCCTTCGCATGCGCCTTGCGCATGGAACGCGGTTGCCGGGTGTTTCGCGGCTGCGCAAGGAAAATGTGCGAACCGTCAGAAAGCGATTGCTGGATCTGAGAGCCAAATACCGGAAGCTGATCGACAACGGTCTGCTCGGCGGCCGCGTGTGCGGCACACCACACCGTCGCCAATACCAGTCCGAGGAAGAGCAGCAAGGCACGATCAAGCGCAGTGCCTATGTCACCCCGCTGCCCTGAAGAAGAATCCATCACGCGGGATCATAGCCGAAAGCAGCGGCGAGGAAGAAGGGAACCGTGATCAGAACATACCGTTACGGGGCGCTCGTCTCCCAGTTCAGATTGATGAATCCGGCATCGGCGCTGCCGGCGCTGGTCGTCGACATCTTGACGAAGAGCGTGATGTAGCCGCCCTTCGTGTACGTGCCCGCCGCCTCCGGCCCCGTGACGGTCGCCGTGGTCCAGCTGGTCGCGGCCAGACTCTCGCCGCCGGTGAGCGTCACTTTCGCTCCCGCAGTATCCAGCATGCGCAGCGAGGCGTAGTTCACCGCGTTCGAGGCGTCGGTGGTGCGGTAGCGGAACTGCACGGGCAGATTGGCATCCCAGGTCGAGAAGTTATCCGGCACGCGCACCCGCGCGACGATCCAGTACTCCTGCAGCTCGGCCTTGGAGGATGTCCAGTGGTAGTAATTCTCCTTATTCGTCGCATCGAAGGCGTACGACAGCTGTCCGATGAAATTGGTTCCGCTGCCGGTGTAGACCGCATGCGGGTACTCGGGGCTCAGAAAGACCACGCCGCCGCTCCCCACGCCCACCGAGGCGGCAGTCCATGACAGCGTACCCGCGCCATCCGTCGTGAGCGTCTGGCCATTGGCACCGGCACTGTCCGGGAAGGTGTACGCGACACCGTTGAGTTTGAGCGTCCCGCCGATGGCTGCATTGCCCTCAATGGCGAGCGCGCCGCTGCCGGCAATGGTGTCGGTCGCGCTGAGCTGGCCTGTCACCGCCAAATCATCCGAGAGCTCGAACCGGTTCGACGTGTCGTTGAACCGGAGCGTCTCGGCCCCGGCGTCATTGCCGAACGTGAGGACGGCATCGGCGGCGCCGTTGTCGGAATTGATCGTCAGATTCGTATTGGTGATCAGCGAGCCGGAGGCGTTGAGTCCTCCGCCGTTGCTGATGGTGAGCGCGCCGGTCATGGTGTCGCCGCTGCGGTTGACGTAGCGATTGTCCACAATGGAAGGATCGAAGAGAACGCCGTCATTGTTCGTGTAGACATTGGTCACATCAAGCAGCAGCGACTCGAGCTCCGATTCCGAGTCGATCTCACCGCTCGTGATGATGTTCACGGCACCCACCTGCGTCTCGAGTTCGGACATGTCGTCCATTTCCGACTCTTCGATCACGTCCACGCAGTTTCCGTCGCCGTCCAAGTACTGGTCGGCGCCGCAGAGCGTCTGGGCATTGGTATTGGTATCGGTGTCGATATCGGTACTCCACGACAGATGACCGGCGCCGTCGGTCTTGAGCACTTTGCCCGATGCCGTGCCGTCACTGCCCGGAAACGAGTAGGTGACCCCGCCGATTCTGATCGTGGAGCCGAAGGCCGCGGCGCCCTCCACCGCCAGCGCGCCGGATGCCGAGAGATTGCCGTCCAGCAGCGTTGCTCCCGAAACGGACAGATTGCCCCAGATGTCGGCGTTCGTATCGACCCGCAAGGCCGCGCCGGACATCACCTGCCTGACCGAGAGCGATCCGGTGGCCGTGACGGAACCGCCGACGAAGATGCCGCGGCTGAATTCAAACCGGTGAGCCGTCACGTTAAAGATGACCGACTCCCGCAGTGCATCGCCGAAGCGAAGCTCGATATTGGTCGTACCGTCTCCGTCATCAATCGTATTGAAGGATTCCGTGTTCACCAGCAGCGTCGGATTCCAGATCGATGCCGCCGTCACCCCCGCAGGCATCCCCAACGCCCCGCAGAGCAACACCGCGAAGACGCAGGGGCGCACCACGGTTCTCCACATCCGGTGCTGAAAAGAGAAAGATTGCATGTGAGATTTGTTTTCTCTCTAGTATACATTTTTCTGTCTTTTCTGTCATAACGAACAAATTGACCTGCAAGAATATCCATGGTGTATTCATCGGTGTTCCTCATTCCGATAACATCTCGGCAAAGCGCACGGAGAGCTGCCCCACCTGCACAGAAGCGTTCTCTTTGGCTGCAAACGTCAGCCGGATCAGCATTTCGCCGCCCGCTGTCCACGTGGGCGAACCGGCAAAACCCCACGTGGCCGTGGCCCAGTCCGTCGAGACCAGCGAAGAGGAACCCGACCCCGTGAGCGTGACCGCGGCCCCCGCCGTATCGTACACCTGCACGGCCAATGCGCTGTTCAGTGCGCTGGAGGAAGTGGTGCGGTAGACGAGAGAAAGAGGAGCCGTCCCCCATCGCGTGAAATCGGAGGAAACAGGCACGCGCAGCAGAATGCCGTAATCCTGCAGCGTAGAGCGTGTGGAAGACCAGTCATAGAAATTGCGCAGTGTGCTGCCCGAATGGCCCACGCTGAGCTGCCCCACGTTGTCCGTGCCGTCCCCCTGATAGGCGGCTCCTTCGTAGAGCGGTTCAAAAACCTTCACGATCGTGCGCTGCGCATCGTTGCTGTTGAAGACGCGACGATCCACCACCGATGTCACCGCTCCGCCGGAAGCCTGTGCCGTCGCAACGGGGATGATGGCGGAATCGGC
This sequence comes from Candidatus Peribacteraceae bacterium, assembly GCA_028712095.1. Lineage (GTDB taxonomy): Bacteria > Patescibacteriota > Gracilibacteria > Peribacterales > Peribacteraceae > Peribacter. The sequence continues at coordinate 11,094 of JAQTQU010000002.1, forward strand.
CGGAAAACCCGTGGTATTCACCGTCAGTCCGCCGGACGAGAAGAAGATGTAATTCGTCGCATCGTCCGCTACCGCAACGGCATTGTCGCCGGCAAATTGAGTGACGACTCCCCCCAGACGGTAATCCCCGCGCGCCACGGTGACCGTGAGCGCCGCACCGGAAGAGACCTTGAGATGCGAATTGTCGGTGGAACTGGTGATCTGGGTGAGATCGACGCCGTTGATGAGGCCCGTCACCGTCAGGTTGCCCTGCACCCTGAGATCATCGTTAAAATCAAACCGGCCGTTCGGAATATCATAAATGAGTGACTTGCCGAGAGCATCGCCGAACGTAAGACTGATGTTCCCGTCTGCAACGGAATCATCCGCATCGATGGTGAACGTGTCGCGCGTAGTCCCGCCGGGCACCTGCGAGAGATCGAGCAGCCCCCCGCTCCCGAGCACCGGGATCGAACCGCTGCCCGTGCCGGCATGCCGCTGGTCGAGCAGGTCGGCATTGAGCGCAAACGGTACGGCAAGGAGCGGCGCGCGGTCTATGGTGTCGCTGGCGGCATCCTGATCGAGCACTTCGTACGCGGTCGCGGCATCCGCGGCGGCTTTCACCTCCACCTGCAGATGGAGCGAAGCCAGAGCGGATGCGGAGAACGCGGCAAAATCCGGCAGCGTGACACCGCTGCCCAGCTGTACCGAGAAGTACCCGCGCGCATCGGGGGTGACGGTGAAGGCATCTTTCCATCCGGCATACGTACTTGCCGAGGTATGGATCGCACCGGTGCCGGTGACATCGCCGGTCACGTAGTCCGCGCTTGTCCACAAACTGAAACGAATCGTGTGCGCCGTCGTCACGGCGGTGCCGTTCGCGTCGAGCAGGTGTCCGTTGTAGACGAAAACCTGCGGTCCCGAAGCCGCAAACACGGAACTGCTTTCTGCCACCAGAGCGATCCCGGCAACGATGCAGAAGATGGGGAACCAGTGCTGAATCATCTGACGCTTCATCGCTTTCGAGGAGAATGCCTTCGTGCGCGACGAAGGCGACGCAGGATGAAGACAACGACGAAAATCTGCAGCACCACACAGAGCATTCCAATGGAGAGTTTCCATGTCATCGTACCGTTCCCGTCTCCGATCAGATTCGCCGAAAGCGTACTCAGCAAGCGCTGCTTGTAGTGAAGCCACTGCGAACCAAGCTTACGCAACGGTGTGGACAAACGGAGTGTTTCCACCGGCTGGCGGTAGTGGTGGGGAGGAACGCCACCAACGGAAGGGATGACGGACGATTCGCTACCGGCCGGTGTCGACTCTGCAGGCAGAGCACTCCCGCGACGAGGTTCAGGAACAGGCGGTCGCAGAATCGAAATTGTCCCTCCCACTGGCCTTTGAATCGGATATGAAGGAACTGTGGTCCCGTGTCCGCGATGCCCGCCGGCAACAGGACGACTGGATGCCGATTGGGTCGCTCCCTCCCCTGCACCGGATGAGGCGCTGGAGCTGGAACTGGCAACAGGAGGCGGCGCAGTGACAATCTGAAAATGCGTACTGGCGACAGGTTCGGCCACCCACGTCACCCCGTTCTCGTTGAAGAGAAAGGAATCGGAACGATCGGGTGCCGGATTCGCGGCATTCGGAAAAGAATCGTACAGGCGGTACGACGTACTCTCCGCAGCAGAGACGGACGTTCCACTGCACAGCAGATACAGTGCGATGATCGCGAGACACCGCTGCGACAGCGCACGGAGAGGGAGGGACACGGGCCGGCAGATGACACTTTTTGTATTCATGTTATTTTCATTATATTTTAACATTTTTAACATAATTAGTCTATACCTCCCCGAGACAGGTAAACCGGTGCCGAATCACGGTTTGCGCTCATTTTGCAGGGCTGTTACGATGTCACCGTTCCCCACGCCTCCATGCATTTCCAGAAGCTCACATCCGCCATACTCTCGGGCGTTCTTGCGGTTTCCGCCTTCCTGCCCGGCATAGCGGCTGCGGCAGAAACGACGGCCTTCAAAGATGTCCCCGCGGGTTCCGCAATCGCCGAGGCCGCAGAATACCTGCGATCCGTGGAAGTATTGAGCGGGTATCCGGATGGCACGTTTCGCCCCGATCAGAAGGTCAACCGTGCCGAGGCGATCAAGATCATCATTGGCCCCCTGCTCAAGAAAGAAGCCCTCGATCAGCTCACCTCTACTCCCTTCTCCGACATCAAAACAGGAGAATGGTACCTGCCCTTCGTCGAAGCAGCGCGGCAGAACAATATCGTTGACGGACCTCCGGCGAAAACATCATTCAACGGCACGCAGCCGGTGACGAAAATGGAATTCATCAAGATGATCCTGCTTGCGTACCGCATCGACCCCAACGCGTACAGCGAAATCCTCCTGCCGCTCTCATCCGATGTCACCGACCCGACCGCGTGGTATTACCCTTACCTGCGCTACGCCCTCACCGCCTCGATGACGATGATCACAAGCGAGGGCACGTTCGATCCGGGTCGTGAGCTCACGCGCGGCGATACCGCCCTCATCCTGTATCGCTTCCTCATGTACCGCAACGGCAAGCGCACGCAGGCGCTCCTCTCGGAGGCCGAGAGCGAAATCCTCATCGTCCTCGGCAGTCTGCAGGAGAACAATCCCGAACAGGCGGAATTTGCCTCGGCCCGCGCTCTGCTGGCCGCCCGCGGCGCGAATGCGGGAGCCCCCAATCAGCCGCTCGTGCAGGGAGCGCTCAAGATCACCGAAGCGTTCCGCGCCATCGTCCGCGCGTACCGCGCAGGAATCAACCAGCAATTCGACGAGACCATCCGCCTCTGCGGGGATGCGTGGAACCTCGCCACACGCGGCAAAGAACTGAGTCCCGGACTTGCGAACCTCAGTGATCAGGTGCAGACACTCGCCAAGAACCTCGCCGAGAGCGCGCGGGCCGCGAAGGCCGCCCCCGCCTCCCCATGACCTCCGCTGCGCCGTTCACTCCCCTCACCTTCCCGGCTGCTGTCGTGAAAGGGGCCGGTCGCGGCCGCACGATCGGGTCGCCGACGCTGAACCTCGCGCTCAACGACATCCCGAGAAACCTGAAGAGCGGCATTTACGCCTGTCGCGTCCGCTGGAACCGCCGGACCTTTTCCGCGGCGATGCACTACGGTCCGCGGCCGGTCTTTCACGATTCTGTCGCCTGCGAAGTGCACATCATCGGTCATGTCATCCACCGCTCCCCTCTCCGAGTACGAGTGGAAATCGTCAAACGCCTCAGAAGCATCCGGGACTTTCAAACCGTGGCGCTCCTTCAGGCGCAAATTCAGCGGGATATTGAGAAAACGCGCAAAGTTTTGGGGAATAGGGAATAGGACTTCGGAAAACGCAATCCAGAAAGGGACAAATAGCCGTCCTATGTCCGAATCCCGAATCCCGATTCCCCCGCTCCATGCTATTCTGATCTCTCAATGCGTTCTCTCCTCCGCGCCCTCAAAAAGGCCATCCCCAAGCGTCACCCCGTGCGCCTCGCCTGGCACCACGTCAAGGCGTTCGTGGCAACACTCCTGAATGGCTTTCCGGCACGGAAACTCACGATCATCGGTATCACGGGGACGGACGGCAAGACGACCACTGTCGGCATGGTCGCGCACATCCTCACCGCAACAGGTATCAAAGCCGGCGCACTCTCGACGGCATTTCTGCAGGTGGAGAACGAACGCGAGTGGAATGCCACGCAGAAGACATCCCCTTCCCCGTTCCTCATTCAGAAATTTCTGCGCTCTCTCGTGCGCGCCGGATGCACGCACGCTGTTCTCGAAGTCTCGTCGCACGGGCTCGTGCAGGGGCGCCTCGGCTCCACGTGGCCGCTCGTCGGCGCCGTGACCAATGTGACACCGGAACACCTCGATTACCACGGCACGCTCGATCAGTACCGCCGCGACAAGGGATTACTCTTTGCGATGCTCCGAACGAACGGAACAAAAGTGCTCAACCGCGACGATGCGAGCACCGCGCTGTTCGAACAGATCCCGACCATGCACACACTGACATACGGACATACGGAGTCGGCAGACCTGTGGATCACCGATATCCGGCCGACCCTCACCGGCTCCACCGCCGTCCTCCACGCGCAACCGCAAACGAGCAACCCGCCTTCGTCCGCTGCGGCAGACTACGGACGGGCAGGCGAGTCAACGTGCAACGTGCAACGATCCATTACCTTCCCCCTCTCCCTCACAATCCCCGGCGCCTTCAATCTCGAGAACGCCTGCTGCGCCATCGCATGCGCTCAGGCTGTCGGTATTCCCGTTCAGCAATCCGTCGATGCCCTCAAGACATTCTCGGGCATCGCCGGGCGCATGGAACGCATCGACGAGGGACAGCCCTTCGCCGTGTTCGTGGATTTCACCGTCACGCCTGCCGCGTATGAAAAGACCCTCACGACCCTGCGCACGATGCTTCCCGCAGGCAGGCGCATCCTCGTCCTCACGGGCAGCTGCGGGGATCGCATGCGCGAGAAGCGCCCGATCGTCGGCCGATTGTGCTCCGAACTCGCCGACGTGGTGGTGGTGACGAATGAAGATCCCTACACCGAGGATCCGCAGAAAATCATCGACGAAGTGTGGGCCGGCATTGATCCGACGAAGACGGAAGCGCACAGGATCTTCGACCGGCGGGAGGCCATTGCGTTCCTCTTCGATCATGCACAGCCGGGCGACGCCGTGATACTCTGCGCCAAGGGCAGCGACACCACCATGATGACCGCAGTGGGGCAGATTCCGTGGAACGAGCGCGCGATCGCGCGGGAACTCCTGCGCAAGCGATAACCCCCTTCCTCTTCTCAATGCCCGGAACGCAGATTTCCCAGGCCATCATCGCCGGCATCGACGAGGCGGGCCGCGGCGCACTGGCAGGACCCGTAGTTGCGGGGGCCTGCATCCTTCCGGCGGGGATTCCCCTCCCCCGGTTCATCCGCGACTCAAAGCAACTCACGCCGGATGTGCGCGAAGAAGCATTCAGCTGGATCGCCGCACACTGCGCGTACGGCGTCGGAATTGCCGATGCGGCATTCATCGATGCACAAGGGATCCTGGCCGCGACCGAAAAAGCCATGCAGGAAGCCGTCGCCATGCTGGCGCAAACCGTACGTCCCACCTACCTGCTCGTCGACGGCCGCGACAAGTTCTGGTTCGACTACCCCCATACCGCGATCATCGACGGAGACAACATCGAGCCGTGCATCGCGGCGGCGTCCATCGTGGCCAAAGTGACGCGCGACCGGCTGATGGTGGAGCTGGATACGCAATTCCCCGCGTTCGGTTTTGCGGCGCACAAGGGGTACGGCGTTCCGGAGCACTTCGCTGCAATCGGAAAAATCGGCATGTGTGCGATCCATCGGCAGTCATTCCTGCGCAACGCATCGCAATGCAATGCGTGAGAAATGCAAGGAGTTTGAAACGGAGGGATATGGTAGGATTCGGCCCAAAGTACCTACGCCATGTCCTTCTCTCTCTCCCGCCGGTCCGCCGCCGTCGTACTCATCGCTCTCGGAGCCGCGGCGTTGCTGGCGTGGCGCGACGCCCCCTGGTCAAAGTGGAAAGGGCAAACGGCGGGGGAATATGAAGACGGCTATCAAGAGATAGAGCTCCTGACGGATGAGCACTATGCCGACTGTTACGGTGGCGTTGGCGGCTACAGTTACGACGTTTGCCAGTATTTTTGCTATGAGTTCTGCTACCCCGACTGCACGGACGATCAGGATCCCACCATGCCCTGTGGCGGCTGTTACTGGTCGACAGAACCACGTGGCAGCGCCAGTATCGACCTAAGCACCTATGCCGACTACGTATCAACCGAAGGCATGTTCACGTGCGACAGCCCATCCGTCTACCCGCGGGATGGCACGTGCTACTTGGGCTGGACCCAGGATAGCCGCGCAGCGGCCGGCCTCTGCTGGTGCGGCAACGGTTATGCAGACGGATTCGGCGAGCAATGCGACGAAGGCGATCGCGACTACGAATACTATTACGGGACCTGCACAGGGCCCTCCAACGAATCCAGCAGCGAAGGTACCGACATTCCCGAGTGGCCCGAACATGACGACGCGGGACGCCGGTGCAATGCGGATGATGCTTCGGTCGTCGGCGGCTGCTCAAAAACCTGCACGCGGAATTCCGCATCGTCATCCTCGTCTTCATCGTCGAGGGGATACTGGTGCTGCGATACGAGCGGAACATTCACTTGTGTGGAAGCGGTGCATGAAACCGAAGGGTGGCATTGTCCGGCGAAACCGGGGAACGCCGGTAATTACCCGTTTGCGGGGCTCACCCTCGATACGTGCAAAGAAGAATGCGAAAACACGGTTCCCGAATACTACTGCTGCAATAATGACACTCGTGAATGTATGGGCTCGAACATAGTCGAGGGACCGGCGGACAACCAATTGGGCTCGCAGTGTCCCGACGACTCTCACTACGAAGCGGATACGATGGAAGCATGCGAAGCAACCTGTGCCGAAGCCGTCTGCGGCAACGGCAAGCTGGAAACGGGGGAGGAATGCGACCATGGAACCACGGACGGGAACGGAGATGACCGCATGTGCAACTCATCATGCGATCTTCGCTGCAAAACTCAATTCGGCTACAACTCTGCAACCCATAATTATGACGGGGCCACGTACTGGGTGAATCACGCGCGAGGGATCTTGAGCTGGGAGGACTGTCGACTCGTTTGCGCGGAAGGAACCACATGGACGACGGATGATACCGACTATGGATCCTACTGCGCCGATCCGCAGGATTGTCCCGTGGAATACAGCGCCGAAAATGACGCCGCCGCGGTGGCGGGGTGCCGCGACCGCTGCAGCGACCTCCATGCCGGCGTCATCGCCGTGGAAGGGTGTGTTTCATCGTGCGTCTGCGCCTGCCGCGGAGGTGAAGGAAGCGCAGGAGGGTGTTTCGACGGCTGCGTTTTTTCCACTAACCCCGAAGAAACTCTCGGCTGCTCCGGGGACGCGGAATGCTGTCGGGCTGCATGCATCGACGAAACCTGTCGACTCGATAACGGCGGCGGTGACGACAACAACGGCGGGGGAGGAGATAACGGTGGTGGTGGCGACAATGGCGGGGGAGGAGATAACGGTGGTGGTGGTGGCGACAACGGCGGGGGAGGAGATAACGGTGGTGGTGGCGACAATGGCGGCGGAGGGGGTGATGATGACGGGGGAGGAGGGGATGACGATGGCGGGGATGGAGGAGGAGATGACGGAGGGGGGGGCGGATCATCGGGCTCACAAGCCTCGTCTGCGGCAAGCGCGGCAAGTTCCGCGCAGTCCAACGGAGAAAACTCCTCGGCTGCCTCCGACGCATCGGCCGATTCGAGCAGCGTCAGCAGAGAACCGCAGGACTGCGATCTTTCGCGCTGCTCCTGGGAAGCTTCCGCGGAAGCCTGCGAAGACCTGGGAGGCACGGTGGAGACATCCACATCGCTCACGGAAATTCCAGAGGGAATCAACGCCGTGAGAAAATTCTTCGCATGGATTTCCGGTATGTGGACCGTTCCGCGAAAAAGCGCCTACCTCTTGGCAAGGGAGGAGAACTACTGCCAGACGGGTTATGCCTGCGTGAACTTCCGCCCGCACAGCGGTTCTGATGATCAGTGGTGCAAAATCTACTGCTCCCAGATAGACAAGCCCTACGAGGAATGGGAAGACATCGGCTGCGACCCGCAAGACCCGTCTTACAGTCAGTGCTGCAAGTGCGACGAACGCACGCCCGCCGAGCGGTGCGGCGGAAGCCAGTATGCCTGCCTGGACAACGTTCAGAACTATTCCCTGGACAATGCCTGCGATAGCTACTGCAAAGACAAAGGAAAATTCATGGACAGCGCCTGGATGCAGGAATGCATGGATAGTCCGTCGTACGATCAAGGATGTTGCAAGTGCCTGGGAGATGATGATGACGATGACGATGATGATGACGATGATGAAGAGGATGACGATGAAGATGAAGATGATGATCATGGTGACGTCTGCTGCTGCGACAGTGGCGGCGACAATTCGAGCGCCTCCTCACGGCTCTCCTCCGGCTCCGCCCAATCCAGCAGTGTTTCTCTGGCGAACGCCTCTTCCGATGCTTCCTCTCCCCCCGACACTTCTTCGCAGGCTTCCTGGGTTTCCTCCTCCGCTCCCTCCGCCGGCAGCAGTTCTTCGAAATCCTCCTCTTCCTCCAAGTCATCCTCTTCATCCTCTCGCAGTTCCTCTTCCTCCAAGTCATCCTCTTCATCCTCTCGCAGTTCCTCTTCCTCCAAATCGTCCTCCTCGTCCTCCTGCAGTTCTTCCAGCTCCTTCAAGTCTTCCTCTTCCTCCAGCAGTCTCCTCATCATTTGCTGTTGCAGCGACATGGATGTGAACCTCTGCGCCTGGACTTCCCTCTCCTACTGTGAAGCTGCCACAGGGATGCACGTGTCCTCCACGTGGCTGTGCTTGTACCCCCCTGTCTCCAGTAGCAGTTCTTCCTCGTCTTCCTCTGCGAGCAGTTCCTCCACGTCATCCTCCTCCCTGTCCACCTCCTCTTCCAGCAGCAGTGCCTCCACCAGTTGCTGCTGCAATCAAGGTGAAACGTTCTGTTTCCTGACGCTCCCTTCATTCTGCTCTGACCTCATCGGCTTCCACTTCGCCGACAGCTGGCTCTGCTCCGTTTCTTCCAGTTCCTCTTCGTCAAAATCTTCCTCTTCATCCTCTCGCAGTTCCTCCAGTTCCTCCACGTCATCCTCTTCGTCCTCTCGCAGTTCCTCCAGTTCCTCCAAGTCTTCCTCTTCGTCCTCTCGCAGTTCCTCCAGTTCCTCCAAGTCTTCCTCTTCGTCCCAATCTTCTTCTTCCTCTTCGAGCAGTTCCTCCAGTTCCTCTGCTATCGCAACCTGCGGAAACGGCATCGTGGAAGGTACGGAGCAGTGCGACGACGGAAACTTCTACACCGGTGACGGCTGCGGGCGTTTCTGCGAGCTGGAGCATCCCGGTGTCTGCGGCAACGGAATCATTGAGGTCACCGAGGAGTGCGACGACGGCAACAGGATCAACGGAGACGGATGCTCCGCCTACTGCCTGCGTGAATTGATCGCCTCCCAGTCCGTGTGCGGAAACGGAATCGTCGAATGGGGGGAGGAGTGCGACGACGGCAACAGAACCAGCAACGACGGCTGCAGCGGCTCCTGCCGCATTGAAATCACCCTGACTCCCCGATGCGGCGACGGATTCCTGGACTCCGCGGACGGAGAGGAGTGCGACGACGGCAACAGGATCAACGGAGACGGATGTTCCGCCTACTGCCTGCGGGAGTCGGTTTCCTCCCGGTCCGTGTGTGGCGATGGCGTGAAAGAAACCTCGGAACAGTGCGACGACGGCAACGTAATCAATGGAGACGGCTGCGATCGCGGTTGCCGCCTGGAAGCGCAAATCCTGACCCCCGGATCCGGGTGCGGTAACGGAAACCGGGAAGGGACGGAGGAGTGCGACGACGGGAATCGCCGCGACTTCGACGGCTGCTCCGCCTCGTGCTACCTCGAGAAAGGTTCCTGCGGAGACGGCATCATCCAGCGTGCGCTCAATGAACAGTGTGAACCGTCCATCCACGATTCCTCCCTGCCCTACGGATGCGGCGCAGACTGTCGCTTCGTCCTGAAGTTCTGCGGGAACGGAGTGCTCGACCTCGGCGAGGAGTGCGACGCGGGCAAGCTCAACGGCGACCGGTCCGATGCGGCCTGCCGGTCGGATTGTTCCCTTCCCCGCTGCGGCGACGGCATTCTGGATCAGCCGGAACTGTGCGACGATGGAAACTTATTGAAAGGAGACGGATGCAACGAGTACTGCATGAAAGAAGAAAACGCGGCGCCGACTTTCACGTCCTCTGCCTCGTCCGCTGTGCCCGGTCAAACTCCTCTCCAGAAACCCGGGCTTACAACTCCGCTTTTCGCCACGCTTCGGGTCTTCGAGCCGCTGGGACAACAAACCGTTCGCACCCCGCCGCAGGGTCCCGCTGGGCAGACCGGCCCCGCGAGCACCGCCGTCATGGCCGCGGGGGCGGCAGCCGGATTCGCGTGGACGAGGAGGAGGAAACGGAGAGAATGAAGTGGCACCGGTCGCTCAGAATGCTTCCGGATCAGGAAGAAACGGAAGACGTGAGTTTCCATCGCGCCCAGAGTACTCCCCCGAACGCAATGAGCGGCAGCGTATAGAGTTGCCCGCGCGTGAGGGTGAAGAGACCGAGGAAAACAGGAGGAGCATCCGGCTCACGCACAAACTCCACGAGAACACGCAGAACACCGTAGAGCACGAGAAACAGGGCGAACGTCCCGCCGGGACGGAGCAAACGTGTGCGGTGGAGGTGCCACAGGCACACCGCCGCGATGAAGAGATCCTTGGCAACGGCGTAGAGTTGCACAGGATGACGCAATCCCTCGCTACCCGGAAACGCCGTGCCCCACGGGAGCGTCGTCACCGTACCGTAGAGCTCCAGATTGATGAAATTCCCCACCCTGCCGAGCGCAAGACCCAGTGCGCCGGGAATGACCAGCAGATCGAGCAGTGCAGCAAGCGGAATGTGCCGGCGGCGTGTGACGAGCAGGAGCGCGGCACCGACGCCGATGAATCCGCCGTGCGAGGACATGCCCCCGTTCCAGACAGCAAATATTTCCAGCGGATGCAGGGCGAAATAGACCGGATGATAGAAGAGCACATACCCCAGCCTGCCGCCGATGAGCACTCCCAGAATGCCGGCCGTGAGCACATCGGACCAGTCATGCCGTGAAAGAGCGAGACCGCGCTCCTGCTGCAATCGCGGCAGGAGGAGAAAAGCGATCAGGAAAGCGACGATGTACAGAATCCCGTACCAGTGGATCCCAAATCCGAAGAGCGAAACAGCCACTGCGCGGGAAGGAAAGAATTGAAACATGGTAACAGTATACGGTACTCATTGGCTCATTACCGGTTACTCGTTGAAATACGGTGAGTGATACAGAAATCGAGCAACAAGCCAACGAGAAACGCTACCCTTCTACTCTCTTTGCGATCACCACGAAACGTTCTTTCGTTGATCCAATCGGGTAGCAGGTGATGAGCTTGAGCAGACTCTCCTCCTGCTGCTCACGCAGAATCGTCGTATCCTCCGCCGGAATGATCATGGTATCCACCACCTCGTACAGAACCGTCGCATGCAGGGTGCGCAGTGCGATCTGCGTCCTCCGCTCAATGTCGGGCAGACCGGCAAAGATGGAGCCGAAGCGGCTCTCGCGGGCCCGGTCGCTGGGCGGGCTGGAATGCCCTGCGATGACTATCGTTCCACGGGCCCCGGGATCAACGGCATTCGGATACGCCACAACACCGTACAGCAGCCCCACCTGCATCTGACGCTCCATTGTGTCCCAATCCCGCACATCCCAGTACCGCCGTGACGGCAGATAGACTGCCGAGCGGATCGCAAGCGAGGGAATGGAGAGCGTCGCCACCTCCTGCATTTCCCACTGCGAGAGCTCATCGTGCCTCTGCCGGGCCTCGGCAGAAGAGGAAGACACACTGCCGGCAGCATGCAGGTCCGGCATGAGCGGCGCCGTCCGCTGCGGTACTGCCGGGTGACGCTCCTCGGCAGGAACCGCAGGAGCCGTACTGCCGGAAGCAGACAGTGCCGGTACAGGATGCAGGGGTTCTTCCCCCGTTTCCACAGCAACGGAGGCGACGAAGCTGCGCACAATATCCGCCCAGAGCAAGAAGGAAAGCATGATGCTCAGGGCCGCCAGAACGAAGGCTATGGATCGTTTTTGGTGTGCAGTCATGTATTATGGATATTATACAACATTTTTGGATTTAATCAAAACTCCTCATGGATGGGATATTCCCCTACGCTACGGGCCTGTTATGAACGTCCTCGGCATTGAAACATCGTGCGATGAAACCTCGGCAGCCGTCGTCACGGACGGCAGAACGGTGCAGAGCTGCATCATTGCCTCCTCGCGCTCCGCATTCGCGCTCTCCGGCGGGGTTATTCCGGAACACGCCGCACGGGAACAATTGCAATCCATCCATCCCGTCATCGATCAGGCACTGACGCAGGCAAACATGACTGCGAAGGACATTGACCTCATTGCCGTCACGCGCGGACCGGGGCTGCTCGGTTCGTTGCTCGTGGGCACCGTGACCGCACGCACGCTGGCCGCCCTGTGGCACACACCGCTGGCCGGCGTGCACCATACCATCGGTCACCTCTCCTCCATCTGGCTGGACGCGCAGCAGTTTCCGCAATTCCCTCTGCTCACGCTGTCGGCATCGGGCGGCCACACGGAACTGTGGCTGCGCACCTCGCACGCGGCCGGCGAGCTCCTCGGTCAGACGCGCGACGATGCCGCGGGCGAAGCCTTCGACAAGGGCGCGAGCATGCTCTCTCTCCCCTACCCCGGCGGACCCTCGGTCTCGCAGGCAGGTGAGCACGGCAATCCGCGCGCGTTTCCGTTTCCGCATCCGCTCTCGGATGAAGACACGCTCGATTTCAGTTACTCGGGACTGAAAACGGCGCTCAAGTACACCCTCCGCGATCTGACAACGGCACAACGCTCCGCGCTATCCGCAACCGGCTCCCCGCTCGCCGCGGATCTCGCGGCATCCTATGAATATGCCATCTGCACGCACCTCTGCGACCGCGTGGAGCGCGCACTGCGCCGGCACGAAAACGCGCAGGAAGTGCACGTGGCGGGCGGTGTGTCCGCCAACCGGCGTTTGCGGTCGATGCTTGGCGCAGTCTGCGGCGGCCGCCCCGTCCGCTTTCCTGCAAAACTGCTCTACTGCACCGACAATGCCGCCATGATCGCCGCTGCCGCGACATTCCTGCAGCAGGAAAACAACAATAAACATAACGGACACTTTGAGACTGCCGCTTCACTGCCGAGCACGGAGGTGTTCGTCCTCAGCCAAACGCCGGAGCGATCGCCGTGAGCGCGAGGCCCAGAATGCCGATGACCGCAAGCAGACGGATGAGAGATTTGCGCTTCATGGTTGCACGGTAATAATGAGAGGATCGGACTCCGAAACGCTGTCACCGTCACGGAGCGTCAGGATGACCGTATACGTTCCGGCCAGCTGGAAATCATGAATGGGATTCTTCTGGTCACTCGAGAAGCCGTCGCCGAAATCCCACGCGTACGTCGTGCGCTGCCCCAGCGTGGAACAGTCGCTGAAGAACTGAATCCCAAGAGGGACTTTGCCCTCCATACGGCTGGCGGAAATGCAGGAATCGATCACGGGTGCACGGACGACGATCGTCTTGGTCGCAGAAAACTCCTTGCCGCCGGTGGTGAACACCTTCGCGGAAATTTCGTAGGTGCCGGGTTTCTGGAACGTGTGCAACACCTGCGCGCCCTGCTGGTGGGCCGCCCCCTGCGACTCGTCGCTGAACGTCCACTCAAACCCGCTGATCTGCTCATTCTGGATCACCGTCTCGGACGCGTCGAAGCGCACCGGCAACGGAGCAGTGCCGCCGTCCGGATCCATCCGGATGACCACCGTGGATGCCGGAGGGAGCACCTCGACCGTGATGGGTTTGCGCAGAACGCGTCCGTCGGGATCCTGGCCGATGAGCCAGAGCGTGTACACGCCTTCGCGCCGGTACACCGCCTGAATGGAATCTTTCGTGGACCCGACAGAAGTCGCCTCGGGCGCCTCCCAGAAGAACTCGACGAGCGGCATGGTGGTGCGGGGTTTGAGATCGACGATCACGGGAACCTCGCCGCTGACCTTGTTGTTGCGCACGTCCGGCGATCCGCTGAAGGTGAGATCCGACAGGAACAGGTCATCCGTCACGCGCACCACCTTCGTGATCTTGGCAACCGGTCCGGCCTCGGACCGTACTTCGGCCGTGACGGGGAACACGCCGCGCTGCGCGAACGTGTGGCCGACGCGATCGCCGCGCGCCTCCGCCCCGTCGCCGAACGTCCACAGAATCACACGGACAGGCTCGTCTGTCTGCACGCGGAATACGGCGCCGAAGGGGGCGGGCCCGATGAGGTGTTCCGGCTCGGCAGAGAATTCCACGGGAAAAGGAAGCGGAAGGGAGCGCAGCACGTCAATCGTCCGCTTGTACGTCTGCTGCGCTTTGGTATTGAGTGTCACCTTGACGGAAACATCCGTCGGCCCCTCCGCAAAGAAGGTGTGGACGACATCAACCTCTTTGGTGGTGAGATCGATTGCCCCGTTTCCGTCGAAATCCCACTCGGCCTGCTCAAGGTCTTCTTTCTTTGCAACGAGGTGGGCGATGCTCAGGCGGACGGGCTCATCCAGAATCGGTTGTACCGGATCCACCGAGAAGACGGCACGGGTGATCGTGAGCACTTTGGAAATGCTGCGGGTGGCTCCGTCTTTGAGGAACACCGTCAGCGCAACGGTGAACTGACCCTGTTTGTCGTAGTAAGCCGTCACATCAGGATCGGTGGTTTCTGCATTCAACTTGCCGTCCCCCTCGAAATCCCAGACGAACTTTTCTGCCGAAAGCTGTCGACGCGCCAGAATATCCACGATGGATTGTGCGCTGAACGTCACCGAGAGCGGCGCCACCATTTCCTCTTCCCGTGCAGGGGCGGCCACGACGATGGAAAGCGCGGGTTCACGACGAATGGCGAGCGGGACCACGCCGCTCATGAGCAGTCCGGGCAGGAGGACTGCGGCGGCTTTGATGGCGGCCAGACGGCGGCGGGGCAGCGGGACGGCTTCCGCGGCGCCGATACGCAGGAACACGAAGAGCCCGATCGAGACGAGCAGCACCGCGCACGATACCGCGACCATCGTGCCGGCCGGGATCAAACGATCGTAGACGCCCGTTGGATCGGGCAGCACCATGAGCAGATAGGCGGACCAGAGTGCATAGGTTACGTACGGAACGGCAACGAGGACGATAATGAATCTGCGGAGGAACCGCCGTGTGGCGGCTGCGGGATCCTGCGGTTTCGGTGACGGCGTGCCCGGGACAGGCGCTGGAGGAGGAGCCGCAATGCCGTCGATGGGGGTTGGAGGGGACGGGATCATTGCGCTCACTTAATAGGAAGCAGGAGAAGCTCCTTCCATGAGCGACCGGTACTGCTCAAGCTGCTCAGGCGTCAGTGTGCCGCCGGGCACATTCTGTGCGGATTGCAGTCCGAAGAAGGAGGCAGGCGAGAAGGGTTGCGCATCCGCAGGAGGCGCGACCGGAGGGGCACGATCAAACTCGCTGAGCCGCACCGTGAAGGATCCGCTCAGTACGCCCTGATCCGTCTGCAGCTTCGCTATCTCCCATGATACCTGCCTGAGAGAATACGTCTGCGCATCGATCCACATTTCTCCCGTCGCCTGCAGGCCGGCAATAGCGGCGGAAAGGCCGGCACGATCCGGTGTTTCGTTCCGCGCGGAGGCAACCTCTGCGAGATACGCAAGCAGCTTGTCGGGATCAATGGCAACAGCGTAGTGGTAAGCCGGCGCGCCATCGAGTGTGACAGTCCCGCGATCTTCCGTCACGCGCACCACCTGCGCCTGCGCGCGGAGCACGCCCGGCGACGGCGTCATCGTTCCTCCAGGCACCGTCCCCTCCTGTGCGGAATCGGGGGCGGGCAGCGCCCACCACCTGCCCGTGAGCAACTGGACCAGTTCAGGCTGAAAGAGCGAATCATCCGGTTCCGTCGAGAGCGACTGGATTCTGAAGAAAAGCTCCTTCTTACTGGCGACAAGCATCTCTCCCGCACCCTGCAGACGGAACGTCTGGCTCTGGTTTCCGCCGGGCGAAAGGAGCGCATCCACCGTCACGGACATTTCCACGCTATCCCCGGCATCCTGCAGCACCCCGTTCAGTTCCACGGTCCCCGAAGCCGGAAGGGCTCCTCCCTCCAGCCGAAAGCGTCCATCCCCGGTCAGCCGCGCCGACTGCAGGGCGCGACTCTTCCGGGCCGCAAGCGCCATCACCTCATTCGCCTGCTGCGACGAACCGGCGGGTGAAGACTCATGCAGGAACAGGGAGAGCGGAATACCGCCGAGAAGGACGACCGCGAGGAGGAAGGGAACGAATCGTCTCATAAGGAGGCGCGAAGAATTTCCGGTATTATGCGCGGGAGAGAACGAGAAGACAATTCCCTGAATGGACGATGCGTGTGGAAGTATGCGAAACATCACCGACGCGTCCGCGCACGGTGTGCGAAGAGATCGCTCGGTTCCTCCAGCGTAAACCCGATCGTGCGTCGTCTGCCCGCCCGCACATCTGCACGGACCGTGAGCATCATCACCGCGCCGTGCTGCAGCAGAAGCGGAGAAGTCAGCACGAAGAATGCTTCTTGACCCCGCAGAGATGCAAGACGTGCGAGCACGGTGCCGCGGCTCGTTTCGAGCGTGAGGTTTTGCAGATCTGTCCCCCGGGCAGAACCGTCATTCGTGAGCGTGAGGGCATCCATCTCCTGATCATACGTTCCTTCTGCCGTAAGACGGAGGCGGGCCACCGTGCGATGGTCTCCGTACGTCACCCGCTGCAGGAGAGGCAGAAATGCCACAGAGACACTCCCCTGCGACACGCCTGCTGTCGTACGTACCGGAGCAGCGGCAACGGCCGCGAATGTCACCACCGCATCGCCCGCATCGATAGCGCCGGGCGTGCGGAGAACAATCCGGTGCTCCCCTGCAGCGGCGGCGTCCGGCGAGAAATCCGCCATGACCGTCACGGAGTTTTGGCCACAGGCGGGAACGGTGAGTGCAGGGCGGAACGAGAATGTCACCGAGCCATCACGGGAACTGGGCGCGCGTCCGCGCGAGATCCGCTGACCGTCACGCATGACGTAGAGAGAGGAAACATCACGGATAGCCCCCATCCCGCCGTGCGCCACCGTGATGCCGCGCACATCGATATCACCACTGCACGAAGCCGAAAACTGAAGATCAAGCATGGCTACGCGCTGCGCACCCGGAGGGACGGAAGCCGATTGCAGCTCCTGCACCTGCACCGAGAGCGCAAGGGGGAGCAGGACAGCCGAGAGCAGCAGTGACCCGGTCATGTCTCCATGGTACCGCAAATGGAGCGAGAATGATTGTCGGTGTATGTGTGCAACGGCGATACGCATTTCATCTACGTAGGTGTGCTGACGTTCATCCTGCGATGAGAGGTTGAAGAGGTTCAAAAGGTGAGAAAAGCCTGAAAGGTTGGAACCTCTCAGGCATCCCTAACCTCTACAACTTCTACTACCTTCATTGGTCTTTCTCACTTCTGTAACTTTTCCAACCTTTCCCCTATGATGGAACCACAGATGACCTCTCACGCCGACCAACTCCCCACGATCCCCCTCCTTCCCCTCTCGTCACTGCATGATGCGGATGTGAAGGAATTGCTGAGGAAACACAAAATCGGCCTCACGGTCGAAGAGGCCCGCAAGATCACGACCATGCTCGGGCGTGATCCCACGATCGTCGAAGCGACCATCTGGGGCATTCAGGGCAGCGAGCACTGCAGCTACAAATCGAGCCGTCGGTTTTTGAAGACCTTCCCGACCGAGAGCACCCACGTGATTCTGGGACCGAAGGAGGACAGCGGCATCGTGGCCATCACCGACGGGCCGCAGGGCAGGCGCTGGGGCCTCGTCATTTCGCATGAATCGCACAATCACCCGTCGCAGATCGTCCCCTTCGAGGGCGCAGCCACGGGCATCGGCGGCGTCGTCCGCGACGTAGTCTGCATGGGGGCGCGCGTCATCGGGGCCCTGGATGCTCTCCGTCTGGGTGACCTCAAAACCGAGGAATCGCGCGTAGTCGCCCGCGAGGTCGCCCGCGGCATCGCGGGGTACGGCAATCCGCTCGGCATCCCGAACCTCGGCGGCGATACGGTCTTCGATGCGTCGTACAACAGCAACTGTCTCGTGAATGCGATCGCCGTGGGGATCGTCCGCGAGGACGAAGTCATCCACAGCGAAGTGCCGGAGGAGGCGGGCAGAGAAGGATACGACATCATTCTGGTGGGCAAGCCCACGGACAGGAGCGGCTTTGGCGGCGCCTCCTTCGCCAGCGCATCCATGGAGGAAGAGAAAAAGGAACAGAACGCCGGCGCCGTGCAGGAGCCCAACCCCTTTCTGGAACGGCACATCCTCGCATCGACCTACGCGCTCTTCGACTGGCTCGCGGCGAACAGACATCTGGATAAGGTGAGCTTCAAGGATCTCGGGGCCGGCGGTGTCGTGTGCGCCAGCGTGGAACAGGTGGCCGACCGGGGGCTGGGGGCGGAGGTGGATCTGGACGCGGTACACACCGCGGTCTCTGATCTTCCCCCCGAGGTCATCGGCTGCGCCGAAACGCAGGAACGCTTCTGCTGGATCTGCCATCCGTCCCTCACCGACCATATCCTGCGTCACTACAACGACATCTGGAACCTGCCGGAGGTGGCCGAGAACGCGCGGGCCAGCCGCATCGGCAAGGTAACCGTCGATCCGCTGTTTCATCTGACATACCGCGGAGAAGTCGTCTGTTCGGCCAAGGCACTCGACATCACCTGCGGCCTGCAGTACACGCGCCCGACGGCGCACAAGCCCGCCGTGCGGCAGGAGCCGGTCATCACCTGCGCGGGAAACCGCGTGACGGCGCAAGACAAGACCTTCACCATCGAAGAAATTTTCACGGCAATGCTCCGCCATCCCAACGCGGCCAGTGTGTCTCCGCTCATCCGCCACTACGACAAAGACGTCATCGGCAATACGGTCATCGAGGCCGGCGAGGGCGATGCCGGCGTGATCGCACCACTCGCAGATCTCGCAAGCTACGTCCATGAAGGATCACATCCGGGCTGGGAGGAGCTGCCCGCCGCAGACCGGAACGTTGGGATTGCGCTGGCTGCGGACGGAAACGGACGCTACGGAAGAATCTCGGCCTACTGGCAGGGAGCGAATGCAGCCATCGAATCCATGTGCAACGTGGCGGCCACCGGCGCCGTGCCCCGCGCGCTCACCGACTGTCTCAACTACGGCAATCCCGAACTGCCGGAGCAGCTCTCGGCGCTGGAAGAAGGCGTACGGGGTATCGCAGACGCCGCCCGCGGAGTCGCAATGGAGGGTGAGCCGGTGCCGATCATTTCGGGCAATGTGAGCCTCTACAATGGTAAGCCCGACGGCAGTGCCATCGATCCCACGGCGATCGTCTGCTGCATCGGCGTGCTGCCCGATGCCGCGAAGGCCGTGACCATGCAGCTCAAGGAACCGGATTCCGCTCTCCTCTTTATTGGCGAGAGACGTGACGAGTGCGGAGGCTCGCTCTACTACGACGTACTGGAGCAGATGACAGACTCGTCGCGTGATGCCCTCCTTGGAGCGAATGTCCCGCAGCCGGATTTTTCCTCGACGGCAAAACAGATCCAGTTGATCACAAAAGTTATTCAATCCGGTGCCGCCCGCTCCTGCCATGATGTGAGTGATGGAGGCCTGCTGCTCGCACTTTTCGAAATGACACTGCCGCAGAGAAAGCAGGGAGGATCCATCGGTGTCACGGTCGATCTCGCCGCTCTCCATGTCACGTTGCGGCCGGATACGCTGCTCTTTAGCCAGACAGAGGGCTTTCTGCTCGAGACGGACAAAGAGCGTTCCCGGGAAATCATCGCACTGGGCAAAGCCTCCGGCGTCCCCGTCACCCTCCTGGGGACCACGACCCGCTCCCCCGTGCTGACCGTGACGAACAACGGAGAAACTCTCATGACTGCAGATCTGCGGAATATGCAGACCGTCTGGCAACGCGCGCTTTCCGCCGCCTGGTCATAAACGGAAACATAATTGACATTTCATACTATTGCTGGTTTAATACTCCCCTTTTGTTCTGCAAACACAGAACGAAGGTTTTCTTCCCCTCTCCGTTATGACGTTCTCTCTGCGTACTGCGCTCTCCGGCACTGCCATGTCACTGCTGTTTCTCGCCGCAACTCAGGCCCATGCGGCCGGCTCGGTGACGATCATCCAGCAAAGCCCCGTCGGGATGTTCGGCAATTACACGCTCACCTTCCCCAGCGGATCCCAGATCACCATCAATGAGCAGGAACAGAAAGTGCTGCCCTCCACGGAGGCCGGCATGTACCGCCTGCACATCTCCCCCCCGTCCGCCGCCAAGATGACCACCACCGTCACGAAGAACGGCGTGGACATCATCGCCACCGTCGACCGTGACGTGAATTTCACGCTTGCGGACTTGGACGAGATCACCGTGACCATCAGGTACCGCTACGACGGAACCATCATGGTGGACTCTGACCCGCAGGGCGCATCGTTTGAACTGCTCGGCCCGAACGACACGCGTGATACGGGCTTCACCCCTGCCACCTATACCGGCATGGCACCGGGTGCTTATCGTGTGACCTTCCACAGGCGCGACGGCTGCAATCTGGTTTCACCGATTCAACGCTCACTGAACGCCAATGCCACCCTCACCCTCTTCGGCAGATTTCTCTGCGGTGTCGCATCGTCTTCCGCTTCTTCGACTTCCTCCATCGAACCCCAGAAACCCGTGACAGATCTGAACGAAGGACGCACCGTCCGCATCTGGGTGGCCGCACACCAGGCAGAGGCGCTGGCCGGCGGCACCGTGCGCACAACGATCACGGTCAAGAACACCGGGGCGCGCACGATTCATAACGTCGTGGTTTCCGCGCAGATCGATCCCGATGCGGCTCAATTCGCAACGCCACTCCCGCGCTTCGGCACGATCACCGGCGACACGGCCTTCTGGGAAATCCCGCAGATCTACTCCGGCAATACGTGGTCCGTCACGCTGCCCCTCAACCTGAGCGATACGCTCGGACAGGGAGACAGGTCGACCGTCACGGCACGCGTGTCGGCCTCTGACCTCGTCGAGAGCAACGCCGGAACCGCGCTCGTCGCCACAACGACGATCGGCGTCACGGGACTGCCGGTCACAGGGTTCCGCGTCGACGTCCTCTTTCTCCTCCTGAGCACAGTATTCACCGCAATCGTCGCCAGAACAACCGTCCGGCAGCGTCTGGTCCGGGAGAGTGCCTGAAGAACGCACGGCAGCAAAAACCGCATCAGGGCATTCTCCCAACGCAGGGGTGCCCTGTTTCGTATAGGCGGCACCATGAAGCCAAGCGGCGTCCATTGCACACACCCCACCTCTTACGCAACACTGAGATGTTCTTTCCTCTTATTCTTATGGCGATCCGACGTGCATCATGCATTCTGGCCTTTCTTCTGGGATGCAGCATC
This sequence comes from Candidatus Peribacteraceae bacterium, assembly GCA_028712095.1. Classification (GTDB taxonomy): domain Bacteria; phylum Patescibacteriota; class Gracilibacteria; order Peribacterales; family Peribacteraceae; genus Peribacter. The sequence goes on from JAQTQU010000002.1 coordinate 32,294, forward strand.
CTTCCGTTGCCGGGCGCGGCGCAGAGCGCAAACACGATTACGGTGCATCAGGTGCCGGCTGAAGGATTCTCCGTACTCGGCGAATGGACACTGCTCAAGCCCGACGGTACGCGCACCACGACCAACGTTCCCACGCACAGCTACGATGCCGCGCCCACGGGCAATTACCTGCTGAACGTCATGCCGCCCTCAGGCATGTCCGCATCCGTCACACTCACCCTCAACGGAGAGACGGTCGTCATCGAAAAACCGCAGGCTGCTTTTCAACTCAGCGAAGGAAGCACCGTCGTGCTGGATGTGCACTACGTCCTCGCCCTCTCGGGCAAGGTGAGTGTGAATACCATTCCTCCGGGATTCCCCTATACCCTCTCCGGTCCGGACGGGGCCGTGTACACCGGCGTCACACCGGGGTTTTACGATGCCATGCCCGTGGGTCTCTACACCATGGCACTCGATACCATTCCGGGATGCACCACACCCGGCCCCCAGTCGGGGCGTCTCATTAAAGACGGACGCGTCGTCCTGTCGGTGCAGCTCGCATGCGACAATCTGCCGCAACTGGAGCAGCAGCAGAATGTGGAGAAAGAAAGCCAGTTCGTGAAGGCCACGATCGACGGCAAACCCGTCATCTTCAACGATGTCCCCGTCGGGCAGTGGTTCACCGCATCCGTCCGGCGCGTACTGGATGCCAAAGTGATGTCCGGCTACCGCGGCGAGGATGGAACCCCCACAGGCATGTTCGGCCCTTCCGATTCCGTCACGCTGGCCGAGCTGGCCAAAATCTCGCATCGTCTCGCGGGGATCGACGAAACCAAAGTGCTGACGCCACCGGAGAACGATGAGGCAAAAGGAACATGGTTCGCTCCGTTCATCGCTTCAGCAGAACAGCGGGGCTGGCTGGTGTACCTGAACCGGTCGGTTGATCCCCTGCGCCCCGCCACCCGCGCCGAAGTCGTCGCCACGTTCCTGCAGGTATTGAATGTGAAGCGGGATTGGCCGACAGGCACGATGTTCCGCGACGTCTCCCGATCCATCCCTTACGCCGACTGCATCGAAACTGCCGCAACACAGAGCCTCGTGAGCGGCTACACCGATAGCTCGGGGAACCTGACAGGACTCTTCGGTCCGGCGGATCCCGTCACCCGCGCATCCATGGCCAAGATGGTCGCGACGGCAATGGACCTGTTCCTCGAAAATACCGCCTCGTTTCAGCCGGAGTGATTCGTAGATGGGAAACCTACGGTTTCCCCTCCACGAGCCACCCTTTCCCTTCAATGGTATCGCTCCAGCGGTGGGGCCCGGCTTAAGCCACCCACCGCTTCGCGATGGATTATTTTGTCGCTTCGCAACACAATAGAATCAGGCCTAAGCTGACTATTTCACCTCCAATATGCGTGTCGCCAGCTCCGTCACGTTGCCCGCCCCGAGGATGAGCAGCACATCCTGGGATTGCAGGATCTCCGTGCGGAGCAGCCGTTCGGTCACAGCAAGAGACTTGCCGTCGATCGCCTGTACACGACTCCCCTTCCCGATATCCCGGATCAATGCGGGAAGATCCACCATGCCGCTCTCGCGATCGGGACGCGCATCGTAAATATTCGGGATGATGACGAACGCCGCCCCCGCAAAAGCGTTCACGAAATCGGCGTACAGCTTGCGCGTTCGATCGTGCGTATGTGGCTGGAACACGATCACCAGCCGTCTGCCGGAATACGCTGAGAGGAGCGCCGCAATGGTCGCCCGGATCTCGACCGGATGATGTCCGTAATCGTCGATCACCGTCACACCCTCAGGAGTATCGCCGCGTACGTCCATACGCCGCCAGCAACCGCTGTAGCCGGAAAGTGACGCGAGCGCCGTTTCCTGCGAAACCTGCAGCTCTTCCGCCAGTGCAAGGACCAGTTGCGCATTCTGCTGCATGTGCATGCCGGGGGTCGCCAGTGCAGGGAGCGGGAACGTATCGGCATCAATGATGCGCCGCCCGCCCCGTTCGGCAATCGACGCACAGACAGGGTCTTTTCCATGCGTGATGACGAGCCCATCCGGCGGCAGGCGCTTCACGAAATCCACGAACGCCTGCTCGTAATCCTGCCGTGATTGGTAGTAGTCGAAATGATCGCCATCCGCGTTCGTGAGCAGGATGATCGCCGGAGAGAGAAAGTGAAAAGACCGCCGGTACTCGCATGCTTCCACGATGAAGAGATTGTTCTTGCCTTTCCGCCAGTTGCGGCCACTGAGTTCGCGCGCTTTTGTGCCCACAATCACACTGGGATCAAGTCCTGCTTCGATCAGCACACGCGCCGTCATAGCGGTCGTGGAGGATTTGCCGTGCGTCCCGGCAACGGCAATCACGCGGAAATCACTGGCCTGCCCGTCCGTAGCTCCAGAGGAGCGAAGGCGGGTGAGCTCTCCGAGCGCCTGAAAGTACGTTTGCTGCGGAATCCCGAGTGCCACTGCCCGCTGCCGTTCGGGGCTGGTGTCTGGAATGGCCTCGGAGTAGACGAAGAGATCACAATCTGCAGGAATGTGCGACCCATCCTGCGAGAGAAACACTGCGATCCCCTGCCCTGTGAGATCGCGCACAACTGCCGACTCCGCGCGGTCACTGCCGAGCACGCAATGCCCCTGACTCGCGCGATAGGCCGCGTAGGCCGAGAGACCGATGCCGCCGATGCCGGAGCAGTAGATTTTCACTAGGGATTAGGGATGAGAGGTTGGTATATTAGGGGTAAGGACAACAATGTTCCAGTAGAAGAAGCAGCCTACTTTCCAATCCATCATCCCTAAACCGTGGCCTATCAGCATATCGAACCGATGAGTAAACAGCTCACGATTGTCGTGGGTCTCACGGTTGTGGGATTCATGGCATTCGGACTCATCCTCTCGTTCTACCGCAATGTGCTCTTCGAACAGACGCTGATGGATATCGGCAATCAGAATACCGCCCTGCGCCGCAGCATCGCTGCAGGCTATAAGGAACTGGATTACTACCGTTCCGTTCAGTTCAAAGACAAATACGCCAAAGAGAATCTGAGCATGGTGAAACCGGGCGAGAAGGTGCTCATCATCACAGAACCGCAGCGTCCCGCAGACGCCACAGAGAACGAGCTCGGGCTCTTTGCCGAGGAACGCGAGGCCGCGTATCTGGAGCTGCTGCGGCAGATGCCGGTCTTCGAGCACTGGAAGCTCTACTTCTTCCACGCTGACCGGATCGAGGAATTGAAGAGGGCACTGTAATTCATGAGAGACAAACCTGCGGTTTTTCTCTCATGAACTCTCTTTTCCCTTAAGTGGTGTCGCTCCATCGGTGGGGCCCGGCGAAGCCACCCACCGCTTCGCGACGGTTATTGGAATGAACGAAGGATTTGCATCGTGTGTTCCCTCTTATCCCACGGAACAAACAAATGATCATGATAGTACGCAGAGACTGCATTCACAGAAATCCCCTCTTCGGAGAGTTTCTTTGTGATGGCAGCCAAAAATCCAACAGCATTGAGATTGGAATGCACGGTCAGTGTGATCATTGCCCAACGTGAAGCCTCTGTATCGAACGTCCGTGCTATCTCTTCTCGAATAACCACTGTCATTCCCTCAGCTTCCTTAAAATTCATGATAGCCCCGCTCAAAACTTCTTGAGGAAATGTATCTGCAGCGATAAAAACATATGATTCCTCATGTAGTTGCGGACTCATGTTTTTAAGAAGCCTATCAAGATCCATTTCCCCATCCATACATCATGCAAATAGCCAGGCAGTCGTAGACGATTTATTGGTTGCGGGGGCCGGATTTGAACCGGCGACCTCGAGGTTATGAGCCTCGCGAGCTACCAGGCTGCTCCACCCCGCGTCAAAACCGTGTCCATTCTGCCTGAGTATTTCCTTGCACGGAAGAGGAAAATGCGTAGAATCTCCCCGCTATGGCACATAAGAAAGCAGGAGGCTCCACCTCGAACGGCAGAGACAGTGTCGCAAAACGCCGCGGCGTGAAGCGTTCAGGCGGGCAGGTGGTTTCTGCAGGTGAGGTTCTGATCCGGCAGAAAGGATACTGGTACCGCCCTGGCACCAATACGCACATGGGCAAAGACTGGACGATCCATGCCTCGATCAACGGACACGTTCGCTTTTCGGAGAAGCGCGTTACGAAGTTCAGCGGCAAACGCGAGCAGTGCACCATGGTCCACGTGGAACCGGTCAAAGCGTAGAGAGAAACCACATGCTATAGTGACAGGCGTGTCATTGAACGTTCCTGATTTCAGGATCACACCGGCCGTCCTGCGGCGTCCTTCCTCCCTTGCGGATGCCATGAACGGTCCGTTCTGGCATCGGTTCTTCAATGAGACGGCGCAGGAGATTTTCACTGCAGGAGGGCTGATCGTCGACATTGGTGGAGGACTGAGACTCGATCCCGCCCGGGGAGACCGCGTGAACCCCGATCATCAGAAACGATTCGGCCGCTTTCTCTTCGATCCAAAGGTGCAGTACCGTGTCACCGGATACACCGGCCAGTACCATCCCGATTGCGTGGAAGACATCCACAAGCTCTCGTTCGCAGATGCCTCTATCGATGCCATCATCTGTCTGGCCGTGCTGGAACACGTCTACGATCCCAAGCGTGCGGCGGAGGAAGTGACGCGCGTGCTGAAACCCGGCGGCACGGGTCTGCTGTACGTGCCTTTCCTCTACCGCTACCACGCACAGACCACAAAGGATTATCTCGATTACTTCCGCTATTCGAAAGACGGTATCGCGTACCTGTTCCGCGGATGCCGGGAGATGGAGATCTGCCCCGTACGCGGGCTCTTCGAATCGCTCCTCCGCTTCACTCCGCTCCATGCTGTGGGTCCGCTCAATGCTCTGCTCCGATACATGGATTGGGGAACGGAGCGCATGCGCACAGTATCGGCTCTCCAGACGTCGGGGTATTTCATCCGCATCAGAAAATAATGGCCAAATGAATCTGTCTCTTCTCCTGCGCGAACGAGCGGAGCCGCTCTGCGTGAGCGTAGTGCGATGCGTTCGGATTCATCGCACAAGCGAGCGCGGACGGCGGAGCGATCTGCATCAGATAGATGAAAACATTCTTGTATTCCATCCTTTCGTATCCCCTCCTCTCTCGCTACCATGTCCTTATGTCAGAATTCGGAGGTCCGGAAATAGGAGCACCCGGGGAAGGCGGAGCGGGCAGTACCGAAGCGCTGAGCGAAGAGGCCAAACAGCGGTTCGCGGCGGCTGCGGCAGGCATGCAGCAGATCCGGCGGGAAGAAAAGAAGAGCAAGCGCCGCGACGATCAGGTGGCCAAAGCCATCGTGCAGTTTCTGGATGAAGCCGACCACGCGCACCTCTTCGTCCTGATCTCCCGCTTAGTCGCCCGTGACTGCCCTTCGATCTTCATCCTCGCCATTCTCTCGCTCATCCATCAGGGCTGCCGCGAAACGGTGAAGGAGTACCTGAGCGAAATCCTGAATGAGATTCCCGAACCGGATCTTTCGGCGTCTTCGGCTCTCACAAAAGGCGGTACGATCGGCATGGAAGAGGGTCAGATTCTCATCCACTGGATCACGCGACTGCAGACCGTGCTCTCCCTCGATGTTGCGGGAATCCTTCTCAAACTCATGGTCGACGAGAAACACATCGACGGCACCATCCTGCAGCTGACGACCTTTGTGCTGCAGGAGTTCTTCCACGCGCAGAAGAAAGAAGTTCCCTTCGAGAAATTGCAGCCCCTCACGGCCAGCATCCTGCAGACGGTGTTCGAGCCGTTCATCCCGGGGGTGCGGAAACTGCTGGAGGAACGGGCGAAGGGAACGGAATAGGGAAACGAGGCAAATAAGGAAAACGACGATAACGAGGATCCTCGTTTTCTTCGTATTCCTCGTTTTCTTCTCTTTCCTCATATTCTTTCAATCGCTTCACTTGCCTCCAAAAACAAAATCCTCCAATGGTGTTTGTTTCACCCCGTTCACCTCCGCATACAGCCGCAGCCGGTCCACCGGAATGTCGAATGCAGTGCCTTCCAGAATCTTCATCACCTTCTTCTTCACCGTGTTGAATCGCTGTGGATGCCCGACGCGCGCGAGCGTGATGTGCGGCGCAAAGGGCCGTCCGTCGGACCACGGACACGTCTTCTTCACGCGCGCGAGCTCGTCGCTGAATGCAACGGAAAGAAACAGAACATGGTCCTCACCACGGTTCCCGAATGTCTCTGCCCCCGTCACCTTCATCGCGAATGGCGCATGGAGTGACGCAATTTTCTGCGCCTGCTCCCCGATGCCCTTGCATTCCAATGCGCCGACGCCCGGCCAGAACATGAGGGTCAGATGCGGAGACTGAGGATTCTGAAACCGGAGGATATCGGCAAAGGATTGCAGCTCCTCCTGCAGCGCCTGGAACTGCCACTTGGGCTGGCCCTCTAATGGAAGAGCGAGGAAAACCGAACGGAGTGGGAATTGCACATCCACAGACACATTCTAATGAAACATTGGTTTGCTGCACCAGTTACGATAGACTCATGTTCTCCTTCCACTCACGCCTATGGAATCCTGCATCGCCTGCAGCATGCCCCTCATGCAACCAGCCGAAAAAGGCTGTGATACAAAGGACGGTCCCGTCTGCATCCACTGTGCCAAGCCTGAAGGCGGTATGAAAAGCTGCGAAGAGGTGTTCGAAGGTGGCGTAGCGTTCTTTGTGTCCGCAACGGGCACGGAAGACCGTTCTCTCGCCGAGAGACTCGTTCGTAAGACCATGAATGGTTTGCCGTACTGGAAGAATCATCCATCTTCCTGTTTGAAAGGAGAGCAGGCGAGCGACGAAGAATTCGCCGCGGCCATGGCAAAGCTCTGATCCTCCGCCGAAAGTGAGAGGATGAGAAAGACGGAACGGAGGGAGAAGGAAGTAAAAAATGGGAAAAAGAAATTTCATCCGTTTAGAGCAAGTTGCCGATGATCCTGAAGATCCGCTCTCTCTGATCAAATGTGACATCAGAGAAGAGACAGGGCTCACAGGTATCCTCCAGAAGTCTCCGCTGTGCACGAAGAATTTTTTTAGTCGCATGATCGGCAAGATCAAAGATGAACACTCTGCACGAACCGGGAAACGGCTGCTCTCGTATCTCCTCCGCAAGAACTTGCTTTGCTCTCTCGAGTGAATTGTTACTGATGCCGATCGACATGCCATCGGAAGAAATGTAAATGGCACAATGCAGTCCTGACGACCGGGGCTCTTCCTGCGCAAGAGAATCGAATGCAGCTCTCATGAAAGCATTCTATCGCCCCATCAGCGTTTCAGAACACTCAAAAAAGCTTCTTGAGTTAACGTCACCCTGCCCATCTTCTTCATGCGCTTCTTGCCCTTCTTCTGCTTTTCGAGGAGCTTGTTCTTGCGCGTCACGTCGCCGCCGTACAGGTACCCCGTCACGTCCTTGCGATAGGCAGGCAGTGTCTCGCGTGCGACAATCTTCCCTCCGATGGCAGCCTGAATCGGAATCTGAAACTGCTGCTTGGGCATCACTTCCTTGAGCTTTTTGCAGATGATCCCTCCCACGTGGTGCGCCTCGGACCGGTGCACGATGGTCGAGAGCGCGTCCGCAGGATCGCCCAGCAGGAGGATCTGGAGCTTCACGAGATCCCCGGAACGGTACCCGATGGGATCGTAACTCATGGAACCGTAGCCGGACGTCGCCGACTTCAGCAGATCGAAGAAGTCGAGCACGATGCCCTGTAGCGGAACCTCGAAGGTGAGCAGGGCACGGTCGGCATCGAGGTAACTCAAGCCCTGCTGCACGCCGCGCCGCTCCCCCACCAGTGTCATGGCGGCGCCGATATCCTGTGCGCGGCACACGATCTCGAGCTTCACCCACGGTTCGCGCACCTCGGCGATGCACGAGGGGTCGGGAAAGTCAGCGGGATTGGAAATCCGTGCCGTATCCGGTTCATCCGCTTTGAGTAAGCTGGCACGCACCACTTCCGCCGTACGTCGCACCGCCAGCTTCACCTCATAGAGCACGCTCGGCGCGGTGATGATGAGATCGCAGTCGTGCTCGCGCTCCAGCCGCTCCTGCACGATATCCATATGCAGCAGACCGAGGAACCCGCAGCGGAACCCGTTGCCCAGCGCCGCGTTGTGCTCCGGCTCGAACCGGAGAGCCGCATCGTTGAGCGCCAGCTTCTCCAGCGCCTCCCGCAGATCGGGATAGGCATCGGCCTCCGACGGGTAGAGACCGGCAAAGACCATGGGCTGGACTTCCTTGTATCCGGGAAGAGCCAGCAGATCCTCCGCGGAGGCCACGGTGTCTCCCGTCCGGACCGACCGGACATCCTTGGATCCCGTGACGATGTAACCGATCTCACCCTCGTTGAGCACGGGGTCGGAAGCGTATTTGGGAGAAAAGTGCCCCAGATCCAGAACTTCGACAGGGGTTTTCGTCCCCAGCAGATGCGCCTTGTCCCCTTTCGTGAACTTTCCTTCCACTACGCGAACGTACGCCACTGCGCCGCGATACGGATCCATGATCGCATCGAAGATGAGTGCGCGTGTACCACCCGCCTGCGCGAATTTCTTCGGGGGCGGAATCAACTCGATGACCTTGTCCAGCACCTCCGGCACTCCCCTTCCCTCTTTAGCGGAAATCCGCAGAATCTCTTCCTTTTTGCACCCCAGTAATTTCATCACCTCCTCGCTCACACGCTCGGGATCGGCTGCGGGCAGATCGATCTTGTTGAGTACGGGAATGATCGTGAGATCGTTCTCCATCGCCATCGTGAGCACGGCCAGCGTCTGGGCCTGAATGCCCTGTGAGCAATCGACGAGCAGGATCGCCCCCTCGCAGGCCACGAGACTGCGGCTCACCTCGTAGCGGAAATCCGTGTGCCCCGGCGTGTCGATGAGATTCAATTGGACTCCTTTCCACTGCATACGCACAGGGGTCAATTTGATCGTAATGCCGCGCTCGCGCTCCAGATCCATCGTATCGAGGAGCTGCTCCTTCATTTCCCGCTTCTGGAGCGTACCGGTCATTTCGATCATGCGATCGGCCAGCGTGGACTTGCCATGGTCGATATGAGCAATAATGCAAAAATTACGAATTTCCATATGAATGGAGAAAATGCTGCGCGACCTGCCCCGCACCGAACGAGCGGAGCGAGATCTGGTGCGGGGTGATGCAGAAATTACGAATCTCCATAGCTATAGAAGGATGCTTGCCACGGCGTAGTCCGAAGCGACGTGCCTCGGTGTAGCGGAGCGAAGACGGGAGCGGAGGATGAAGCCGGGCAGAAATTGCGGATATCCATGCGACGGGCAGGATATCAGCGCCGCCACCTCCTTCCAATGAATCAGTTGTCTAAACTTCTGAGCCAACCCTGAAGGTCCGTCTTCGGTTCCTCCGGTGCATTCGGGCCGTAATGAAGGGAACGTTCGAATTTCCATCCGCGATTCAGGTATCTGCGCACATCCGACTGGAACGACTCCAGTGACTTCTGCAGTTCCTTCATGCCTTCTTGTGCCTCTTGGTACTTGAACTCATCCGCCTCGCGTCGCTCCAGCCCCGCTTTCCTGAATTTTTTGATGGGGCCGTTATTGAACTTCACGGGGATGAAACCGAGCGCGGACCCGCTGGTGTTGATATTGATCTTCCCCGTGGACCGATCACGCGCGAAAGGCTGTTCGACCAGCGGAGAGCCCGCCTGATACACGGGAAACTGTGCCGCACGCGTGGCATGGAGGTTCTTGGCACTCTTCAGCAGAGCTGCATGGCGCTCCGTGAGAGCACCTCCCTCCTCCTGCAGAGCCTCGCGTTCGGCCTCCATTTTCTTCCAAAACTCCTCCGGCCAAGTGCGTTCCGTACGCGCGGGTAGCGCAGGAATTTCGACGGGAACTTCTCCGCTCCGCAGCACGAGAATCATGTCCAACGCATGCTGCAGCTCCCGGATGACTTCAAGCTCCTGCACAAGCCACTCGCGTCCGCCGGTGGCATCGATCACGCCAAGCGCTTCGTAGTACCTGCGGTTATACCCCTCCATCCAGAACTGATCCCCGCTCTTTTCCAGTGCAATACCACGACTGGCATCACGCCAGATTTCGGCAGCGGCATCGAGCGTTCCACGCTCATCCAGAAGCTCGGCCCTCCCCGTCCGTTCGAACACGTCAATGGCATCGGCAACTGCCTTCATTTCCATCAAGAGAAAACCTGCATGACCGAAGAAGCGACTCCACCTCTTCGCCGCAACGGACTCGACCGCATGCGCTTCCGGAACCACGGCAGATTTGGCGAGCGGAGGTTCGGCCTCCTTCACCACCCCCGACAGCCGCTCGAACGCGGCGGGATCCGGTGCCGACTTTGGAGAGACCACTGGTTTCGCCGGAGCCGAAGGTTTGACCGAAGGCTTTGTCGCTGACTTGGGTTTGACGCGCAACCCGCTCTCCTCCCCCAGAGCATCCGCGCCTTTCTTCACCTGACGTGCCCCCCACTGCGCGGACCGCAAAGCCGCTCCAGCTCCCTTGCGCGCGCCATACTTCGCTGCCCTCCAGGCCATGTATGCTCCAATGGCTTCCGCTCCGAGCACCGCTCCGAGCAATCCGAGTTCCCGCCATACATTCGCTGCCGCATAGTTGTGAAGATCTTTGGCATCAATGTGGAATTTGAGGTTGGCATTGATCCCGCGGATGTACTCTTCATATCCCTGCTCAAAGATTCCCGAGCCGCTTGTGGCACGCTCAATGAGCCGGAAGTACATGCCACGTGCCTGCGCGGTATCGGCGGAAAGAATGTCCTGCAAAACCTGCTCGGCAGTCCTATGGCCCGGCCAATCGGCGGGAGGGGCGGTACTCTCACCACTCTCCTGTGCAAAGAGTTGCCCGGGTAGCTTCTTCTGTTTCTGCAGAATTTCCTTCATGGGACGTTTCTGGATTGAATCAATGGATGTCGGCGCCTGCGTCGTGAGCAGATCTTTGAGAATGGCATTGGATCCGCGCATGACGGCCATTTCGGGCTGAAGTCGCGCGCGAAAATTCCGCACGATGGAACGCACGCTCTCCACGCGCTCCTGCACATCGGATCGCTTGAGCCACTGCGCCTGTTCCGCAGGCGAAAGCTCATGATAGTAACGCGGCTCCTCATTACTGGGCGTATCCCACTGCGTGGTGGGTGGTAGACGAAAATGCTTGTAGAGAGGTGCCAGAATCTGCTTGCGCCGCCACGGACGCATCTGAGGAGTCCATTCTCCAAGCACTTTCCCCGTCGCCACGCGCCACGGTGCATCGTGGAATTCCCAAACGAACGTGGCCTTTTCCGCTTCATTGAAAATGGCATCGATCCCTCCAGGAACGGCCACAGTCATGAGAATGTCCTCAAACAGCTTGTCGATTTCCAGCACCTGATTACTGAGCACGCTCTTGTCGATGTGCTCCAGATACGTATCGAGCGCAGCGAGTTCGCGTCCCCGTTGCTGCAGCAGATCCGTCTTCATCGCTCCCGCAGGCGGAAATTCATGGGCGTGCTTGCCGGATCCCTCTTCCGCGGCAAACACCGGACCGGGCTCGATGCAAAGGTGCAGAAGCTGCCGGAATTTGCGAAGATGAATGGCATTGAATTCCAGATAATCACCGATGAGTTCCTGATGCTCCTTTGCGAGTGATTTCTTTTCCGTGGAGGAAGCACTGTCCATTTTGCCGCTCAGTTCATTCTCACGCTTGAGCAGGGCATCCATATGCCGCTGCATCAGTGCACTGCGCAGATGAAAAACAGGGCTGACGGGAATCGTGCGCTCCACTTTTTTCAATCCCAGCCATTCTTTGCGATGCAGAGGAAAACCGACGGTAACCGAGAGAACCTGCTGAATCTGTGTATCCAGCTTGCTCATGTAAACATTGAGATCTTTGCCTGCTTCTGTGGGGAGATTACCCAGAACAGCGCGAATCTCCGCATCGGGCGCTTTGGCATTGCGAAGCCGGCGCACGCGTGCGCAGAGCAATGATTGTTCCAGCAGTGGTTTCAATTGCGTAAGCTGTGTACGTACTGCACGTTCCAGTTCGGCATCCCGCGGAAGGCTTTGCAGCGCAGAAGAGCGGGTAATCGCAGCTTCATACCGCTGAACCTCCTCGAGCAACAGGTTGATCCAAAACTGCTGGTAAAGAGTCCCTCTGATACGCCAATCCAGATCTTCGATTTTTTCCAGTGCCGCATCCGGTGCAATATCCACAGGGACGACCTGCTCGGGATTGCGCGGGTCGGGTCGCAGAATCGCGATCGGCGTGCCCTTCTTTTGCTGGCGCTGCACGCTCTGCTGCAGTCGAAGCCTTTCTAAAAGCTGGATCCGCAGCACCAAATCGCGTGCCAGCGCAAAAGAGAGTGGCACCGCATCATGCGCATCCGCCGCCTCAGGAACGGACTTTTTTCCGGTGAGGATCTTCTCCAGTTCATCGATCTGTCTCTGCAGTTCCTGCTCGTTATATTTCCCCTGACTGGAGTACATGTACTCCCAACGATCCAGTTCCGAAAGAGGATACTCCCCATCCTTCAGAGGATGTCCATCGTTCGCACGAGAGAGGTCATCAGCAGAAGACCGAAGATTTTTTTCTGGTTCTGGCATTTGTGTGTGTTTGAAGCGAAGGCTAGCCCAATCCGGGCGGCAGCGGACTGACGTGCCACGGACCCGATGGTGCCGGCGGCGGTGCCGGAATAATGGGAGGAGCTTCGGTTGCCCTCCGCAGAACATCGGCAGGAGCGGTCTCCGCAAGACCGTGCAACCACGCCATGATCGTATTGCCGGCATAATGCCAGGTTGCATACCCTCCGGCGACAAGGCAGGCCATGAGGAGAACGGCGATAATCGGATGATGCAGTGCAAATCCCTTCATCCGATCCCAAGCTCTGCGCATCATGGTTTTCTTCTCCGGCGACGTGACGTCTTTCATGAATTTTTCTTTGGCAGACACCGCCTCACCCGCCACCTCAAGCTGCCTGCGCAATTCCTCAGGATTGAAATCATGAATTTTGCGCAGGTACTCCTCATGCTCCATGAGTTTTACAAAGAGCTGCTCACGCCCCCCAACGCTCTGCATCTGCGTGAGCACTTCATCCACTTTAAGCTCCAGAAACTGGGAGATCACTTCAGGCGTGGCTTTGAAGGGCATGCGCTCAACATCTTTCTTTCCGCCATCGGGCTGCGAGCGTTGAACAGTGTCCATGATGCGTTGGTGGGAAAATGTGGAAGAGTCGGGGATTGCATGATCAACCGTTCCGGACTGGTATTCCGACAGCGAATGATCATCGGGAGAAGAAGGAGCAGGAACGGAAGCGGAGGAGGTCATAAGCGTGTGTGTATTGTGTTTATGTGGTCATGATGGAATCACACAGAGATATATGATTGCAGAAGAGAATGGCGAATGAGTGCCAGTGCAACAATATCCTCAAGCTCTGCATCCGTTTTTGCCTGCAGAAGAAGTCCTTCGATGAGCTTCGAAAGAATGGAAGGGCCTACGGCAAAAGTCAGCTCGGCAAGATCATCGTCCGCAACCCCCTTCAGGTCCGTCTGTGCCAGAAGCTCCGCAAGTTGCCCGGAAGAGAGCCCAACTGCGCGCTTCTGCACAGCGAGAAGTTTAGGATCGTGCAACCGCAAAAGAGCCATACGCATGGAGAGTTTCTCTTCGGCATCCTGAAACTGCCCCTTTTCCTCCTCCACCGTCCACCCCTCCCGAAGCTTCGCCGGAAGGGCCTGAAACACCTTCTGTTCCTCGGCAGTAAGGAAAAGTGTATTCACGACTGTATTTTAGCAGAAACGCGTAATTCTGGGAATAGCGCACTCTTCAGCTGCCGTTCACCGTCTGCGAGGAGAGCGGCAATGCCTGAGGATGACATCCCGGAGAGCGAAGCGAGCTTGTCCCCCTCCCCTTGCGGTACCACCTCAAAGGGAACGCCGAGGGCAAGAGCCGCAAGCGCGCCATGGTAGCGCTGGGAGAAAACAAAATCCGCCTGACCCACAGAGCGGCAGAGTGCCCCGACCGACCGGACCGGAACAATGACTGAGTCGGGCTGCGAAAGGACATGCGCGATGGAGTGGCAGACCTCCCGCTCCTGAGGGTCATCGGGTTGAAGAGAGAGAATGCGCACCGCCTGCCATGTCCCGCTCTTCCAGAGTTGCACCGCCCGCTCCGAGAACGAAGATGGAGAATTTTTCCGTGGAATTATTACGAGCAATTTTTGTGAACTTGTATCTCTCTTCTGCGCTGTAAATAGAGAAAAAACTGGATCACATGTTTGAATAATATTTGTGTTCTTCCTCCATAGGTTCACGCGCTGAAACGATGCCGCATCGCGCACACTGACAAACGCGGCATGAGCAATAGCCCACCGCGCAAACCACTCCCCCGCCCTCGTGCGGAATGGACCGATCCCCTGAAAGGCGAGAAAGAACGGCTTGCCGAGGAGCCAACAGACGAATGCATGCCACCACCAGAGCAGACAGGCGTACACGGACTCTGTATCCGTGAAGAGCGTTCCTCCACCGAAGACGAGTCCGTCGCTTTTCCACAGTGCCGCGAGCGTCCTCCACCAGTGGGCCAGAAAGAATGACCGGATCCCCGCGGGAAGCCGTGGCAGCTTCCCTTCTTTGGGATGAGCTGAAAGCACTCGAAATTTCGCTTCGGGAAAAGCGGAGAGGAAATACTCCTTCAAAGCTTCGTCTCCGAAGTTACCCGTGCCGTAATTTCCGACCAGCAAATAGTGCACGAGCGCAGTATACAGGGAGCTGTATGCAGTATTCAGGGGAACCTCTGAAAAGGGAGCGTACTGTCACAGTGAGCACTGTCGAACTGCGACAATTTCTCGCATGACATGCTTTCGGGATACGTACCTTCTGGCCTATTCCGCTTTCTTTTCCTCTTTCGCTTCAGTCTCGACAGCCGCCTCCTTGACCGGCTCTGGTGCAGCAACGGCAACGTCGAATTCCCCTCCAGTCGTGAAGCGCTCGCTCAGGCGTGCGGACTTACCCAGACGGCCCCGGAGGAAGTTCAACTTCGCCCGACGGACTGTAGCGACTTTCTTCACATCGATCTTCTTGATCACCGGTGATGCAAGCGGAAAATTCTTCTCGACTCCCACCCCCGACGCAATACGACGGACCGTGATGGTGCGGTCTGTCGGCACATGCCCGTTATGGACACCGATCACCAGCCCCTCGAAGATCTGGATGCGCGCCTTGCCGCCTTCTTCATCCTGAATCTGCTCGTGCACACGCACGGTGTACCCGGGCTTGATCTCGGGATGCTTGGGAAGAAAACGTTCTGCCTGTTCACGGAGAATCTGATGAACCATGGAAAATGCTGAGGCAGTTTACAGAGATAAAAAGCCACTGTAAAGCAAAATGAAGGACTTAGGACATGGGACTTGGGACAGAGGTAAGCGATATCCAATACCCTCTATCTACAAAAGAGCTGTGCAAGACTCATAGTTAAACAACTCATGGAATAACTCCAAGTCCTCTGTCCTATGTCCTCTGTCCTATTTTTTCAATGCCTCCTCGATCTGCTTCTGCAACGAGTTCGTAATAAGCAGATGCCGTGGATCGCTGAGAATCTCTGTCACAAAGCGGTCTTTCAGGCTCAAGCGGTAGAGAAAATCCCCCTCTGAGAAGATGGAGTACTTCACGTTCTTGAGACTGGGATCCTGCAGGAGGAGCGCCTCGAGCATCTCCTTCTTCAGGTCTCCGACGATAAACAGATCCACCTTGCTCTCGGATCCCACAAAGGTGCCGGCGAGCAGAATGAGCCTGATGCCCGGGAGCTTCTTCAGGCTTGCCACAATAGGACTCTCTGCCTGAATCTCTTTGGTGAAAATGCCACGCAGCTCACTGAACAGAGGAAAATCGGGATCCACGTGGTAGTACTTCTTGCGGTTGCGGTGCCGCGCGCGCACGAGTCCGATCCTGCGCAGGTTCTCAAGCTCCCGGCGGATACTGTTGATCTGCTCATGGAGAAGACGCGTGAGTTCGCGAATGAAATACTCCTCTTCCGGGTGGAGGAGGAATGTCGAGAGGAGCTTCACGCGCGTCTGCGAACTGAACAGTGCTTTGAGGATCAAGGACGACACGAGCACAAACAGTACTCATGAGTACACAGATAGTGCAAGAAAAGTGATCAGACAATTGATCTATGATTTTGTTCAGGAATATGGCTTACTTAGGCCTAAAATGTTCATTAGAGGCAAAAATTCGTTAAAGATATGAACACTAATTATACTCAACTGTGAGGACATATTGTGTTCTAAGTATACTTTTCATCACCTTCCCTGTTCCGACCCTGTAGACAGAGAGCCAATTGAGTAAAAACGCAAAACATGATAAAATGATTCGAATGCCAACAAAAAGAAAAATCCTGCTGGGAACACTCTCTCTTCTGCTCCTCGTGTGGATCATGGGAACAGACGGGGTGGGCGGCCTTGCGTTCATGGAGACGGCAAAGGCCGCGGATGCGACCGATCCGTTCTTCAATGCACTGAATCAAGCTATGAGCTATCTGGGCGCCTTCGCACATTTCCTCATCTACATCCTCACGGCAATTTGCGGGATGCTTCTCGATCCCACGTTTATCAATTTGCGTACGGATGGACAATCCATGGGGGCAATGCTCCTAAAACTCTGGCAAATTTCGCGCAATATCACCAATATTCTGCTCGCGTTCCTGCTCATCATCGGCGCGATCATGACCGTGGTCTTCGCCGAGGGCGGCTACGTGCAGAAGTACGCCGTGAAGTTCGTGCTCGCGGTGATCCTCGTCAATTTTTCGTGGTTCTTTCCGCGGGTCGTGCTGGATCTTGCAAATATCCTCACGGCAACGGTCTATTCGCTCCCCAGTGCCATAAATACGCAATGTATCGCCTATGACAACAAAGGGGATGTTGATCCGGACGGATGCAAAATCATCACGGATTATGCATTCTTCCAGACCAATGATCCGCCAGGAATGATCTGTCCTTTGGATTTCGGAGCGAAGAACAAAATTGTCTGCATCAGAGAGGAATCTCTCGATCCGCAAGCCAATACGCCCAATTCCATCATGGGAGCTCTGGTCTATAACCACGCACGATTCAAGTACTTTGGACAAGTAGTGCAACCATCGGCGAATCAGGGTGGCGGGGCGAATCCGCTTGCCGGCCCGGCTGCACTCTCGCGCCTGCCACAGCTCCTCACGTTCACACTGCTCATGTCGGTCATGATCTTCTTTAGTTTTGCGCTGCTCTTTCCTCTGCTGGCGTTAACCCTCGTGCTACTCATCCGCATCCCCATCATCTGGATCACGGTGGCCTTCATGCCCTTCATGTTCATCGGCTTCGTGGCGGGTGACAGCCCTGCACTGAAGGCCTTCAACCCCATGGAAATCTGGAACAAGTTTCTGCATGCGGCGTTCATTCCGGTGGTCTCGGCCATCCCCTTCTCCATCGGCTTCATCATGATCAATGTAGCTATGGCCAATCCGCCGACGGGATGGACTCCCGATCATCCCTTTCTGAGAAGATTTCCGATGCCTGCCCTGCCCGGAGCCGGAAATCTTTGGCAAATCATTTGGATAGGCATGTCGATCGCCGTCGTATGGATGGGCGCGAAGGCCGCGTTCAAAACAGACGCACTCTTCGAAAAATTCGCGTCGCCCATCATGAATGCCGGCGGCTCCATCGGCAAACTGATGATGAAGCTGCCGCTCCTCCTGCCGCTGCCGATGCCGGGAGCACAGGGCGCGTTGGCCGACCTGAACCTGGGACAGGCGCTCAACGTTGCCAAAGCCCCCGACCAACTGCTCGCGCCCAAATTCTATCTGCCGCCGCTGGGCGGCGCAGGAGGCAGTGGAGCGGCAGCAGGGGCAGCCGCGACCAGAGTCGCCAATCAGATCATCAATACCAACATCCACCAGACCATTAACACCGAAGTGCAAAAGTTCAATACGGCTGGCAATGATGCTGCGGGTCAGGCTATCCGTGATCAAGCCATACAAAAGATCCGTGAAGAATTACAGAAATCTGCCACACAGGCCGGCGAAACGCTTGATCTCACGAATCGTCAGAATCTGATCGACGTCATGCGCAAAGTCGCCGACAAGGTTCCGGGCTCACCCAGAATTCTGGACGAGAGCAAGATCAAATAATGTCCACCCATGGCCGACGCCCCCCGCGAATCACAGGCCGCACCCGGGCAGCGCGAACGCATCTCCGAATCCGAAGTGCGTCAGGCGCTCCGGCGCAACACCGCCGAGAACCGGCCCACAAATCCCCGTGACGCGGAGCGGCAAGATGCGGAGAACGACCGTGATTTGAAATTGATGACGATGGCCGTGGAGATGCTCCCCCGCGAGGGACGTATCTTCCAAAAAGAGCTGGAAAAGGCGAAGAAGAAGAGTGAGAAACCCCACTTGATCGAGAGCCAGAAGCGCACGCAAGCCGTCATCGGCGCGTACATGCAGGGACTGAAGCAGGATTTGAGAGCGGGATTCACGGAGGAGGAGTTCCGCCAGTCGTCCCGCGCCCACGGCAAAGGCATCCAGCGCAGGATCGAGGCGATGCTCGACCAGGCACAACGGGAGGGCCTCGTGACGGTGTGGAACGGGCGCGTGGCGAACAGGGTCGACTACGCCGCCGCATGGATCGAAGAACTGCAGCAGATGCGCAACGGCCCCGATCTCACGCCCAAGCAGAAACAGGCGGTCCTGCAGGTGGAGCGCTTCTTCCAGCTGGTGCTCGACGGCGACCCCGTCTGGGCGCACACGCAGAAAATCATGAGTCAAAGGCGCCCGGATTCCCTGGCTGTCCAACGCGGAAAAGGCGCCCTCAAGATGCTGGGTGTGCTCGCATTGGGAGGCATGGCACTCCTCTCGGGGCTGCTGGATATGAAGAACAAACGGGTGTCACCCTACACGCTGGCCTGGCTCGGTCTCACCGGATGGTCCGTAGGATTCTTCAAGGGACAGGCCAAAATCGTGCGCGACCAGCTCTCATTCGTGCCGACCAAGGAGTGGGAGAATCTCTGCCAAAAACTCGTTCTGAAGGGCAAGGACGGCGTCACGTTCATCGATGACATCCAAAAGAAACACAAGGGGAAGAACGGCCCGAAGTTACGGAAACTCCTCAAGAAAGGCCGGGAGCAGAAGAGGGTCGACCCGAAGGAATACATCAAACTGCTCGTGGGCGAGAACCCGCAGGGACCGGATGCACAGATGGAGGCAAAACTGAAGACACTCTCCCCCGCAGAACTCTACACGCTCTGCTTCAATCTCGCCTTCGTCGATGACCGTACGGCGAACGCGCTCCTCCGCGATTTCACGGAGCACAACGTGAACAGCCAGACTGTCGCGCCGGACCTCAAACAGCTGCAGAGCCCTCCTTCCGCTTCAGTTCCTTCAGGAACACCTCAAGGACATCCCCTTCAAGAATAGGACATGTCGCTTCGATGCGCATGCCGCACTCGGTGCCCTCCTTGGCTTCTTTGATGTCGTTCTCCCCTTTGCGCAGCGAGAGGATGCGACCGGTGCCCACCTGTTCGCCCGCGCGCTGCAGGCGGAAAGGCAGGCGCTTCAACGCACCATCGGTCACGCGCCCGCCGACGATCTGCTCGTTCTTCTTCGTGAGGAACACCTGCAGCACCTGCAGGTGCCCGACGATCTTCTCGGTATCGACCGGCTCCACGAGCCCCTTCAACAGTCCTTCGATATCGTCGAGCAGGGCGTAGATCACCTCGTACTCCCGCACGCTCACGCCCTCCCGTTCGGCAATGGCACGCGCTCCGGAGGGAACGGGGGCATGGAACGCAACGACAATACCTTCGCTGGCCGCAGCCATCGAGATATCGCTGTCCGTCACGGCGCCGACGGAGGCATGGATGATCTTCACGGTGACGGTCTGGGTCGTCAGTTTGGCGAGGGCCTCTTTGAGCGCCTCGAGGGAACCCTGCGCGTCCGCCTTGAGCACGATCTTGAGCTGGGTCAGCTTGCCTTCCGAAAGCCTGCTGACAAGGTCCACAAACCGCTGCGCCTGCTTCAGATTGCGTTGCTGCTCCACCTGGGCCAGAAGATCGCGTGCCTGCTTTTCTGAAGCGACGACCTGCAGAATATCGCCGACTTCCGGGACCGAATGAAATCCGGCCACCTGCACCGCGCCCGAGGGCAAAACCTCCTCGAACCGCTGACCGTGGGCATCGGACATCGTGCGGACTTTGCCGTGCGTGCGACCGCACACGAAGCTCTCGCCATGCCGGAGCGTTCCGGTGTTCACGATGACCGTGGCCAGAGGACCAAGGGAGGGATCAAGCTTGCTCTCGATGACCGTGGCCACGGCGGAGCGCCGCGGGTTGGCGGTGAACGAGTGCATCTCGGAGAGCAGAATGATGGAATCGAGCAGATCGGTAATCCCCTGTTTGGTCTTTGCGGAGCACTGGACGAACGGCACCTGCCCGCCCCATTCCTCAGACTGGAGCCCCTGCGCCGCCATCTCGCCCATCACGCGGTTCACGTCGGCCCCCTCCTTATCCATTTTATTGAGTGCCACGAGCACGGGTACTCCCGCCTCTTTGGCATGATCAATCGCCTCGACGGTCGTGGGCTTCACGCCCTCATCCGCCGCCACCACGATCACCGCGATATCGGTGACCTGCGCCCCGCGTGCGCGCATGGCCGTGAATGCCTCGTGACCGGGCGTGTCGAGGAAGGTGATCGTATGAACTTCGCTGGACCCCGCCGGAATATGCTCCACCTGATATGCGCCGATGTGCTGCGTGATGCCTCCCGCCTCCCCCCCCGCGACATCCGTCGTGCGGATGGCATCGAGAATGGAGGTTTTGCCGTGGTCGACGTGCCCCATGATCACGACGACGGGAGGACGCTTGACCAGATTTTCAGGCTCATCCTTGAGCAGCTCCGTGAGGTTGCGGCTGATCAGATCTTCCGCAGATGCGGATTCCTGCTGCTTTTCGACGGTGACGCCCAGCTCTGTCGAAACGACGGCCGCCGTATCGTAGTCGATGGATTGTGTGATCGTGGCGAGCACGCCGTTCTTCATGAGCGTCTGCACCAGCATGGGCACCTGAATGCCGGTCTTCTCGGCCAGCTCTTTCACCGTAATGTGCGCGGGCAGAAAGACGGTGCCCTCCTTCTTC
>JAQTQU010000037.1 GCA_028712095.1 Candidatus Peribacteraceae bacterium
GAACGGCGGCAGCTTCTCCTCTTCCGCGAACGTCACGATGAGCGATCCCTCTTCGCCTGTGGTGAACACCTTCTTGTTCTTCCCCTCCTCCAGAATCGGCTGCATTTTGTCTTCGTAGAAACTCTCGCCGATATCCGTATCGAAGTGCACATGAAGGCGTTCGTATATCTGCGAGAGAGATGCTTTGGTCACACGCACCACTCCCTCCCGGAACGCACGGAGGTTCGTATCGCCTTGCTCCAGCTTCAGAAACGCCGCACGCGCAGCATCGTCCAATGTTGTGTCCTTCTCCGCTTCGGCATGAAAACGCACGTACAGCTCCAGAAGCTCATCTAAGGAACACTGTTCCACGGGCTTGCCCTTGCCCCACTGCTCCCACGCGACGGCGAGTTTGCCAAATTGCGTTCCCCAGTCCCCGATGTAATTCCATCCGACGACCTCGAACCCCAGATGCCGGTGCAGGTTACAGAGGCACTGCCCGACAATGGTTGAGAGGATATGGTGCACGCCAAGCGGTTTCGCGATGTTCGGCTGTGAATAATCGATGATCACGGGACCCCCGCCTTTCCTGGATTTTTTTGGAGAAAGCGCCTCCTCCGTTGTTCGCAGTTCCCGGATCAGTGCCTCCGGCGTGAGCCATACGTTGACGTACCCCGCCCCCGCCACTTCCACCTTCGCAACGGACGAGCACTGCTGCAGGGCGTCACAGAGAACCTGCGCCGCCTCAAGCGGCTTCGTTTTCAGATGTTTGGCTAGCTGAAGAGCAACAGCCGTGGCCGCATCGCCGTACGTTCTGTCCTGCGGCCGCCTCCATTCCACTACAAGATCCTTCAGGGAATACTGGTCACGAAGCGCAATACTTGCCTTTTCTGCTAGCTCTTTGAACATGAATGAAAAACAACGTGATGAACAAAAGTTATGATCAGGAATCAGCGCAAATGTACCACCAAAAACCTCATATGCGAGCTGAAAACAAAATTTGATCTTGCATACAAAAAATCTTCATGTTTTGAACACAAAATGTGTGCGAAATGAAGTTTTTTCACTCCTGAAAAATTCCTGTGTTCAACAGGAGCGAAAACCACGTCGTATTGTGCTGAAGAATACAGAGGGACTACAATGGAAATCTGTGAAGAAAGGGATTGTTCTCTCGGCTCTGGCAACTGTCATGCTGAGTGGCTGTGCTTCTTCCACTGTGTCACCGACTCCTCTGCAGGTCAGCGGCGGCAAGAGTGCCACATTCGTTCTGGATTCCATTACAAAAAACCCGGGGCACCCGCGCCCGAGCGGCACGCTCGGCATCTTCACCTCGCTCTACCTCGCCCAGCGGCTCTTCCTCCCCACCGAATCCGCCGTGCGGGGCATCGAGGAACTTCTGCACATCATCCGGTCACAGGAGCAACCGTTGGGCGACGAAACGTTCACCCTGCTGCAGACGCTCGGCGACGCACTGTCCGTCAATGTCGTCGATCTGCTGAACCGCAGCGATAACCGGCTGGAGACACTGGATCGGTATGTCGAAGCCCTGTCCAATGCCACAGAGAACGGCAAGCGACGGAGTGAAGAACTGAAGGCTGCTCTCGAGACCATGGCCGCGCAGAAGAAGGGGCAGACCGCGCTGGTCCGTGAGATCGACCGCGCACAGAAAGCGGCCGTGAAAGCCAAAGATTACGGCACGGCCGGCGCCAAAGAGGCTGAGCTGACCAAGGCGCAAACCGCACTTTCCGAAACGACGCTCAAAGAGAGCCAGACCAAATCCTCGCAGAAACAGCTCACGGAGCTTCTGACGCTTGCCGAAAAACGTCTTGCCGCCATCAGCAAGAACCGTGAGATTCTGCTCTCCGGCCTCCAGATCACCGATCCGCAGGGACTCAAGGATCTCGGCCTGGTGCAGGATACACCAAAGACGCCCTCCGGCGGCAGCTTCGGACTCTAGTCATCCTTCTGGCATGAATTGCATGAAATGATGGTTTTTGCTATAATGTAAGGATTTCCTATGCCCTCTCCTCGTACGTCATCGAAACCGGCCCCCTTCCATCCATTGCTCCTGGCCATTGATGAGCTCCTCGGCATTCAGAAAGCAGCCGAAGACGCCATGACGAACGCCAAAGACAGTGAGCGGGAATTCACCGCGGATGAACGTCTTGCCCTGCGCCGCTACGAGGAAGGCCTGCAGAAGACCCTCGACATCATCGCTCCGGCAGGGATGGAGGTGAAGCGTGACGAACTCGTGTTGAATGACCTCCACTCCCGCACGCTCTTCGTCTACAACTGGCCCAACTACGCCTATCCCAACTGGCTCTCTGAGACACTGAACTTCGACGCACAGCTCGAAATCTCGCACTACATCTACCCCGCAAGCAACAAGGCCATCATGAAAATGCTCCGCAAGAAAGTGGCCGAAATGCGTTCCTCGATCCGCATGCTGGAACAGCGCGGCATCGTGCGCGATCCCGCACTCGAAGCGGCACTGCAGGATGCGGAGGAACTGCGCGACCTTCTGGCGCGCGGACGGGAGAAACTCTTCCAGTTCGGGATGTACATCACCATTTACGCGGAAGATTCCGTCAAGCTCAAGAAGCTGCAGACGGATCTGGAATCCATGCTGGGAGGCAAACTCATGCTCACGAAACCGGCCATGTTCCAGATGGAACACGGCTGGATTTCGACCCTGCCGCTCTGTCTGGACGAACTGAGTATCAACCGCAACATGAACACCTCGCCGATCGCGACGAGTTTCCCCTTTTCGAGCCCCGACCTTACGGATGACCACGGCATCCTGTACGGCATCAACCGCCACAATGATTCGCTCGTGATCTTCGACCGCTTCGACCTCCCCAATGCGAACGCAACCGTCTTCGCCACCTCCGGCGCAGGTAAATCCTTCACGGTGAAACTCGAAATCCTCCGCTCGCTCATGTTCGGGACCGATGTCTTCGTGATCGATCCGGAGAATGAATACGTGGAGCTGAGCAAAACAGTAGGCGGAACGTTCATCCCCCTCTCTCTCCAATCGAGTTTCCGCATCAATCCGTTCGACCTGCCACGGGCCGTGCGCGGGGACGAGGCGCTGACGGGCGAGACGCTGCGCTCCGCAGCCATCACGCTCCACGGACTCTTCAAGCTCATGCTGGGCACGCTCACACCCGCGGAGGACGGCGTGTTGGACAAGGCGATCCTCGACACGTACGCCCTCAAGGGTATCACCCTCCAGACGCCCGACCCGTCCAAAATCACGCCCCCGACATTGGGCGACCTCGTGGACGTGCTCAAGACCACAGAAGGCGGGGAACACATGGCGCAGACACTCAAGAAGTACACGGAAGGCAGCTTTGCCGGCCTCTTCGACCAGCCGACGAATGTGGAGCTCAATAACACCATGATCGTCTTCCAGATCCGTGATCTGGAGGAGCAACTCCGTCCCATCGCGATGTACGTCGTCTTGAACTTCCTGTGGAACCGCATCCGCGCCGACTTCAAGAAGCGCTTCCTCGTCATCGACGAGGCGTGGAACCTGATGCAGCACGAGGACTCCGCGCGCTTCCTCTACGGGCTCATCAAGCGCGCCCGCAAGTACTGGCTGGGCGTGACCACCATCACGCAGGACGTGGAGGACTTCGTGAATTCGCCGTACGGCAAACCCATCATCACCAACGCTTCGCTGCAGATCCTGCTCAAGCAGTCCGCCACGGCCGTGGACAATTTACAAAAACTCTTCTACCTCACCGACGGCGAGAAGTACCTGCTGCTCAATTCCGACGTGGGACAGGGCCTCTTCTTCGCCAGCAACAAGCACGTTGCCATCCAGGTGGTGGCCAGCCCCAAGGAGCAGGCCATCGTCACGACGAAGCCGGAGGAGGTGGCGGCGATGCTCAATTACAAACGCGAAGAGAAGAACAGGGAGAAGAAGCCGCTCATCCCGGAGAACATGGCGCCCGAAATGCCGACAACGGAGGGCACCATTGATATCTCTTCACCTGCCGCCACGAAAAAACCGCAAGTCGGGGAGGCAGCGGCGCTTTCCAACCAAACCCCCGTCGCAGATCAGCAGCAGGCGCCTGTGGTGAGCGGAGCCGAACCATTCCCGCCTGCTGCCGCCACCGAAGGTGGCGTGGCCCCTTCCTTCGAATCGGCTTTGAATCCCGCAGAGGCCGCCGCCGAACACCAGAGTGCCCCGTCCCCGGAAACCAAGCCGGATACCAAAGAACCCGACACGCCGGAGACGGGTGAAAATCCGAAGAAATGACCGAATTTCCGATTTCTGGCTATTCTGCCACTATTTGACATATGTATATTTGAGTGTAATATGCAACTTCGCCAGGATGTTTTCATCTTGGCAAGGTCTTTGGAAGCAACGGCTCCCCTTCTCCCTGTTCAGTCCTCTCAATTTATGAGGCTTGAATTGGGAGAAGGTATGTTACGCCTCTCCTCTTCTAGTCACCCGCAAGGGCGCCCCCGTGGTTGGGCGAGATCCGAAAGGAAATACCATATGGCATCTCTCAGCAAGCTGCAAAAACGCGGATTGGTTCGGGACGGGTTTGTGTACGGGGCCCATGTGGGTCCCGACGGGGTGGTACACGCCATCGATTTCGATGGTGGCGGACACGGCATTGGCGGCTTCGGTGCCGCCATGCAGGGAGACACGTATGTCTCCCTTCTCTACCAACAAGTTCCCGTCCGAGTCGTACGCGTTCACTGGGGGGAGGTGGTGGCCAGAGAGGACCTCCCCAAGGTCCTCCGCCAGATCGCGCTGGCCACGGTGTAACAACACCTTCTCTCCACAGCCCCAGGACTTCGGTACTGGGGTTTGTCATGCAGATCGTTTCTTTGCCTCACCCCCTTTTATCCCCCTCTCCCATCCGCCCCGATGCCAATGGGAGAGGGGGAACATGGTTGGAGATGCGAGACTCCGCGGCCGATACAATGGTGCGGATGACGTCTTGTACATCCTGCAACACTCGTGCGTCGCTGAACCGCAAAACGCGATAGGTATGCCTGTGCATTTCACCGTCACGCATTCGGTCGTATTCCTGCGTTTCCTCGTGGACGCCGCCGTCAACCTCCACAATGAGGCCACGCTCTCTGCAGAGAAAATCCGCGACGAACCATCCCATGGGAACCTGCCTCCTGAACTTCAGCCCGGCGCATCGCCTGTCGCGGAGGCACTCCCAGAGAACTGCTTCCGACCGCGTCATGCGTTTTCGCAATTTCCGCGCGTACAACACTTTGCGTCGGTAGCGTTGCCGCGCGGATTCTTCCCGGTCACGTCTCATAGGAAAAGGGAACTTACCCGCATCGACCCCAGAAAACAACGAACAGCCCTCCCCTCTCCGGCTGGCGTGTGGGTGGGATCGGAGAGGGGTCGGGGGTGAGGCAAAAACAACTTCAAGGTTCCTCCTCCTGCGCCGTCTCCCCCTCCACCACCTTCCACCTCACCTCCGGTTGCAATTTTCCCTGCACCGAGAACCCCGCGGCCCGGCGATGTCCGCCGCCGCTGAAAGTCCCCGCCATGGCCGAGACATCCACGTCATCCCGCAGTGTCCTGAGGGAACCTTTCACCGCGCCCCCGCGCTCCGAGAGCACCATCGAGAACCGCATGCCCGGCACGGCGTTCACGTAGTCGATCGCCCCCGTGAGCTCGGAGTAGTCGGCGCCCGTGGCGCGGAAATCCGATTCGCGGACGGCCGATACCGCCCCGCCCTCCTCGGTGATCTGGATGTTTTCGAGCACCCGCCCCCAGAGCCGCAACGTGGAAACCTGCGCGGTGCGGAATACCGCCTGCACAATAGCCTGCCGCTTTGCCCCGGCACGCAGCAGCCGCGCGACCGTGCGGTACACCGTGGAGGTGGTGTTGCTGTGCAGAAGACCGCCGGTATCGGTGTAGACTCCCGTGAGCAGACACGTGGCGATGTCGGGTGTGAGTGACCACTGCAGCTGATCGGCAATCCCCACCACGATTTCGCAGGAGGAGGCAGCGGAGGGATCCACGAGGTGCACGGTGCCGAAGCGGGAATTATCCGGATGGTGGTCGATGACCACGGAGGGAATGCTCCCGTCAAAGAGCTGCGGATGCGTCTGATGCATGTCGGTGAGCTTCGGTTCAGCGCAATCGAAGAACACGACCCGGTCCCCCTGCCGCAGAACGGGCGCCCCCTGCACGCGGGCGGCACCCGGCAGGAACTGCAGCCCCGCGGGAACACCGTCGATGCAGTGAAACGAAACGGGAATCTGCGGCCACAACGATGCGAAGAGCATGCCTCCCCCGAGCAGCGCCCCCGCCGCATCCCCGTCGGGATTGCGGTGGCAGATGCAGAGGATCCTTCCGGCCTGAGACAGGAGGGAACGCATCTGCTCGGCGTCTTTGCGGAGAATGGGCATAAGGGAGGGAGTGTATCGCTCCATTGCATCCGGGCAACGCGCTTTCAGTTGCATGAAAAAAGCGAGTGTCATCTGACACACGTTTGTTGATTCGTTTCAACGTGTCTACGAACCCTCCAACAACCGATCGATCCTCGCACCCCGTTCTGACCGCGGATCAATGCGGAAGCGGATGCGGGGGGTGCGGTGGATCTGCAATGCCTGCCCGAGTCCCGTCTGAAGTTCCCGGATGTGTGATGTGAGAAATGCAAGTGCCTGATCGGGATGCAGGAGCGCACTGATATAACACGTGGCGTACGAAAGGTCGGCAGACACCTCGACCTCGGTCAGAGAAACAATGCCGCAGTCCTGCGGGCACCCACGCAGGAGCGGCGCGACAACCGAACGGACGACGGAGCCGACCATGGCGGGACGTTTTGATGACATGTTGCACGTCACAGGTTACAGGTTACACGTTCGTGAGGTACAGATGGTTCGTTCGCATAAATCCTTCAACGTGTAACACGCAACCTGTAACATCCTTCTCTCATCTCACATCCCACACCAACACAAGGTACACTGTCCTCAATGCCTCCCTTATCCATCGCCTTCTGTGGTACGCCGGAGTTTGCGGTGCCTTCGCTGAAGGCGCTGCTGGAACGGCCGCAGAACTTTCGGGTGAGCCTCGTCATCACGCAACCCGACCAGCCCGTGGGACGTAAGCAGCTCCTCACGCCGCCCCCCGTCAAAGTGTTCGCCGAAGCGCATCGTCTTCTCTGCATCCAACCGGCAAACATCAATGATGAGACTACAAGCGACCAGCTGCAAACAACCAGCTTCGACATCCTCGTGACGGTCGCCTACGGCCAGATCCTCTCCCCCGCCCTGCTCGCCCTCCCCCGCCTCGGCGCCGTGAACCTGCACCCCTCGCTCCTGCCGCGCTGGCGGGGCGCCTCGCCCATCCAGCATGCAATTCTGGCAGGGGATAATGAAACCGGCGTGACCGTCCAGATGATGGCGGAGGCTCTCGATGCCGGACCCGTCCTCGCGCAGGAATGCATGACGCTCTCTCCGGAGGAAACCTTCGAACACCTGAGTCAAACGCTCGCGGATATGGGCGCGAAGCTGCTGGCCGCAACACTCACCAAACCTTTTGCGCCGGTCCCCCAGGATGAAACAAAAGTCACGCTCTGCCGCAAGCTTTCTCGAAAAGACGGCGAAGTGAACCCCGCGACAATGACCGCGGAAGAAATCCACCGCCGCGTCCGCGCCTTGACCCCCTGGCCGGGTGTCACCGCCCCATTCGGGGGCTCGCGTGTGAAGATACTCGCAACCTCCCTCGTAGCAGAGCCCGAAGCGCTGGAAGTGCCCTGCGTAGACGGCCGGACGCTCTATGTCTTGAGTCTGCAGCCGCAAGGACGAAAACCGATGAGTGGCAAGG
This sequence comes from Candidatus Peribacteraceae bacterium, assembly GCA_028712095.1. Taxonomy (GTDB): domain Bacteria; phylum Patescibacteriota; class Gracilibacteria; order Peribacterales; family Peribacteraceae; genus Peribacter. Next base: position 7,799 of record JAQTQU010000037.1, read on the forward strand.
CATGGTTGAGAGGGCACGGTCGGGCGTGACCGGCGTTACGAAATCAGAAACCATAGTTGGCTTTAATCTCCCTGACGACACCGAGCCCAATCAGCTCATGAATGAGCGTTGCATACACTTCCCTATTTTCTTCTAAAGCATCATGCGGCATATGGAGTTGATGGTACTGATAGGGTCGAGAGGCAACCCATCGGAGCGTCCGTTGCGTCCACGCACTTGCCACTTCTGCGCGCAGAATCACTGCCCGAACCCTTGAAAGAGTTTCTTCGTCGGTAATATGCATGTACACGCCTGCAGAAGGATACTGCGGGCTGTAGAGATCCCGGATGAAGCCATCCACGATTTCCATTGCCGGAACCTGTTTCCACCACTCAGACATAGCGCGAAAACATAGAACAACCCCGTGCGGGCAACAAGAGAATATACACTGGAATATGCATGATTCGCGCACCTTAAAGCCGCAACAAGGTATGGCTCAAAGGACGCACGCAGTGAGGGCAGGAAAATGAGAGAAATGAGAAAAGGCAGGAAGGTGAACGTGATTGCCCCTTTCTGCCCTTTCTTTCCTTTCTATCTTTTCGTTCCTCTCTGCCTTCAGATTTTCGTTTTCATTTCCTGCAATGCCGCGATGATCTGATCCAGATCTTCTGAGTCAAACATGATCGTGGTCTTGCGGCCGCCGCGGCTCTTTTCAGAGATCTTCAGAAACTTGCCGTTGCCGGATTGTTTCAGATCGACATAGAACGTGCGCTGGCGCGCATGGATCGTGACGGAGTGGATCTCGTCGGCGTACTGCCGACCGCCGCCACCGCCGAACGCGGGAACACCCTGTGGTGCGCCGCCCGTGAGTTCCGCCATGGGATCGAACATAGAAAGAAGGGGGAAAGGATGTAAGAAGCACACTCCCTCTCCGGTTTCGTTCCTCCGGACCGATGGACGTTTCGCAATGCGGGAAGCATCCCGCGCTCCGTCACACCTATCTTGTTAGGAAAGTGGCTCGAAAAGTTTACGCGGTTCGCCCACTTTTTTCCAGCTTTTTTCTCCTCCCCATTTCTTCATTTCCGCCGTGATTTGGAAGTCCTTTTCGCGCATGCGATCCGCGTAGGGCACGCCAAGCTGCTTCGAGATTTCCTGCGCGGTCTGGGGGATGAACGGAAGGAGCATAAGGGAAATATGACGGAGATTTTCAGCGAGCACTGAGAGAACCATCTGGATCTCAAAAGAATCTTTCATTTTCCAAGGCTCCCGTTCTGCAATGTACTTGTCACATGCATCTACCCAATCGAATACAAAATGAATACCGGACCATAGATCAAATTCATTCATGGAATCCGTATAGCGGTCCCAACATGTGTCACCGCCCCAAATGAATACTGATTCGGATCCAATATCCAAATCAAGCTTGTTCTTCTTTAGTAAAACAAGAAGACGGTTAAGGAGATTGCCAAGTTTATTGCGGAGAATACCGTCGTATAACTCTTCGATTCGCTTCCAACTGAAATCCCCGTCATTGCCCACCGGCACTTCGTGCGAAAGATAGAAACGGAGCGGATCAGGGTTCCCGTTGAATTTCTGGAGGACTTCTTCCGGCATCACCACATTGCCAATGCTCTTACTCATCTTCTGCCCTTCACTCGTGAGGAACCCGTGAATGAGCAGCCGGTCCGGCGTGCGCACGCCCGCGTGCTTGAGCATGGCGGGCCAGATGAGCGCATGAAACCGTGCGATGTCTTTGCCGATGACATGCGTCACCGTGGCGTCGTCCCACCATTCGACTCGGCCCTGCGGGCCTCGCTCATGGTCCTCGGCCTGCGGCCTCGGGCCATTCTTGGATGAGTCGAATGACCCTGAGCGGAGCGAAGCGGAGTCGAAGGGCCCTTTCGATAATCCAAAAATATCTATCCCCGAGATGTAATTCGTGAGCGCGTCGCACCACACGTACATCACATGATCCGGATCATCGGGCACGGGAATCCCCCACGCAAGACTCGATTTCGGCCGCGAGAACGAAACATCCTCCAGCCCCGACTCGATGAGAGAGAGTGTTTCCTGCGCGCGGGAGGCGGGCACGATGGCGTAGCCGCCCTTCTTCGCGGCGAGGAGCTTCTTGAGCCACGCGGAGTCTTTGCTCAAGAGAAAGAAATAATTCTCTTCACTCACCTCTTCGGGAGCCGTGTTGTGGTTGGGGCACTTGCCGTCCACGAGATCGCGCTTGGTCATGAAGCGTTCACACCCCGCGCAGTAGAGGCCCGTGTAGGTGCGCTTCTCGAGCACGCCCGCCTCGACGAGCTTCTTCCAGAGCGCCTGCACCGTGGGCCAGTGGCGCCTGCGATCCGTCGTGCGGATGAAGTCATCGGATGAAATCTGCAGACGCCGATAGAGATCCTGAAACAGCGGCACGTTGCGGTCGACGAGTACCTGCGGCGTGATATTCTCCTCCTCCGCCTTGCGCTGGATCTTCACGCCGTGCTCATCGGTGCCGATTTGAAAACGGACCTCGTCCCCCCGCAGACGGAACCACCGCGCAGTGACATCGGCCAGCACCTTCTCCATCACATGCCCCATGTGCGGAGGAGCGTTGGGATAATCAATCGCCGTTGTAATGTACTGACGCATGGACTAATGAGAACAGAAAAAGTCGCCTGCCCTGAGCGGAGCGCAGCGGAGTCGAAGGGTGATGTACTGGCGCGACATAAAGCACCACTAGCCTACCACAATTTCTCCGTTCTTCTCTGCTTCTTCTATGTCTTCTGCTTCCTCTGCTTCTTGCCTCCCTTACCTTCCTCACTTTCCTTTCTTTCCTTACCTTCCTCACTTTCCTTTCTTTCCTTACCTTTTCTTACCCTCCCGTCACACCAATGATGAGCTGACTCACGTACGTGATGATCGACCACCCCATGATCGCAAGCACGAGTCCGCCCAAGGCGTACTCGATGATCTTCTTCGCTTCATCCTTGGCCGCCTCGCCGCCGGTCACCAGCCTCACCGAACCGTACAGCACCGCGAGCACGGCACCGCCGCCCACCAACTGAAAGATGAACGTAGCTGCGCGTCCGGCCAGATCCATGAGGAACGTCTGACCTCCGCCGCACGCTCCGAATGTGCTGCAGTACATACCCCACACGCCGGAATCGGCGGCGTGCGCCGTCGGAGAGAAGAAGCCGAAGATGGTGGAGAGCAGATGTGTCACAGACCCAGACGGAGAACGGCATGCACGATCGCGTTGGCGGCATTGATAATGAGCGTACCGATGATCGCCCAGAGAATCGCATTCATCGCCTTCTGATAGGCATCGGATTTGCCCCAGGCGATGACAAGACGAAACGCGGAATAGATGACGATGCCGATGAACGCCACGTTGAGAAGCGACAGAATGGCGCCGACCGCCGCAGCCATGAAATCGAGGTGGGGCGTTGCTGCACCGGCGAGCGGTGCGGCGCGCGTTTGCACGAAGGTGACGATGGCCTGCGAGGCGAGTGCAAGCATGAACCCGCCGATGGCATAGAACATGGATGTCTTTCCTTTCGTCCCTGCGCCCTCATCGCCCATACTCAGAATCATCTGCACACCGCCGATGATGACGAAGAGAACGGCCCCGCCCCCCGCAACCCCCACCAGCAGCGATCCGATCACCGGAATGAACGGCAGGAGCATGTTCACGGGAGCACAGCCGCCGGGCACGCCCACGCAGGGATCCTGCGCCGGGGCGGCCGCCATCGCCGTGGTGACGATGATGGAGAGAAGCCGTTCGAAGAACAGAGAGACCGTCATTTGAAGAACATGGAATTGAGCGTGCGCAGAATGAAGCCGGCGAAGAGCAGAATGATGATGCCGGTAATCGCCCACATCATGTGCGATTTTCCCTTCTCGCGCTTGCTGCTGTCCACGGCCGACAACATCACCATAAAGCCGCCGATCAGCACCCACAGCACACAGAGACCCATGGCCACGTAGATGAGCCATGCCGCCGCGTCGTTGAAATACGCAAGGAATGTGCCGAATCCCGATGTGACGGGGATGTTCGTCTGACCGCCGAGCGGCGCAAGCAAATCGATGCCCCCCTCATTGCGTTGCGGAAGCGTATTCTGCGAAAGCACCGACACAGGCGTTGCAAACGCGGCAACGATGAGGATTCCCGAAAGGAGGGTTTCGTGCAGACGCATCAGGAAATTATAGCACATTTGCCGATCATGAGCGAGTCCCGCTCAGGGCTGAGAAACCGGCTGCCTGCTTGCGCTTCCCTCCGCGCGTCCGTAGGATTTCACCCACGCGGATGTAGCTCAGTTGGCTAGAGCGTCGCCTTGCCAAGGCGAAGGTCGCGGGTTCGAACCCCGTCATCCGCTCCACGATTCATGAGAGAAAAGCCTTCAGCCTGGTGCCGTTCGGTTTCGGGTGCCTGCATTTAGAAGAGTGTGGGAAGTTTGAATTTCTTCATCCTCGTTTTCTCCAAGGAGCATGTTCCGTTCAGATGACGGAATCTCTTCCTGCAATCAGTGA
>JAQTQU010000038.1 GCA_028712095.1 Candidatus Peribacteraceae bacterium
TCACTGATTGCAGGAAGAGATTCCGTCATCTGAACGGAACATGCTCCTTGGAGAAAACGAGGATGAAGAAATTCAAACTTCCCACACTCTTCTAAATGCAGGCACCCGAAACCGAACGGCACCAGGCGAGGGCGGAATTGACGTCTCTATGGCGGGGCTGACGGGACTCGAACCCGCGACCTTCCGCGTGACAGGCGGACGCTCTAAACCAGCTGAGCTACAACCCCTTGTTAAAGCGGAGAAACGGTACAGCAGAGGGTACACCCTGACAACATGAATGGTTTTAAGAATAGAGAAAAAGCCGCCTCTCCGGGCGGCCTCTTCTGCTCTCTTCCATCTGCCGATGATGTTATTCTGCGTCGGTTTCAGGGCCTGCCGGACCGCCGCGGCGTTCGCCACGCATGCCATGTTCGCCGAATCCGCCCATCATGCGGCCTCCACCGAAACCTCCGCCCATATCCAGACCCATGCCACCTTTGTGACCGGATCCGCCGCAGGCGTCCTGAACGGCCTGGCGTGCAGCCTGCATCTCATCGGAGCCGGCTGGCATCAGGTCCTTCATGGCTGTACGGAAATCTTCATGGGCCCGTTGCAGAGCGGCCTGCCGCTGTGTTTCATCCGTGATGGCCGCTGCAGCGGCGAGCACATCGCGGTGTGCCTGCATGGCGCTCTTACGGGCGACAGAGGTGGCATCGAACGTACTCAACAGGAGATCCTGCTCCGCCACCTGCGCCTGCAGACATTCCTGGGAAGGAACAGGGCGCTGAGGCGGATTTTCTGACGTTCCCACGGCGGATGAGGCCGCCGATGCCAACAGAGGCACGAGAACGAGTGAGGAAATACCCACGAGTGTGCCGAGCGTGAATTTGTGCATGAGAGAAAAAAGGGAAAGAAATAAAGTCGCGACGTGACGATCATAGAGTGTCGATGTTAAGAGCCTGTTAAGAGTGTGTTGTGCGGCTCTGCGAGCCGAAATGCACCGTGAACGTGCTGCCCTTGTCCGGCGTGCTGCGCGCATCCACCGTCCATCCGTGCAGGTCCACAATGCGCTTCACCAGCGCAAGCCCCAATCCGAACCCCCCCAGCGCACGCGACTGCTCCACCTGGTAAAAACGATGAAAGATGTGGGGCAGAGCCGATGCAGCCATGCCTACTCCATTGTCTTGGACCGAGAGTGCTTTGGCAGTGAGGTGCACGTGAATGGTTCCGCCGGCAGGCTTGCTGAATTTGATGGCATTCGAGAGGAGGTTCTCGACGACCTGCCGTATCAGCACGGGATCCCCCTGCACGGTCACGCCACGATGAAGATTATGATCAATGACAATGTTTTTTTCTTTGGCCATTGACCCAAAGCGCTCCGCGGATGCCGCGATGAGCGCCGTCAGATCCACCGGAGTATCGGAACGCACGAACTTGTCGAGTCGCGCCAGCTCAAGCAGGCGTTCCACGAGCACCGCAACCTGCCTGAGATCGTCTTTGGCCGACAGAATGCCCTCGCGATACTTCTCGGTCTTCAAGGCAAGATCAAGGGAGGAGCTGAGAGCGGCGAGAGGGGTCTTGAGCTCGTGGCTGGCATCCTGCGTGAATTGCTCCAGCCGCTCCATCATCTGCTCCGCGGGCTTCAGGCTGCGACGGGCGAAGAAAAGCCCTACGAAAAACGTCAGCGCCGAGATTGCCGCGCTTACGAGAAGATAGAGCAGGATGCGCATAGGCAGTTCTCTCTGCTGAAAACGTTCGAGACCCACTACTTGTACGTAGCCGTTGATCGTCCCATTCCGGCGTATGGCTTCGGTGACCATGGTGTATTCCTCTTCATGGAGTGTGATCTGTGAGATGCCCTCGGCAGGCGTGAACGGAATTTCGGTGAACAGGCTCCCTCCTTCCAAAGTCACACCATTGGCATCGAGGATACGCAAACGATCACGCATAGGGGGGAATCTTCCTGGCGGAGGAGGCGAACGGACGCCCGGGGGTGGAGAAAGGATTGTCGGCACAACGTCAGTATCCGATTCCATCTGCAGAACAATGGAATGTGCCAAATCGGTCACGCGCTGACGGGATTGGTGGCGTGCATTGCTCAGATCCACAACGAGAAAAATCGCACCGTTGATCACGAGAAGCAGAAAGACGAAGACGGTGAATTGCAGCGCGATGATGTAACTGATGCGCCTGAACATTTACATTGAATCGGAAGGAACGAGGTACCCCCTGCCCGGGACGGTCTCGATGGTGCCTTTGCCCAGCTTACGCCGCAGGTACGCCACGTGCACATCCACCGTCTGCGAGAACATCAGATCATCCCGCCCGCCCCACACGTGCTCGATGATGCGCGGACGCTCCTGCACGATCCCCTTGTTGCGGAGCAGGAATTCGAAGAGGGCGTACTCCTTGGGCGAAAGGCTGACTTTCTTTTCTTCTCTGGTTACTTCGTGCGTGTTCGTATCGAGCACGATGGACCCGACCGTCAGGCGCGGCTGCTTCTCGGCGGTTTTGCGGCGGAGCAGCGCACGCACACGCGCGAGCAGCTCATCCAGATCGAATGGCTTGCCGAGGTAATCGTCGGCTCCCAGATCGAGCCCGTGCACGATCTCCTGCTGCTTGGTACGCGCCGTGAGCATGAGAATCGGCATGTTCTTCTTGTGCTGCCGCAGCATCGTGCAGATGAGATACCCGTCCATGCCCGGCAGGTTCACGTCGAGGATGAGCAGATCCACCTCCTGCGTCATCGCCTTCTCAAACCCCTCTTTGCCATCGTGGGCCACCGTCACGGCATAATGCTCCAGCTCGAGAAACTGCCGGATGTTGTCTGCCAGCTTCTGCTGATCTTCAATGAGAAGAATGTGCATGAATAGCGAAAAGTGAAACAAATACGTTATAAGGCTAGAACCGGGAGATTAAGGAGAGATTAAGAAATCATGATCTTTCGTATTCATTCGCTCTGTCAGGCCTTAACTTCCTCTTAACCATTACACAGTATAATCCTTGATGGTACAATATTCTGATTTCCATAACAAATTCTCTCATGAAGACCTTTCACCCTTCTTCCTTCGTTTACGGCCTCATCTCGGGCGCAATCATCCTCTTCCTCTTCGGGGGAGTGATGCGATTTCTGCGACCGGGAGTTTCTAGTAGCCCACGCGGCAGGACAGGACAGCAACAGGAACGCCGCATCGGCATGGGACAGAACATGAAAGGGATTGCGGAGCAGCTCGGCATGACGGAGGACGAACTGCAAACAGAATTAAAGAGCGGTAAAAATCTGCGCGACCTTGCCGAAGAGCGCGGCGTGCCGTTTCCCCTGACGGGGCAAGGACGCCCGGGAAGCGGATCAACGTTGTCCTCTACCGGTTCTTTACGACCTCCCCCGACACGACCATGAGTACTCTGCCCATCGAAACACCGGTTCTTCCCCTCTCTCGCTGGCAACATGCACGGCAGCGCATGCTGGGATTCCTACACGAGATCCGAATCCGGAGCTACGTCATGGGCATAACAGTCGTGATTGTGATCGGCAGCAGCTACTTCGTTTTTGCCAACGGAGAGAGTGAAACATCGACCGTTACCAGCAACCTGACGCTCGTAGAGCGCGGCAACATCATCACCTCAGTCGAATCCACAGGCACGGTTACCTTCGCCAACGAACAGAAGCTGAAATTCAACACCAAGGGCACTGTGGCCAAAGTGAATGTAAAAGAAGGAGACACTGTCAAAAAAGGGCAGGTGATCGCAGAACTCGACAAGACCAGTGCGCAGGCTGACGTCACGACGGCGGCACTCGCCCTCACCGCAAGCCGCCTGCAGACGGAGCAGTTGAAAGCGGAACGCGAAGCCGATGCCATGACGGCACAGAACACCGTCAATTCCGCAAAGCGCTCCGTCGAACAGGCCTCTGCGGATCTGAAGAAAACACGAGCAACCGAACTGCACAGCCTGGCTTCGACCGTCCAGGACATTATGATCGGTGGAGAAAAACTGTTGGATTCTTTCTATGGTGTTCTGACCAATAACACGGTCGCACGGCCTCCGTCAGACATCACGACATTGGATATCAACCGTTACCTCTTCCGCGATTGGACACTAAAGGACCAAGTGGAAGTCACGTATCGCGAGGCGGTGAATCAGACCACCGCTCTGCGACAGAACTATGGCACCACCCTGACATCAGAAGATGATGTGGAAATTGTAATGCAGGCATTGGAAGACTCTGAAGAACTTGCGGTAACTCTGCAAAATTTAAGTGAGCTCACCTACAACATGTTGCAGGGCGCCACCACCGACTCCATTGCCTTTACGGTGGATGAACTGGCTACCCACCGCAGCACAATCAACTCCAATCGCTCTACCGCAGCCGGATACGTGGAGAGTGCACAAACGGCGCAAGCAAGTCTCGTGGCACTGACGAACGAAGAGAGCATTCCCAGCACGACGCTCCAGACGAAAGAAGATGCCCTCACGGCGTATGAGGAAACCGAAGCCGTCAAACAGTTGGATCTGCAAAATACGCTCAAGAATCTTGATCTTCAGATCCTGCTGAAGGAAAACGAAGTAAGCCAGAAAGGCACCTCGCTCTCGAAGTTGAAGAAGACACTGGAGGACTACCAGATCAAAGCTCCATTTGACGGAACAGTCCGGCGCGTGGATTACCAGGTGGGTGATAACCTGCTGGCGGATTCCGATGAGGCCCAGTACATCATCTTGGAGAATCGCGAGTACACCATCGTGACCATCTTGCTTGATCAGGTGGACATCGTCCGCGTGAAGGTGGGCCTGCCGGCCGTCATTACGCTGGATGCCATCGAGAATCGTGTCTTCTCCGGATCAATCTTTGAAATTGATTCCACACCGGTGACAAGCTCCAGCGTCGTTTCGTACAACGTGGATATTCGGATTCCCACTCCAACCGACGTCACCATTCTTTCGGGCATGACCGCCGCGGTCGAAATTGAAACGGCACGCAAAGAGGACGTCCTCATCGTTCCCAATCTGGCCCTGAAGTGGACGAGCGGCAAGGCCGCCGTTCAGATGGCCAGTGGAGAAAGCACAGCCGTGGAGACGGGTATTACGGACGGTGAGTACACCGAAATTCTCTCCGGACTGGAGGAAGGCGACAGCCTCCTCTCCGTCAACGTTTCCACCAGCAACGCTACTTCTTCTGCAAAGGGCAACTCCATGCAAATCATGCGCACACTGAATGGAGGTGGTGGAGGAGGTCCCCCCCCCATGTAAACATGATCCATCTCACCGACATCATTAAATCTTATCCGCTTGGCAAGGAGAAGCTCGTCATCCTGAAGGGCATCTCTCTGACGATCGAACCGGGGGAATTCGTCGCCATCATGGGACCTTCGGGATCAGGCAAATCCACGCTCATGAATATCATCGGGCTTCTCGATACTCCTTCGGGGGGATCGTATCTGCTCGAAGGGAAAGAAGTGGGCAATTTGAACGAGAACGACCAGGCCGAAATCCGCAGCAGGCGCATCGGATTCGTTTTCCAGTCCTTCAACCTGCTGCCACGCATGGACGCCCTGCGTCAGGTGATGCAACCGCTGCTCTACCAGGGATGGGCACGACCAAAAGCGGAAACGAAAGCGCGGGAAGCATTGCATATCGTCGGCCTCTCGGGACGCATTTCGCATAACCCCAACGAGCTCTCGGGCGGCCAGCAGCAGCGCGTGGCGATCGCCCGGGCCATCGCGACGGATCCGGCCATCCTGCTCGCCGATGAGCCGACCGGCGCTCTCGACACGCAGACCGGCCACGAAGTCATGGACCTGCTCACGACACTCAACAAGCAAGGAAAGACCATCGTCATGGTGACGCACGAACCGCGCGTCGCCACCTTCGCCCACCGCACCATCAACATTCAGGATGGCCTCATCCGTTCCGAAGAACACAAATGAATATTTGGGAGAACATCCGCAATGCACTCGGGGCAATCGGCAGCAACAAGATGCGTTCCGGGCTCACCATGCTCGGCATCATCATTGGCGTCGCTTCGGTCGTGCTGATGGTCGCCATCGGGCAGGGAACGCAGAAAAGCGTCACCTCCCAACTCGAGAGTTTGGGGACAAACCTCCTCACGATTTCCCCGGGAAAGGCCAGCCAATCGAACGTCCGTTTCAGTGGAGGTTCCACCAGCACACTCCCTTCCGATGACGTCGATGCAATCAAAAAATTCGTTACGGGCCTGAGCGGAATCGAGCCGGAGTCCAGCTCGCAACAACAGTTGATCTATGGAAGCCAGAACACCAGGACAAGCGTCGTAGGAACGACCACGGACTATCCCTCCGTGCGCAATGTAACCGTCGAATATGGCAGTTTCTTCACGGAGAAAAATCTGACGAACGCGGATAAGGTGGTTGTGTTGGGATCTGATACGGCTGAGACCCTCTTCGTCGATGATCCCAGTCCCCTTGGAAAAAATATTCACATCGGCAATCAAATTTTCACGGTGATCGGCATCCTCGAATCCAAGGGAAGCTCGGGCATGAGTAACCGCGATGAAATCGCGATCATCCCGCTGACCACCATGCAACGCCGAATCACCGGATCCGATACCTTAAGCTCCATCAGTGTGTCGGTGGCGAATGAAGGTGATATCACCTACCAGCAGCAGGTCATCACGGCCGTGCTCATGAACGCGCACGGCATCACCGATTCGGAAGACCAGGATTTCTCCGTGCTGAGCCAGGCTGACGCGGTGGAGACGCTCAATGAGGTCACAGGCACGTTCACGCTGCTTCTGGGGGGCATTGCCGCAATCTCACTCTTTGTCGGCGGCATCGGCGTGATGAATATCATGCTTGTGTCGGTGACGGAACGAACGCGGGAGATCGGAATCCGCAAAGCCATCGGCGCCAAGAAGCGCGACATCCTGCTGCAATTTCTCGTGGAATCGACCATCCTGAGCGTCATGGGAGGGATCATCGGCATCTTGATCAGTGTTCTGGGATCATGGATCATCAAAACATACTTCAGCCTCGACGCCACGGTGGCCGCGTACTCCGTCATCCTCGCATTCGCTTTTTCGGTGGGCGTGGGTATCTTCTTCGGCTTGCTGCCGGCGTGGAAGGCCGCCAAGCTGCGGCCGATCGAGGCGCTGAGGTACGAATGAGCAAGGACGTAGGGGATAGGGAAGAAGAAAGCTGCCGTTTATTTATGACTGGATTTTGTCGAACATCTCTCTATCGAATGAGCATGCATTCCGCAAAGAGAAGCGTTCACCGTCACATGCAACCAACAACAAAATCTCACGCCCCCCCATTCCTCACCCTCCATTGGGAGTGAGAGGAGAACAGCTTCCGAGGAACCTGCCCTCCCCTCGCGGAATCTGCCATTAAGCCGCAGGCGTGTCCGGGGCAGGGGCAGAAGGTTCCGCTGGCGTCGGCGCCGGTGTGACCGGGGCCGGGGTACCGCCATTCTCACCATCACCTTCGAACATAGTGGTGGGGGAAAGAAGTACGTGATTAGACCCTATAGAACATCGCACCGATGAGGCAAGGGTTTTTTGTAACAATTTTCTTGTGCATCAAAGATGAAACGGGCATTGGTAGCCATGCACATTTCTGTGAATTTTCGGTTCTCCTCATCCTCTATGCCTATTCCGTTTCAGAACCTCACCGACCGATTGCTCACATTCTTCGCGCCGCAGACTCTGACCGCCGTCGCTCTCTTCGCCGGGCTGTGCTGTGGCCTCTGGATCATCAAACGACTGGTGCTCTCGCGCCTGCATGCTCTCGCACATCGCATCGGCGGCCATGTGGGTGAAGCGGCCCTGCATCTGATAGAGAACATCGGGTTGCTGTTCTACGGCATTGTGGCGCTGGCCATCACGCTCGCAATGATCGCTCTCCCCGGTCGTGCGGCCACCATCCTTCAAAAAATTCTTCTCATCGCCATCATCATCGAGGCCACGTGCATTATCCAGCGCATGATCGTGTTCCTGCTGCAACGGCGGCTGGTCCCGCTGGGCAAACGTGCGGACGAAGGGGCCATCTCCCTCCTCAATATCATCACACGCACGGTTCTCTGGGCACTGGCTCTGCTGCTGATTCTCGCCAACCTCGGCATCGAGGTCACTGCGCTTGTTGCCAGTCTTGGCGTGGGCGGCATTGCCGTGGCGCTGGCCGTACAGAATATTCTCGGTGATCTCTTCAACTCCATTTCACTCTACGTTGATCGCCCCTTTGAGACGGGAGATTTCATCGTTGTCGGTCCGCACATGGGTACCGTTCAGCGCGTCGGACTCAAAACCACACGCATTCTTGCGCTCAGCGGAGAAGAACTGGTCATCTCGAATAGCGAGCTCACCGCTGCGCGTATCCAGAACTTCAAGAAGATGCGTGACCGCCGAGTACTCTTCTCTTTCGGACTGGAGTACGGCACCCCGACCGATAAGCTCAAACGCGCCAAAGAAATCGTCACGCAGGTGATCAAGGAAATTCCAGAGGCATCGCTGGATCGCGTGCACTTCAAGGAATTCGGCGATTCTTCGCTCACCTTCGAGGTGGTGTACTACGTGCATTCCAGTGAATACAACGTGCACATGGACATCCGCGAACGCATGAATATCGCCATTGCTGAAATTTTCGAACGCGAGGACATCCGCATGGCCTTCCCGACACAGACCGTGCACCTTATGCAGAACGAAAAGTCATAGTGCTCACTCTTCGATATACAGCAGCGGATTCTTTTTGACGCCCTTCACGCGGACTTCGAAGTGGATGTGGATGCCGGTTGCCCCGTAGACCAGCCCCGTATTGCCCATGGCCGCGATGAGCTGGCCGCGCTGCACCGTGTCGCCCACTTTCACGTAGAGCTCCTTGTTGTGCGCGTAGAGCGTGACCAGATCATTGCCATGATCGATTTCGATCACGTTGCCGTAGCCGCCGTCCCATCCGTAGTCCGCACGAATGACGGTGCCTGCTTCTGCGGCGTACACCGCTCCGCCGCCTTTCTCCTGCAGATCGAGCGCGTAGTGACTGGAGGTGAAGTACTGTGTGATGAAGCAGTTGGCACTGCACGGCTTCTGCAGCACGCCCGACGTCGGCGACGTGGTGAGCTCTTCCATCGGCTTGGCAGGCGGCGGCGTGCGGCCATTGCTCTTCGGCACAGAGGACTTTGATGCGGTGGCTGCAGCAACGACAACCGGTTTGGTCACGATCGGCTTCCCTCCCGGGATAATGAGCTCCTGCCCCGCCATGAGGAAGCTGCCTTTGATCTTGTTCTGTTGGGCGACAGTCTCGGCGGGCACATTGTAGAGGTCCGCAATACCCAGCAGGGTCTGGCCCGCCTTGACGGTGTGCAACAGACCGTCCACGGGCAGAATCACCAGCTCGTCGCCGGGATGGATCGTCGCACCTTCGGGAAGATGATTGGTCCAAATGATCGTTTCTTTGGAAATCTTATAGCGCAGGGACAGACGTTCCAGACTGTCGCCCTCCTTCACCGTGTGCACGATGGCCTCGGAATAGGCACGGCGGCCGCCCTGTTGCGTTAGCGAGGAGGATTTCATGAGAAAGCCGTCTTCCACGAGCAGGAACTGCTGGTCGAAAGACCGGACATCATCAAAGGCCATTGCGGGCCTGGGTGCGTAGGGCGGAACCAGCAGCGACACAAGCAGCGCAACCCCGCAGGCAAGACGCACCCGTAGAGAGAGCCAGTGCATGACGGATTCCTGTGACATTCAGAAAAAAATTATGGCGTGGTCGGAGAGCGGTGCGGTGTCCCTGAAGCAGGGCATCCTCCGCCTTGCGCGCACTCCGTATCCTGCACGGGTGTTGCGGTGGCACCTGTCGATCCGAAGAGACTCAGGAGAATTGCCTGCATATCGTCATAGCGCTTCTGGGACTTGAGCAGCACCACGACGTACTCATGACCGTCTTTGCCCACCACCGACACCAGACACTGGCCGGCTGCATTCGTGGTGCCCGTCTTGCCCTCCTCTACCAGCGGATTATTCGCCCGCAGGAGCGCATGCGTATGCGTGAGGGAAATTTCCTGCCCGTTTTTGCTGCGGATGATCGTCCCTTTGAGGGCCATCCGTTCACGAATGGCAGGCTCGTTCTGAATGAAGGAAACCAGACGGGCGATGTCACGCGGGGTGGACCACTGACGCGGGTCATCCATACCTGACGCGTTGGCATACCGGGTTCCCGTCAGCCCAAGAGACAGCGCCCGCGCATTCATCTCTTGCACGAATTTTTCTGTGGAACCGCTGTGGAACCGCGCCAGTGTGACTGCGGCATCGTTGGCCGATGCAATGAGGAGGGCCGAGAGCAGACTACCCACTGTGAACTGCTCACCCGCCGGCAGGTACACCACGCTCCCCGGCGTCTCTGCAATGCCTTTGGGAACGGTCACCCACTCCTGAAGATCGTGCTGTTCAACGATGAGAAGCGCAGTCATGAGCTTCGTCAGACTCGCCATGGGCCGCTCGATATCGGACTGCATGCCATACACCGTCTGCCCCGACACAAGGTCCATCACGATGATGCCGGATGCCGACAGACGCCGATCGATGGAAATGCGCTCCGCAGGCGGCGCTATGGGAACACCCACGAGGGAGGCGAGCGGCGGCGAAGGGGGCGGAATATCTGCCGTCACGGGGAACAACCCCAGAAGGAGTGCAGACAACACCGAACTCATGAACATCGGATGAATCCTAGCGGAATCCGGCCCTTCCTGAAAGGAAGAGGAGGAATTTCACGGGGAAATGAGGGAGGGAAAATCAAGGTCGCAGCCCCGAAGAACTGATGGACAATCTCTCTGCTCCCCGTGCCGTTCATTAACGGTACACCACCCGATCGGCCAGCCGCAGATCCACGTAGTCTTTCACCTCCGCCAGACCGACTGACCGCAGGAACATGCGGTACCGCAGCAATTGCGTCTCCAGAGGACTGCGCACATCGAACCAGAGACTCACCTTGTCCACCGAAAGATGAAACTCCTGTGCGCGGATGAAGGCGACCCGGCGTTTCACCTGCTGCCCGAACTGCGTCTGCAGGATATCCACTGCCTGTTCCATCCGCGCCAGAAAATCCTGCGAGAGAATCGGCGCGCCAGGTTCCGGCCGGATCCCCCAATCCACAAGATCGATGAGGGGAAGCTCGGCCCCGCGGGTGAAGCCCGGCGGAACAACGGCGAACGTGCCGCGGTCCGTGAC
Organism: Candidatus Peribacteraceae bacterium; assembly: GCA_028712095.1. Taxonomy (GTDB): domain Bacteria; phylum Patescibacteriota; class Gracilibacteria; order Peribacterales; family Peribacteraceae; genus Peribacter. The sequence goes on from JAQTQU010000038.1 coordinate 11,168, forward strand.
GAATGTCAGCATCGCCCCCGATCCCTGCACGGGAAAATTTTCTTCGCCGGGCGCAAGCACACGGGCACGGGCAACGAGCGGCGCAAGCTCCACGCGCACGAAGAGCTGCGACGGGTAGTGCTTGCTCACCGTCACACCGCGAATATCCAGAATCCGCTGCTCCAGCAGGGACCGGATTTCCCTCACGGTAACGGTAACGAGCGAATGACCGAACAGCGGGGCGAGCACCTGCTGCACCTCTTCGATGTCGAGACGCGGATCGGAGCGCGATACGCGGATCTCTTCCACCTGCCCAATCGGAGAGAAAGCGACAATCCCTCCGGCAAGCAGAATGAGTGCCGCAAGAGTGATGGCGGACCACTGAATCAGCGCCCTGCGCCAGTTCACGACACCCCTGCGCGTTACATGGATCCAACGCCGCCAACGCACGGCAAGACGGTTGCGGAGAGGAACCGCATGTTTGCGGGCCACGAGGCGCTGCGTGCGGCGGCTGACCGGACGGTTGAACCGTCGGGGAATGCGGGAGGCAGGACGGAGGGACACGGGGACGCAGTATACAGGGATCCGTATTCCGTATTCAGGAATGATGGAAAAGCTTGCATGATGTGCGGCCATCTCTGTTCCCTGCATACTGCATACTGCATACTGCATACTGTCATGCGACTCGCCATCATCGCCGACTGGCTGCCTGTCTTCGGAGGCGCGGAACACGTGATCGCCGAACTCCATGCCCTATGGCCCGATGCGCCGATCTTCACCACCGCAGCACGGCACGGACATCTGGGCCCCCTGGATGAGGCCGCCATTCGCACGAGCGCGCTGCAGACCTGGTATCGCCTGCTGAGGCGACATGAAGTGCTGCTCCCATGGATGCCACGTGCCATCGAGACGATGGACCTCAGGGAATTCGACGTGGTCGTGAGTTCCTCGCATGCCGTGGCAAAGGGGGTGATTCCTGCTTC
>JAQTQU010000067.1 GCA_028712095.1 Candidatus Peribacteraceae bacterium
CTGATACCGTTACCGTCTGAGATATGTAGGGAGTACCCGAAGGCCCGTCGGAAAAAACGATTTTCAGGGCATTGGAGCCGCCGTTAACCGTGGCCGTGGCTTCTTCCGTGTTCCCTCCTGCCGCGTGGGTAGACCACCCCGTAAACGTGTCGCTCACTCCGTCGTCTTGACTTCCCGAATAAGTTTCGAATCCGCCATTCGTCAGCTTCTCGCTCCCATACACCGGCGGGGCGATGATGTTGGCGAAGGTTTGCGAGAGGTGGTTTGTGCCGTAGCTGTCATATCTTGTGCCTGCGTTCTCGCCCAAGTCCCACCAGCTCACAAGGCTTGTTTTTAATGCAGACCCATTTGTTCCTGCAATACCAATGTCTTTATACACTCTGCCATTTCCACTGTTATACAGCCAAGCGATTTCATCGGCGGTGAGGAGGCGGTTAGAGAAAGAGAGAGAATCAATTTTCCCATTTAAGAAGTACGCATCCAATCCGTAAAAAGAACCTAATCGAAAAGCATCGGAACTATTAACACTTCCTTGTTCTGAAGAAATATCAAAAGATATAGCAGCAGCACCGCCATTCAATTGCAAGGTCGCATTCCCGTCGCGGTCAAAATTCAACGATAAGTGCGTCCAAGTTCCAGTAGAGAGAGCTCCATCACTGCTCGCTCCGGACAACCGATTGCCTGTACCGTCACCGAAATAGAGTGTCAATTTTCCCGCCGTATTTGTTCTCAGCCAATATCCGGCGGAATTGCCTCCGCTTGTAGACGTTGCTCCTTTTTGGATAATTGTATCGCCATCAATAAAACTGGTGATATAAACCCACACCGAAATACTAAAATCACTCGTCCCCGGGTCCAGCCCCGTCTGACTGGCATCGGCAATTGTTAACCAACTCTTGTCCGCCGCGGTGAACTGCACCGCCCCGTCACCCACCGAGCCGGTGATCGTCGCGGAGCCGAGATTCAGTGTGCCGCCGTAACCAGAGGTGACGGTGAGGCCGCCGATGAGGATATCGCTGTCCACCGTGACATCTGTGGCATCGGTAGCATCGAAGAGGGCGGTATCCGCCGCCGTGGGCTCCGTATCGTCGCTCCAGTTGGCATCCTCGCTCCAGTTATTCGTGCTCCCACCGCCGTCCCAGGTTCTCGTAGCTGCCAACGCCGTTCCCGGCTGCAGAGAGAGGAGAAACAGAAGTAGGGTCACGGCATGCCGTGACCCTACTTGTCCGGCGAAGCTCCCATTGGAACGGAGTCTCAAAGGCGCAGTCGGTTGCCGAAGCGGCCCATGACCAAGCAAAGTTCTGACAGCGGCGAAGACGGTGGAGAGTCTTCTGAAGGACATCGTTGGTGAAGAGTGTACCACAATGAAGAAAGGCAAGCCACTTCTACTCTCTTTCATCAACACGGATCTGGTCGACTACCGAAGAGGGGGTGACGCCCGAATGCCTTCTTTGTCCCCGTTGTGGCGCTTCGTCTTTCGCCCGGAACTGCTATCCTACCGCTCGTATGGCCCAGAGGGAGCGGCAATCACCATCCTCTTCCGGCGAGATCATCCTCTACACCGCCGACAACGGGCAGACAAAGCTCGATGTCACGCTGGAGGAGGAGACGGTTTGGCTCTCCCAGAAACAGATGTCAGAGCTCTTCCAGAAGAACGTGCGGACAATCAATGAGCACATTCTCAATATCTTCAAAGAAGGTGAGTTGAAGCGGAAATCAGTTATCCGGAAATTCCGGATAACTGCCAACGACGGCAAAACCTACGAGACGACGTTCTACAACCTCGATGTCATCATCTCCGTGGGATACCGGGTGAAATCCAAGCGCGGCACTCTCTTCCGCCAGTGGGCGCTCAACGTGCTGCGGGACCACATCGTGCAGGGGTTCACGGTGAACGAACGGCGTCTCAGGGAGCGGAAGGAGGGTCGGTTGAAGGAACTGGGGAAGGCGATTTCCCTTCTGCAGGATACGATGTACCGCCAGGAGCTCACGAGGGGCGAAGCAGTCGGCCTCCTGCACGTGATCACGGATTACGCCCGTTCCTGGGTGCTCCTCGAACAGTTCGATCAGAAAGCCATCGCAATGCCGGAGCACGGCACGCGCATCGCGCATCCCCTGTCATACCAGGAATCCACACATGCGGTTGAGAAGCTGCGTGAGGAACTCGTCAAAAGGCGTGAGGCGGGCACAGTCTTCGGCGTGGAGCGAGAGAGAGGGCTGCAATCGATCCTCGCAAATCTCGAGCAGACGTTCGGCGGTCAGCACCTCTACAGGACGGTGGAGGAGAAGGCGGCGCACCTCCTCTACTTCGTCATCAAGGATCACCCGTTCGTGGACGGCAACAAGCGGATCGGATCATTGCTCTTCATCCTCTACCTCTCGCGGAATAACCGGCTCCTGAGAAGCACCGGTGAACGCAGGGTGAGCGATAACGCACTTGTGGCGGTTGCGCTCCTCGTCGCCGAGAGCAAGCCGCAGGAGAAAGAGATCATGATCGCGCTGATCGCAAATCTCCTCCAGCCGTAGACAATCAAGTGCGCCAAAAGAAATTTGTGCACCTCTTCCCTACTTCCCCTTCCGGCAGTGCCCGACTCACTTCACGAGCTCCTTGGCCAACGCAATGATCTTGGCGACTTCGGCACGGTTGATGGGATCGTCGGGGCGGAAGCGGTTGAGCGCTTTGCCATCGGCATCGAGGTCGCCGCTGACGAGGCCATACGCAAAGGCGGTGATGATCGCTTTCGCGTAGGGTGAGTTTTCCACGACATCGCCGAACGGAGAGGGGATCTTGATATCAGTCGGAATCCCCAATACCTCGAGAAGCGTCTGGATCACCGCTCCGCGGGTCGCCGGCTTGTTCACATCCAGAGCGGGCGCAAAGACCGAGAGTTGGAGCGATTCCGCCTTGGACACGTACGCTGCGGACCACATGCCCTGCGCGGATTTGT
>JAQTQU010000003.1 GCA_028712095.1 Candidatus Peribacteraceae bacterium
CTGCTCACACTCATTCTTGCCGGATGCGGTTCGAAGACCGTGCGTCTCTCCCTCACCTTCGATATCGCCGATCCCGTGCAGCAATCCGTCCTTCTGGAAGAGAGTAAACAGGTGATCGAACGGCGCCTGAGCCGCTTCGAGGATGCGACCCCCACAGCCATGGTTGCGGAGAGCGGCCAGAGCGGCGCGGTACTGCTCTCGTTCGACGTGAACAATGCGGAGGCCCGTGCGGCCATCGTCGACGAACTCCTCGCGCCGTATTCACTGAGAATTATGACGGTCAGTACGGGAACCGGCGATCTGTTCGTGGAGGATCAGGGCTGGTTCACCGACACGGGCATTTCACAGAAGCAGATCGTCTCGGCCGAGGGCGCCGCCGATGAGGAGGGAAAAGGCATCGTGCGGCTCGTCTTCTCCGACGAAGGCCGCGCCATGCTCACCAACATCTTCCAAAATAACCTCGGAGGCGTCATCGGGCTGTTCGTGCATGACCGGCTCATGGCCAAAATGCCGATCGATTCCTCCAAGCCGAAAACAGAAATCGTGATTGCGGGCATTCCGGTGCCCGACATGGCCCGCATCTTCGCCGACGATGTGAACGTGGGAACGCACGTCATCTTCTCCCTCCCCTAACCCTTCCCCTAACCCTCACCCTTCCACCATGGAATCCAACCGCCGCTATCTCTGGCCCGTCTTCACGGGCGTCATCGGACTCCTCCTGCTCTTCATCGCCCTGCCGGACGGAGCGAAGCTCTGGGCTCCTGCGTTCCTGCGCGCGCCGACCTTTCACTTCGGTCTCGACCTGGTGGGAGGCACGCAGCTGGATTTTCGCGTTTCGGAGCAGGAAATGAACGATCAAGTCGCGCGGCTGGAAACTGAAATCGCCCAACTGAAAGATCAGGGAGCCGGATCCGACAAGATCGGTATTCTCGAGAATCAGCTCTACTCGACAAAGCAGCAGCAGGCCACCGTCGTGGAATCGATCCGTACGGTCCTCGAGCGGCGTATCAACGCGCTCGGCGTGAGCGAGGCGGTGATCACGCCCTCCTACATGGGCGACGAGAGACACCTGCTCGTGGAATGTCCGGGCGTCGTGGATACGCAGGAATGCATCCGCACGGTGGGCAAGACCATTCAACTGGAATTCAAAGAGGAATTTACCGAGCCGACAGCGGAGTTCGAACAGTCCGTCCGCGATCGTGCGAATGCCGCCCTGCGACGTATCACGGTCAGCGGCGCCACGCTTCCGCTTGTGGGGGAGGATCTGGGTTCCACGCTCGGCGTGGCGTACTCGGATACGCAGTGGTTTTTCAGGAAAGATCTTCCGAAAGGGCTCGAAGATCTGTGGACGGCGCCGGTCGGCAAGGTCCTGAAGCGCGAAGGATCCATCACGGTGCCGCAGCAGGATGAAAACGGTCAGACGACGGAAAAGGTCATTCCCGGCATCTTCCTTGCCGAAGCCGTGCGGCCCCGCACCCAGACCGGTCACCTCATTCAGGAAGCTCCGACGGCCTTCGCGATTCTGGCCAAAGAGCAGAAACTCACGTACACCCCGCATACGGACGTGCCGCTGGATGCGAAAGTGGAACCGCTCATCGCGGGGACACTGCAATCGATGACGCCGGGCGACCTGAAAACAGTGAGCATCGGAGCGGACGCCGCGGCTCTGCTCTTCCTGCGTGTTCGTACCCCGGGGCAGGATCAAATGGCCGCCAGCCACATTCTGATCTCTTTCAAGGGCGCGGCGGCCGTGGGCGATAGCGTGACGCGCACCAAGGAAGAAGCCCTCGCGCTCGCAAAGGACCTCAAGATCGAGCTCGACAACGGTGCGGATTTTGCGACGCTCGCCAGGCAGTACTCGGATGACGGCAGCGGCAAATCGGGCGGCAGTCTGGGCACATTCGTGCGCGGCGCGATGGTGGCTCCATTCGAGGATGCCGCCTTCGCCCTGCCGCAGGGAGGGATCAGCGATCCGGTCGAAACGCAGTTCGGGTACCACATTATCCGTGCGGACCGTGCCGCTTCGCGGTCCTTTGACACTGCCTCCTACGATGAACTGCGCTTCACCGGAGCCGATGCGAAGACCCGGGCCGATACCGCGATGGCGGATCTGCAAGCGGGGAAAGTGCAGCAGATTGAAGATGCCGTCGCCCTGCGCACGCTCTTCTTCTCGCTCCTGCCGACCGGATGGAAAGACACGACCCTCACGGGCAAGCACTTCCGCTCCGCCGGCGTCACGCTGGACCAGACGACCAACCTGCCCATTGTGCAGATCGCCTTCGACGACGAAGGTGCAAAGCTCTTTCAGGAACTCACCAAAAAGAACGTCGGCAAGCGCATTGCCATATTCGTGGGCGGTGATCTGGTCTCGGCCCCGACAGTGCAGACGGAAATCGCGGGGGGAACAGCCATCATCACCGGCAGCGGCAATTTTGACGAGGCACAGAAGCTCGCACAGGATCTGAATACCGGAGCGATTCCGGCCCCTATCTACCTGGCCGGACAGCATACGATCGAGGCCACGCTCGGCGGCGAGGCCCTGCGCACCTCGCTTGAGGCGGCGCTGATCGGTATTGTCATTCTCATGCTCTACATGATCGTCCTGTACCGTTTTCTGGGTATCCTCGCCGATGTGGCGCTGATGGGATACGCCCTCCTCTTCGTGGTCATCCTCAAGCTGCCGCTCTTCTTCTTCTCGAGCCAGTACATCGTGCTCACGCTGGCGGGTATGGCCGGCATCATCCTCTCGATCGGCATGGCCGTGGATGCGAACGTGCTCATCTTCGAACGCATCAAGGAGGAACTGCGCAAAGGCAAACTGGTGACCACGGCGGTGGAAGTGGGTTTCAAGCGCGCCTGGCCGAGTATCCGTGACGGCAATGCCTCCACGCTCCTCACCTGCGCCATTCTCTTCGTGATCGGAACATCGATCGTGCGCGGCTTCTCCATCACGCTGGGTATGGGCGTGCTCATGTCGATGTTCACGGCTATCACCGTCACGCGCTGGCTCATCCGCAAAACCGCGCATCTGAACTTCGCAAGGAATTCCCGCCTGCTCGTGGGGGTGAAGACGTCTCCGCCTCCGGCGGTGTAAATCGCACATGACCGGTTCCGTCATGCCTTGTGTCCGCAACAGTGCTTGAATTTTTTCCGGCTCCCGCACGGACAGGGGGCGTTGCGGCCAACCCTCTTCTGCGATGCTTGCACCTGCTCTCTCCGCTGCATCGTTTCGACGGCATCACCGATACCCCTGACATCATCCACCTCTCTACCTTCGAGAAGGGTAAAGAGCTCCGCGGCATCCCTGTTTCCCGTAAGACGATCACGCATCCCCCGGGGAACCCATGAAAGAATGGTATCGAGACGATCGAGAATTTCCCGGTTCTGCTGCTCCGGATCCACGGACTTCGAGAAACGGGAAGCGAAGCGAAGCATGCCAACTCCCGCACCAAAGCACAGCCACCGCAGCTTCCACAGAACTCCCAGTCGCCCGGCATCAATCGTTCCTTTCTTCTTTTGTTCCGCGCCGGAAGTGACGGACTCGCCCTGCACACGCTCTCCTCTGTTTTGGTGGCGTTCGGCACTCATGGAGAGAAAAGGGAATATACTCTTCAGATACTTCAGGCCGCCGCCGGCACGCCTCCGTTCTTCCTGATCTCAAGATCGTGGAACTGTCCGGCACGCACGAGTGCGCGATCCTGCTCATCCATCGTCACCCGTGCAAATCCGCGGTATTCATCGGAAAGAAAATCAATACGCTTCTGGCGCGAAATGGCCGCCATTTCTCGGATGGCACGCGCATCGTACGTCTCGGCACTGATGGTGACCGTTTCCGCATCAGCCTGCGCGGATTGCCGGGTGTGTTCCTGCTCATGTACGAGAATATCTTTGGCCTTTTCACTATCGACAACGCCATCACCGCCCGTGATCTTTTTGGGATCGATACGAATCACATCCGTCCCCAGTTGCGCCTCGCCCGCCACATCATCATCCAGTTTCTTGAGCGTGAGAGAGGAACCGCGAAACGCCTGATTCAAATCTTCCGCTGCATGCTCCAGTACGTGCGCCGCCTCATCCCGTTCCTCAGGAGAGCTGTATTCCAGAGCATCTGCCGCCTCAGAGCGGGTTGCCTTCGTGATGCCCTGACGTACTTCCCGCGCCCGCTCGATGAGACGGGCTTTAAACGCATCGACTGACCCGTCGTGCCGATCCGCAACCTCGTCGTAGAGTGCCTGTGCGTGTTCATGGGATGCCATACGTGCCCATCGTGACGGAGAAAAAGCCATGCACCAACCATTTGGGCGGCAAAGTGGCATTACAGCTTTAATTTGGCCTATGGAAGCCAAAAAATAACACGTACAAAACCACCAGTAGGGCCTACTGGAAACAAGAAATCACACAGGAACAAACAAAACACAAACCAGACGCATAGCACTGATAAGTGCCTTTCAGTAACAGAGCCAACAGAACACGGAGGTTTACTGTCAGGAAGGCAAGGGAGGTGTCGGAGGGGGTAGGGAACCGGACAAGGTTCCCTCCTCCTCTGACAAAAAATGATTCAAACTGTATCAACGAGGTAAGGCTGCTCTCGCAACACAATTATTTTTTCCGATCGTAGATAAGAAAATCCATCGCATATGTATTCTCCTCGTCCTCAGAAAATTCCTCCCGGCTCACCTCTTTCCACTCCGGTGTCGGGAAAGGCGGGAAGAATGAATCCGCTTCAGGTGCACAGTGCACGCGGGTAAAGTACACGCGGTCGACCATAGGCAGCATCGTCGCGTAGATCATTCCTCCGCCGATCACGAAAGCCTCGGTCTCACCGGATGCACGGGCCGCCTCGATCGCCTGCTTCGGCGAACCCACCACCGTGCACCCATCGATCTTCAGATCGGGAATGTTGGTGACGACGATATTCAAACGCTTGGGGAGCGGCCGCCCGATGGATTCGTACGTGCGCTGCCCCATGATCACCGCATGCCCGCTCGTCGTTTCGCGAAAGTGCTGCATGTCGCGCGGCAGATCCCAGAGCAGCGCGTTGTTGGCCCCTATAGCCCCGTTTTCCGCCACGGCAACAATTAGTGAAAGCTGCATGAAGAATATTAGAATACTGGAATAGTAGAGTATCAGGGAGTGTGCGAAACAGCCCTTTTCCGAGAAGAAGTAATAAGACCTGAAAGGAGTTTGCCCGCTTGATCGGCAATGACCAATGCACGTTGAATATCTTGAGTAGCAAGCAAACGCACACGTACTGCCACAAGTAGATAAGCGACCACTTCGGAACATTCTCCGCGCGCAATAGTGAAATGATGGGCTTTATCGAGATACGTATAACGACCAAATCCTTCCGCAATGTTTGCAATAATACTGGATGACGAACGCTTCAACTGTGAACTCAGGCCATACATTTCTTCCTTTGGAAGTTTTCGACATAACTGATACACCTCTTCCACCAGATCCATCGCAATCTGCGCTGCCTTCAAATCCATAAAGTGATCCATCCTGATCAGCATGACGTACAGACGATTTCTTGCCAGATCCAAAGAAAAAATAGATGGCAGGTACCACTTTTACACCGCTTCTATAAGCCAATAATCCAGTTCTACATTCACACAGAACGCCCGTCAATTCCACCAATTTCCTAATGTTCCATTACTCTAATACTCTCATACTCTAATATTCTCATACTCTAATATTCTCATACTCTCATATTCCAATACTCTCATTCCCTTAAACAGCAATCGGCGCCTTGATGGCCGGATGCGGATCGTAGTTAAGCATCTGAAAGTCACCGAACGTGAAGCCAAAGATGGACTGTACTTCCGGGTTGAGCTGAAGCTGCGGAAGCGACCTTGGTTCGCGCGTGAGTTGTTCACGGGCCTGGTCGAGATGATTGGAATAGAGGTGCAGATCGCCGAACGTGTGGACGAAATCCCCCACTGCAAGCCCCGTCACCTGCGCCACCATGTGCGTGAGAAAGCTGTACGAAGCGATGTTGAAGGGCACACCGAGAAAAATATCCGCGCTGCGCTGGTACAATTGACAACTGAGCGCGGGCGTTCCCGCCCGCGGATGGCGCGCAACATAAAATTGAAAGAGGCAGTGACAGGGTGCCAGCGCCATCTTGCCACGCTTCACATTCTCCTGCGGCTTGATGAGACCGTCGGGGATCAGCGGAGGATTCCACGCCGAGACGATCAACCGGCGCGAGTCGGGGTTGCGCCTGATCTCGTCCACGACCCACTGGATCTGATCGACGCCGCTGAAATCGCGCCACTGTTTGCCGTAGAGCGGGCCTAAATCACCATGCTCGTCCGCCCACTCGTCCCAGATGGAAACGCCGTTGTCTTTGAGGTATTTGATGTTCGTCTCGCCGCGCAGAAACCACAGAAGTTCATGGAGGATGGAACGCGTGTGGAGCTTCTTCGTGGTGAGAAGCGGGAATCCCTGGGCGAGATCGAACCGCATCTGCGCGCCGAAGACCGAGTACGTGCCGGTACCGGTGCGGTCGGATTTCTGCGTGCCGTTCTCGAGGACATGCCTGAGGAGATCCAGGTACTGTTGCATGGGAGGCTATCCTACAAGCTACCAGCTACCAGCTACAAGCTCTTGGCATATCTCCATGCCATTTCAAAAATCTGCTTTTGGGTTTCCGCCACTTCCACGCTCTCGATAATCACGCCAAAGACGTGATCCGCTGAGCCGAATGAGCTTGTACTGAGGCCGCCGCCGAATGTGCAAATTGCCACCTTGTGATCGTAGATATTGATCTCGTTCTGGAAATCGAAATCTTTGGAGGGAACCAGACGGATTTCGCGCAGACGCTTACGGTCTTCTCCGTGCACTGTGCGGCCGGCTTCGTCATCGGGAGCGATGCCCCGCAGCCGGATCCTGCGCCGCACGCGTTCCGCCACGTACTCCTCGTCATAGTCGGGCCAGAAGTGGCGAACCGCCGCGGAGTTGGCGAAGTTGAGCAGCTCCGATTTCGCCATGAGCGTGTCTTCGTACACGCGCCGCACTCCTTCCCATCCTTCAAAGAAACGGATGACGGGGCGCCGCCGGTCCTGGCCCTGCAAACTCCGCAATTCTGGAAGCACACGCTGCAGCGCATCCGCATTCTTGCGCGCCTCAATGGCCAGGTGTTCGGGCGGAACCGGCTGGTACCACTTGGCCCGGACCTTTCGGACGACGGTGAGGAGCCCGCGTCGCGCCAGCCCCTCAAGCGTGTTGTAGGCGGTAATGCGATTGAGTTTCGTGGCTTTGGCATACGCAGAAGCCGGTGCGGACCCGATCGAAAGCCCCGCGAGGTAGAGCGCGGATTCCTTCTCATCGAGCCCGATGGAACGGAGGATGTGCAACAGGTCTGCGGCCATGGGCAGAGAATACCGGCGTTGTAATTTATGACAACAAAAAGGGTACTTTTGCAGCCGGGATTCGCGAATCCCAGCTACGATCCCACCAAATCCTTCTTTCCCGTCACAAGTGACGACGGACACTCCCTCTTGAACACACACTGCCCGCACTTCCTTCTCTGCCCCGTACAGACCGTCCGTCCGTGGCTGATGAAGAGCGCATTGATCCTGCCCCACTCCCTGCGCGGGAAGAGCTTCATCAGATCCTGCTCCACCCGCTCCGGCGTCTTGCCTTTTGAAAGTCCCAGACGCCGCGCCATACGGAATACATGCGTATCCACTGCAATACCTTCATTCTTCCCAAAGGCTCCATAGAGGACGATACAGGCGGTCTTGCGTCCGACGCCCGGGAGCGCTGTAAGCGCCTCCATCGTCCGTGGCACAGCTCCGTCATGATCCTTCTTCAGCTTTGCGCAGAGTGTATGGATGTACTTCGCCTTGGAGTGGAACGTGCCGCAGGAATGAATCAGCCGCTCGAGCTCGGCGCGGGAGAGACGGAGGTAATCGTCCGCCGTCCTTAAACGTGCGAAGAGCGACGGCGTCACGCGATTCACCTGCGCATCGGTACAGCGGGCCGAGAGGATCGTGGCAATCAAAAGATCGAGAGGAGTTTGCCAGCGCAGAAAGGATTTCGGCGGATGGTAGAGCTTCTTCAGGGAACGCAGGAGGATGGATGGAGAGGGATGTTTCACGGAGCGAGAGTATTGGAATACTAGAGTACTGGAATACTGGGGGAAAGTGTGAGATTGCACGCAGCGATGGCGTTACTTCGATCCTCGATAATCCAATCCTCGGCAATCCAGCCCCCCAGTACTCCAGTCCCGAGTATTCGAGTATTCCAGTCCCTCGTACTCCCGCTGTCAGTCAATCCAACCCTTCGCTCCCGCGCACCCTTTGGGAAAAAACACGTCAAGTGAACTCGTCTGGCAGATCGCAAGTACAACGCCTATAGTCGGCTCCCATGCTTCCTGCATTCACGGTCTTTGACGTGGAAACCACTGGCTTGGACCCGCGTCAGGGCCACCGGATTTTGGAAATCGCCGGCGTGCGCGTGGAACCCTTCGACTCCGCTCAGGGCAGGGGGTGGAAGATCATGGAAGAGCAGACGTTTTCGCAATTGGTGAACCCCGAACGGCCGATTCCCTGGGAGGCAAAGAGCATCAACAAGATCACGGACGAAGAAGTGCGCACCGCCCCCACGATCGACGCGGTACTGCCCGCATTCCTTCGCTTCGCCGAGAATTCCGTACTTGTCGCGCACAACGCGGAATTCGACATGGGATTCCTGAGACAGGAAAAAGAATGCTGCTGGGGATACATCGAACTGCCGGAAAGTTTTTGCACGATGAAGTTGAGTCAGTCGCTCTTTCCGCATGAATTCAGGCATAATCTGGATGTCGTCTCGCTGCGGCTGGGCCTGAACATCCCCGCGCAGCGTCATCGCGCACTGCCGGATGTGCTGGTCACGGCACAGGCACTGCTGAAAATGCTCGAAACCGGAAAAATCCAAACTATCGAGGAGCTGCGCAAAAGAGCCGGTATCCGCCAATTGGTGACATAATCCACAACCTTGCCAAAGAAATGCGCTATACTGCCCCTACGAAGCAGGCAGCAATTTTTTTAAGTCCCCTACGCCCTAATCCTACGCCCTCACCCTACCGTGTCCCTCCTCCCCATTGAGAAAGGCGCCGACAACCCGATCCTCCGCCGCAAGGCGGCAAAAGTGCCGGAAGTGACCAAAGCTATTAAAAAGCTCATCAAGGGCATGCGCGAGACGGTGAAAGCGGAGGACGGAGCGGGTCTGGCGGCCCCGCAGGTGGGGCAATCGCTACAACTCTGCCTCGCGCTTGTCGAAGGGAAGATGACGGTGCTCATCAATCCCGAAATCACCTGGCGGAGCGAAGAGACCGCCACGGAAGAAGAAGGCTGCTTGAGCCTGCCCGGCATCCAGGTCGCCGTCACCCGCCCCGCAGCCATCGCCGTGAAGTACCTGAACGAAAACGGACTGCCGGAGGAACGCAAGCTCTCCGATTTCTCCGCGCGCACCGCGCAGCACGAAACAGATCATCTCAAGGGCGTGCTGCTCGTGGACTACCTCACGCCGCCGCCGCAGCGGGATCCGGAACAGACGCAAGAAGCTCGGCATGAAGCTGCGTAATCGCGTGATGGAGACGGGATTTTACCGTGCCGACGGGAACGCCGAGAATTGCCGCGGCTTCGCGATACAGAAGCCCCTGCAGATGCACAAGTGAGACCACCCTCTGCAAAGGAACCGGAAGCCTGTTCAGGGCATCCAACACGTTTGAATACTGTTCCTTGTCCGCAAGCAGATCCTCCACCGATTGCGCATGTGCATCAATCATCAAGGCTCCGAGTGGAGAGAGCTCATCTATACCCCGCTCGTCGGCAGGGTCAGCGGCAGGGTGATCGAGGGAAATCATCCTGCGGACACGCCGGCGCCGGTGCAGATCAATGGCTTGGTGTGTCGCGATGGTGAAAAGCCAGGGCCGCACCCGCCGCCCAGAATCGAACTGGGCGCACTTGAGGTGTACCTGCAGCCAGGTATTCTGGAGCGCATCCGAGGCATCCGCGGCATGGCCGAGATAGTTCTGCAGATATCCGAGGAGTTCCCCCTCATAACGATGGACGAGCGCTTCAAAAGCTCTTTTGTCCCCGGTACCGCGGTAAGTCAGGAGCAGATCTTCGTCCGTTGCAGTCTCGATGACATGGAAAGAAATATGCTGCAGCATCTTCTGTCCGACTGCAGTTGATGGTGCTTGCGTTGGAGCAGCGGCAATATCCCGGGGGGAGAGCGCGGACCCATCGCAGAGAACTTCAGGAGCCATCATTGTAGATAGTACTTTATTTATTATATTTGTCAAGTTACTCGGCAGAAACAGCGGCACAGCCACGTTCTCTTCAGGGAAAAGCCGGTTGGAACAGCGCGCGGTCCCCCGGTTTCCCATCGGGTAAATACGTTTTGAACTCCTCTGCAAACCGCCCGCGTGCGATGTGCAGGCGACGCTTGACCGTGCCGACGGGAATCCCCTCCGGGTGCTCCTCCGTCGTGATGAGCCGCGCGATTTCCGCAATGGTAAGCCCCTGCCAATACCGCAGCGTCAGTACCTCCCTGTCTTGATCGGATAGCCGCGCCAGCGCGCCGCCAACGTGTGTACCCTGCTCCGAAAGACAGAGAAAATCCGCAGAATCGTCGTTCTCCCGGGCGAGCGTGATACAATGATCGTCCGCATGCAGGAGGCGCAACGCCTTGCGGCGCGTATAAAAATTGAGCGCCTGGCGATGGACGATTGTTCGAAGCCACGCATGAAACGTTCTTCTGTCACGGATGGAAGAGGCTTTTTTGCTGATAATGATCCAAAGGTTTTGCGCGAGATCCTCCGCGTCTTCATGGGTAATCGATCCGCTCTCCCGTAAAAAAAGCCAAACAATCAACGGATGATACTTCCGGACAAGCCCGTCGCCGCCATTCAAAAAATCTTCGAGAAGAGCGGCGTCTTCATTGTACTGCATGCCTTGACCGCAATCCGATCCCTCGCAGAAAGTGGACATTACGAATAATGTACGATGTTCTGAATATAAAGCAATCACTCCCCTTTCATTTGCATGAAAACATTTTTGCCCGCTACTCTGCTGCTATGCCGCAATTGGAAGTCGTGATCGGATTGGAGGTCCACGCGCAGATGAACACAAAGACGAAGATGTTCTGCGGGTGCGACAACGATGCGTTCGGCAAGGCGCCGAATACGACCGTCTGCCCCGTCTGCATGGGATTCCCGGGAACGCTCCCGGTACCGAATAAGGAGGCGATCGCCAAAGCGGTGAAGGCGTCGCTCGCGATCGGCTGCGCCGTGGCACCCGCGTGCCACTTCGACCGCAAGCACTACTTCTACCCCGATCTGCCCGCGGGATTTCAGATTTCGCAGTACGACTTTCCGCTCTCGAAGGGCGGGAACGTGGAATTCGATCTCACCGATGCGAGCGGCAATACGACGGGGGAACGCTCCTGCCGCATCACGCGGCTGCACATGGAGAATGATGCGGGCAAGCTGAGTCACTACGGTACGAATACGCTGTGCGACTACAACCGTGCCGGAACGCCGCTCATGGAGATCGTCACCGAACCGGATCTGCAATCCGCTGAGGATGCCGTCGCCTTCGCGCAGGAACTCCGCCGCATCTTGATCTCGGTCGGGGCGAGTGACGCCGACATGTTCAAAGGGATGATGCGGTTCGATGCGTCGATCTCGCTCAAGGAAAAGGGAACGGAAAAGCTCAATCCCCGCAGTGAGATCAAGAACTTAAACTCCTTCAAGGCACTCGAAAAAGCGCTGCAGTATGAGGAGAAACGCCTGCGCGGGCTGTGGGAGAAAGACAAAGGTCCTCTGCCGCACGACATCACCGTCGGCTGGCTGGATGAGGAGGAAAAGACGCACGTGCTGCGCGACAAAGAAACTGCCGGCGACTACCGCTACTTTCCCGAGCCCGACCTGCCGCCGCTCTCGTTCGACGCAAAGGAACTGGAAAAAATCCGCGCCGCCCTCCCTCCACTGCCGCGCGCGGAGAAGAAGAAACTCTCCGGCTTGGGCCTTACGGATGCCGAAGCCGGGCAGCTCAATGCCGATCCTGATCTGAAGGAAATCTATGCATCCGTGCTGGAACGGCTGAAGGACCCCAAGCGTGCTTCAGGAATCGTGATCACGCAACTCACAGGATTCCTGAAGGCCGCCAACAAGACCGTGCGGCAGGGGCCGGGCACGCAGGCCATGGTGGATCTGGTGGATGCGATTGAGAGTGGAAAAATCTCGGGGAGCAAAGGAAAAGAGGTTCTTGAGAAGATGGTCGAAACCGGCAAGTCCGCCCCCGAAATCATCGCGGAGGAAGGCATCTCCCAGATCACGGACGAAGGCGCTCTGACCGCGCTCGTAGACAAAGCCATCGCAGCGAACCCTAGGGCCATCGCATCCTATCGGAGCGGCAAAACCCAGGCTCTGGGTGCGATCGTGGGGTGGATCATGAAGGAGACGCGCGGACAAGCCAACCCGGAGAAAGTGAATGAGATACTGCGGAAGAAGATTTCTTAACGTCTCATCAACGATTTTCCTTTTGCATGCCTTCGAACTCCGGCTGCCAGACCATTTGCGTTTGACCCTCTGGCATCGTGACCGGCCGAAAGGCATTACACTCATAGAATGACAGTTCGCCTTGATGGTGGAGCACGGCAGATATCTTTTCGTGGATGGAATATCCAGCGGCAGCAACGACAAAACTCTTGAGTTCATCCAAGAGCACACGGTACATCAACATGCGGAATGGGAAATCTGCATCCACAGCGATTGAGCGGATGTGCAATTCATCAAATGCCTCTGTCCAAAGGACATGTCCAACAGCAGGTGCTTCGAAGTAATCTTTATAGAATGAATCTCCGATATCTTCTGTCGGGTGATAGCAAATTCCCTTAGCCGACGTTCCCCCTTTGCCAAGGAAAGTATCGAATCTCTTAATGTAACGAACTTTTTCTCCCAGGAAAAAATCCATAATTTCGCGCGCGGTCATGGGATATTCGGAACCTCGACGCTCCGTACTCAAAATGAATCGCATGTATTCTCGATTGCGCAGTTGCAAGCCATGTCTCCGAAGCCAGACCTCCTGACTCGTTTCCGAGTCCGAGAGCAATACCAGCCTGGAATCGCGTTCATACTCCTGCATGGAAAGAGTGGAACTTTGCTCTTCAAAAAAGGAATTTTCAACACATCAAACCCTGAATATTCCTCGCTAAACCTTCATCGTTTGTCCTACTTCTCCGTCTTCTTCATATACTCCCCCGTTTCGGTATTCATTTTGACCCTTTCTCCCTCATCACCTTCCCAAACCCATCACTCCATGAACGGAAAGAGACTATCAGTCTACTAATGTCCCTCGCAGTGGTGGGGATGGGGACAGGGTTGGGATTGAGACGATCTCTGAGGAAAGAATAGGAAGAAATCGCAGAAAGAAACGAGTAACGACCCAACGAGCAACGTACACTAAACGTTCCCTAATCCCCAATACACCAATCCCTAATCCCTATGTCATGCCTTCTTCATATACATCCCCGTCTCCGTGTTCACCTTCACCCGATCGCCCTCCTGCAGGAAGAGCGGCACGTTGACGGTGAGTCCGCTCTCAAGCTTTGCGGGCTTTTGGCCGCCCGTGGCGGTGTCACCGCGGACACCCGGCATCGTCTCGACAATCTTTAAGTCGACCGTGGAGGGCAGCTGAATGCCGATGGGCTGCTCCTCAAACATCAGTGCATCCACCTCACCGCTCTCCACGAGGTACTGCACCGTATCGCCGAGCATCTCTTTGTTGAGGAAGAACTGATCGTAACTCTGCAGATCCATGAACGTGTACTGTTCGCCGTCATTGTAGAGGTACTGCACGCGGCGGTAGCCCACATCGGCAGGCTCGACCTGCTCGCTGCCCTGAAAGTTCTGCTGGATCACCGCACCCGTCTTGAGGTTCTTGAGCTTGCACTGCATGTTCGCCTTGCTCTGGCTCTTGCGGCCGAACTGCGACGCAACAATGAGATACGGAATCCCGTCGAGTTGAATGGCGCGGCCCGGTTTAAGCTCTGTGATCACGTACATCGTGGAGGAACGGTAGCGGATTGCCACGCCGAAGGGCAAGGAAGGAATATCGGAATATGGGAATAATGGAGTATCGGGAGTGGGTTTTAGGAACGGGAATGGCAAGCGGTGATGAGACCCGACAAAAGGCGTCTTTCCCGTTCAACGAGATAAATCGCACTTTTGATTTTTTCCCCAGCAACGAATGACAAGGAAACGATGATCAAGAGGAATGCTTCCACTTCGGAACTTTCACCGCGAGCGATGGTATATTTTGCCGCTTTGTCGGGATAGGTGAAACGGCCAAATCCTTCAGCAATATTAGCAAGGATGCTCGTGGAAGCTCTACGCAATTGAGATACGATCCCATAGAGTTCTTCTCTCGGCAGCAGCCGCGTGATGGCATAGATCTCTCGTACGAGTTCCAAGCCATTTTTCCATGCTTCAAGCTGAGTGAAATGTTCCATAGCCCATTATGGTAATACGTTGCGTTATTGCGTAGGAGATTCCCTCCCGAATGTCACGATGCCGAATCCGAAAACATGGCTATGCGTAGAGCAGAAAACGGTTCCATGCACCTGTAGAACGCCTCCGATATTCCTTTACTCCGATATTCCGTTATTCCGATACTCCAAACTTCAACACGCTCACACCAGATTGTTACCCAACACACTCACTGCTGCCCCGCCTTTTCCCAGCCCAAACGGATGATCTCCTGCCGCACTCTCTCGGGGAAATTCTCCGGTCCGCCGGGGAGCGCGAAGTAGAGTCTGCGCAGGATGCGGCCCTGATCGGCATGGCCCTCGAGCATCTTGAGCTCCTGCGTGAACTGATTCAGGCGCGACTGCGTTTGGTGGTAGACGAAGATGCGCTGCCGGATACCCGCCACAATCAGTTGCACGTCGGATTCCGAGAGGGAGGGAGGCTCTTCGACCGGCAGATAGGCTGTGATTTGCTGCAGCAGAATCGGATCCACTTTTTGAATCTGGCCGAGTTCCTCCTGCTTTTTGAGAGACAGGGCAAGCATCTCCAGCGCCGCCGACGCCTCACGCTGCACCTCTGGCCTGAGCGAAGCAGTACCGCCCTTCAGAACCTGCAGTTGTGGCTGCAGGCCCGCCCACATATCAGACAACCCACGCAGGTTGCCCGTCTCGATGGTCTGCGTCAGAACACTCAGCGCGTCGAGCAGCAGACTGTCGCTGGCATCTGCCGACATACTGGCCCCGTCGGCGAGCTCGGAACTGGTCTCGATGACAAACTTCTTCAGTAAATAGCCCTGATCGCCCGGCAGCGCCGCTGCGGTATCACTCGCATTCTGCGAAACAACCTGCTTGAGAAGGAATTGCGCGAGGGTCGCGTCGCCCGAGCCGGAGGCGAGCGACACGAGTGTTGAGCGGTACTCTTCGAGCGGCAGGGCAACGGCTCCGGTTTGCCCCTGGACAAGCAGTGCGGCGGCTTCGGTCAGGCGGGTATCGGCATGCTGTAGCTGTTTCTGGATTTTGGCTTCGTCACCGATGGTGAGAAAGAGATCCACGGCCTCCACGGCACGCTTGACCGGATAGAGCGTGGATGTAGGCAGAATCCGAGCGCGCGCAGCAAGGCGCGTCTGCTGGAGTTGAGCAACCTCCTGACGGTGCACGGCATCAAGGGTGAGGTTGCCCTGCGCCCACGGAGACTGATACGAACTGTCCTGCAGTTTCTGCGCATACGGATTGCCGGTTGCGCGGAGGATGGCCCACTGCCCGGCAACGAGAGGGGTGTTCTTGCCGCCATGAGTGATCATGGCGCTGCGGTCGTACACCTCGACACGCATTTCTTTGTCCCCGCCGATCGCTGCGCTGCCGCCGTTCACCGTCACGAGCCCGACAGGAGTGAACACAGTGAGTCCGCGCAGATTCGCAGGCACAAGCCCCTGCATCCAGAGTCTGCCCGCAAAGAGCGAGAGTGTCGGTACGAGTTCCGTTGCGGGCTCCATGCGGTCCGACAGATCCACGAGATCGATCATGGTCCCGTGATCCAGCCGGATCACGCCGTCATCCCCCATCACGATACTCGCCTGCCCGTCCTCCCCTGTCTGAATGCGCATGCCGGCGCGCAGTGTCACCTCCTCCGTCACAGGCTTCCACACTTCACCAACGAGAATGGAAACTGAACCGTGCGGCAGCAGCATCGTTTCGGATTCTGCGGAGGAATGAGGAGCCCAGAAAAACTGCGGACTCATTTGCACCACAAACACCAGCAGCACCGCAGTGGCGACCCACTTCACTCCCCAGAACAGATGCCTGCTCTGTTGTACGGGCACAAGCTCGGGCGAGAAACGCTGCCAGAGAAGAGCGCGCAACCCTTCCGGAGCCGCGAACCATCCGCGGAGTTCCACGAGGAATCCGTGGGCACGGTGAGCGATCAGGGAAGCGGAAACGCGCTCCCAGATGGCACGTTTGGTTTCGGGTGTGGGTGTGAGAACGGTCCGGACCTTCCTGAGCGCCCCGGGCGCCTCTATCCGCGCCTGCAGGCGGGTACGGATACGGCTCTGTGCGCCCAAAGGAGGCGTCAGGTCATGCTGGAGCCGCAGGAGGAGGTCCTCTGTCGACATATCACACAAGGTAAAACGGGGAAAAGGCGCTTTTGTTACAGAAGAAGAACTCGCACTTCCTTCTCTTCTCTCCCCCTTGCAGGGGGAGAGAGTAGAGTGAGGGGGTAGCCGGAAAGCACACTTCACAGCATGCCATGGGCTTCGGGGGGAAGCAGCGCTTCGAGCTTCTCGAGGGCGCGGAACTTGAGCACCCGCACGGCGCCTTCGCGCATGTTGAGGGTACGGGCGATCTCGCTATGGGGCAGGTCAGCCATGTACGAAAGTTGAAGAATATCGCGGTAGCGCCGTGGCAGCTGATCCATGGCAGTGCGCACCATGCTCAGCACATCCGCACGCTTCACGCCGGTATCGGCATGATTCATTTCGTCGGGGTCGTGGAGCTCTTCGGGCACTTCGACCGTTTCACGCTTGGAGCGGTAGGCATCAATCACCTCGTACCGCGCGATGCGAAAGAGCCACGCCGCAAAGGGAATGCCCTTACGCTCCTGATACGTGTGCAGTTTCTGCCAGACCTTGAGAAAGATATCGGCCACCAGATCCTCCGCTACCCCCTTGTCGAAACGGAAAGCGGCGTAGCGGTACACCTGTGGGAAGAAGTGCCCGTACAGGCACTCGAATGCCTGCGTGTCGCCCTCCTGCGCCTTACGGACAAGAGTGAGGATTTCCGGCTCGTTGAGGATGATGGGATCCGCCACGGAAGTGCCGAGTATACAAGATCCAACGGGCAAAAGAATGAAGATTAAGACTTCTCTGCGCGCCCGCACGCCTCAACGTGCGCGCCGGAAATGCGCGTCTCCGACCTGTCCTCCTACTCCCACTCAATCGTCGCGGGCGGCTTGCTCGTGAGATCGTAGAAGACAAAATCGATGCCCGTAAGCCCCATGATCCGCTCCGTCATGCGCTTGAGTACTGCTGCCGGAAGCACCGCCGCCCGCGCGGTCATCGCCTCCTGCGACTCGACGGGCCGCAGCACGACGGACTGTCCGCCGGGCGTGGAGCCGAACGGCAGGAGCACCACGGGGAACTGCCAGATCTTCTCGTAGAGTCCCGCGCGGCGCATCTCTTCGGTGACGATGGCATCGGCCTCACGTAATAGATCAGTACGCTCTTGCGTGATCGCGCCGGGCGAGAACGTGAAGGGACGCGCTTCCGTCGAGGACGTGCAGAGCAGTACGCGGTTGAACTCGCGCCGGCGGTTGGGGATCTCGGTCGCAAGCCGCCACAGCTGTTCGGTGAGCCCACAGGGATCTTGGGAGAAGAGCGCGAGCGCGTGGCGGTACGTGCGTCCGTCGCCCTGCACCCCGACACTCTTGACCGGCAGCACCGCCCACCCGCCGGCCCAGCGCTTGATGCCGACGTCGTCGACCGAAAGGGTATCGGGCTTGTCCGCGCAGAGGATGCGGACGCCGAGTCCCGGACCCGGAAAGGGATGCCGCTCTACGAGCTCATGCGGCAAGCCAAGCTCCTCGCCGAGTAATCGGACCTCGTCTTTGTAGAGCTCTTTGAGCGGCTCGATCACCAGACCCTTCTTGAGCATCTCCTGAATCGCGGGCACGCGGTTGTGGTGCGTCTTGATGTGATCGGCGTGCCTGGTGCCTTTGGTCTCGATGGTATCGGGGTAGATCGTCCCCTGCCCCAGTATCCAACCTTCGTGCAGCGAAGGTTGCCCCCCGTAGCCTCGGCGAAGAGGGGCTGCTCCATCATCCACTGAAGCCGCTGCACTGCGGTTGGCAAGCCATCCGTCATCACCAGTCAGCCCCAGCTCTTCGCTGACGCGCTTCTGCACGGCGAGGAACGTGTCGCCGATTGCTCGCCGCTTCTCTTCGGGATCAATCACGCCTTCGAGGGTAGCGAAAAAATCCGCCGATGCGTCCTCAATGCGGACATTCGTCACCCCCAGCTTTTCAAAGGCGGCGCGGATCTCGGCGATTTCATTTTTGCGCATGAGGCCCGTGTCGATGAGCAGCCCCTGCACGCGGTGCGCACCCAGCACTTCGTTGAGCAGGACGAACGCCACGGTGGAATCGACGCCGCCCGACACAAGCATGAAGACGCGCCGGTCCTGCACCTGCTGGGCAATCTCATCCCCGATGCGCTTTGCGAAGCCAGAAACAGACCAGGGCGTGGCCGGACATAACTCAACGAAGCGCCGCAGGATCTCCATGCCGTGCTCCGTGTGCGTGACCTCGGGATGAAACTGTACCGCGAAGAACTTGCGCCGCGGATCTTCGAATGCCGCATGGACGCAGCTGTCGGACAGAGCGGTGAGCTGGAATCCTTCGGGGAGAACTGACGCCTCATCTCCGTGCGACATCCATACGGAGCAACGGTCCCCGATGTCTTTGAGCAGGATCCCGCCGCCGTTCACGGCCCTGATCTCGGTGTGACCATACTCCTTCACCTTGCCAGAAGTGACCGTGCCGCCGAGCGCCTTGGTCATCCACTGGAGTCCGTAGCAGATGCCGAGAACGGGGATACCTAAGGAAAAAATTTTGGGATCCGCCGCAGGACTCGCCGTGTCATAGACGCTCTGCGGGCCGCCCGAGAGGATGATGCCCGCCGCTTCTTTAAGATCCTTTGCCGGAGTGGAAGGATCGCGGATCTCGGAGTACGCCCCGAGTTGCCGCACGCGCCGGGCGATGAGATGCGCGTACTGACCGCCAAAATCGAGGATGACGATGGACCTCCTAAGCTCCATGGGTAACTGTGAAAAGAATAGATGGACTGCGGGATTGCCCCGAGCGGAGTCGAGGGGCGAAATCGAGGATGATGATGGGGCAGCGGTCGGGGGTATGCATGGCAACAGGGTACAGGAAATGGAGCCGTGACACCCTCCTTGACAAGAAAACTTCGCAGGAGTTCCATAATCCCCTATGACTCCATCATCATCCGAGAACCTTCTTGCCACCATCCCCGTCAAAGGAAAATACAATGCGGCGTTTTGGCGGGAACGTTTGAGCGCAATCGGTAACAATGGTTTGGAGAATTACTGCAGAACGACAGCTCCCTTTCTGGACTCTCTGGATACCGCGTCGGTGACGATGGCGCAGCGTACCCTCAGGGCTCTCCAAACCGTTTTCCGGAAACTCGGCGCGAGCCGCGAAGCACTGGAAACGATTTTCATGGAATTGCAGAATACCTATCGGAAGGCACGCGACATCCTTATGCAGGAAAAAGAAGTGGAAGGAGACGAAACCCGGTTACGACTCCTCCATGACTACACCCAAGTGCATCTGAACTGCCATGCGTATGCGTTTGCGATCCTTCGCGTGCTCCAGACGAAAATGGCGGAGCGGCGGCCCGTTGGAAACGCGAAAGTAGCGGCGAAACCATCTGCCCCGTCGCAACCTGAACCGAACGCGATCAAGCTCACCGTACATCAGGAGCAGCCCGCGACAGCTGCATGCATTGAGGAGGCGGAACCAGCGGGAGAAGGGGAAGAGGATCGCGCCCTGTACGCTGCCATTCTGGAAGAAACCGTTCCCGCGAAAACGGCACACAGGCCAGCCCCCGGCAACGGGGCTCCGAAGCCGATGAGTCTGCGAGATATCAGCATCGGCCCGACGCTCGATCCCACGCGGCTCATTCCCGGTACCTCCGCGCAAGCAATGGGGCAATCGACTACCCTACGGAAGCCCGGCCCCGTCGATAAGTCAAAACCGCAGCGTTGAGCAACCATACGGTGTACGCCACGGCGCTGTCCTCCCACGCATGGAGCACGAG
This sequence comes from Candidatus Peribacteraceae bacterium, assembly GCA_028712095.1. Lineage (GTDB taxonomy): Bacteria > Patescibacteriota > Gracilibacteria > Peribacterales > Peribacteraceae > Peribacter. Next base: position 20,355 of record JAQTQU010000003.1, read on the forward strand.
CGCGGCGATACTGATTCCCAAGAATGAAAGAAAGGCAATGGAACACACCTGCATACTGCATACCGCATACTGCATACCAAGTCGGCGGAGCACCAACACAACCAACGCAATGAAGAGGACAAATCCGAGGATTCCAAGCTCGACGCCGACTTGCAGGTACCAGTTCTCGGGCAAAAACGGACAGCGGCAGACGTGATCGACCGGCTGCACCTGCGTTGTTCCAAGGAAGACGCAAAGTGTGGGTGTGGATTTCGCCCATGAGGGATCATCCTGCGGGCGGAGGAAGACGCACGTCTCGCTCACGCGATTACTGGCCGGTCCGGCGGCTCCCAAGCCCTCGCCGAGCGGGTGTGCCACCATGCGCGCCATCGCCTGCAGCGGCCGCGTGATGTGTCCACGCGACGAGGAGAGTCGAAAGAGAACCGACGGAAAGAGGAGTGTCGCGATGACGGCGATCCCCACAACGATGAACACGCTGCCGACGACCACGTTCTTCATGGCTCGCCGCGGCACGCGCGCGATGATCGTCACCACGCCGATCACGAACGCCGCAATCCACGCCGCGCGCGAGAATGTGAGGAAGAGCGCTCCCAGTAAAAGCACTCCACTCATCCAGTACCCCAACGTCCTATTATTCCAATATTCTAGTATTCCTCTTCCCTTCACCAACCAAGAGAGCCAAACCCCCAACGGAACCAGTAACCATAATCCCAACTGATTCGGCCCGCTCATCGTCCCCTGTACGCGGCGGAGCGTCGTCTCGCTCACCTGCTGGAACGCAGCCAGAGGCCCGTCGGCAAAGTAGAGGGAATGCGCGGGGCCGTACCCAAGCCGGAGAAAAAACTGAATTGGCAGAAACGCTGTGAGAATGCCGTAGAGAGCGACGATCACACCCACGCCCAGGAGTACGCGCATCAACATCCGCTGAAACGCGGCGGACCATGCCACGCGCCGCAGACAGACAAACGCAATGAGCGGAATGAAATCGTACTTGAATCCGAGAAGTGCGAGCCTGAGATCCTGATGCGCGAATGCCGTGACCGCAATGGCGAGAACAAGAAGAAGGAGGATCAATCCATCAATCCAATCCACTCTCCAGAACACATGCCCTTTCCTTTGTCCTTTGTCCTTCGTCCTTCGTCCTTCCATCGTCGCTCTCACTACTTCCATCACGCTCAATACCAAAATCACTCCCAGCAATGCCTCTTTCCACAGAGCGAGAACGGCCAGCGGCGCATGGCCCTTACCGGTAAGCAGCCTGGTGCCCACCGTCACGAGAAACGCGTGCAACGGCAGTAGGGCAATGAGCAGGAGTGTGAGCCGTTCGCGAAGTTGCTGAACCATAGTGATTATGCAATTGCCAGCCGCTCCTCATCGGAGCGGAATACCTCCCCTGTTTTGAGCACCTGTTCCACCGCATCAATGCACTTGGCACTCACGTTCTTGCCGTAGAGCTTCGGCGCTTTCCGCATCTCTTTGTTGTTCCATGCAAACTCAATCATCTTCTTGATCACTGCGGCATCCATCGGCGGCGCGATGAGATTTCCGCCCGCCATAGCGGATTCACTGCGATCGGATCCGAAACGCAATGTCACGCAGGGAATGCCCATGGCGTTCATCTCCTCCTGCATAGAACCGCTGTCCGTAGCGCAGACAGCCGCTTTGGTCATGGCTGCCATCACGTCCACGTACTCCGCCCACACGGGCGAGTAGATGAAGTTCTTGTGCTTCTTGGCAAGTGCTTCTACTTCTTTTTTGAGCCCCATCCGCTCGAACGCGCGCTCCGTCTGCGTCATCGTGATGAGAAGAAGATTCCGGCCATCCTTGATGAGCGAGACCATGGTGTCGTAGATCGCCCTGAAGCGGGTATCCGATCCGCAATTCTCACGCCGGTGGATGCAGAAGCGAACGAAGTCACCGTCTGCAAGGAGCGGATAACGCTCGAACACAGTGGATTGCTGCATGCGTCCTTCCGCTTCTGCCACCGCATCAACCACAGAATTTCCAACGACAAAGATACGATCGTCCGGAAACCCTTCGCCCTGTAAAAACTCGCGATCCAGTTCCACGGGGGCAAGGTGCACTCCAGTGGCCGCTTCGCTGCAGCGCGTGTTGAACTGTTCGGGAAAGGGCTCCAGGCTCCCGCGCTCCCAGTTCTGTCTGTCCATGAGAAATTTTCTCCATTCAACACAATCGTTGTCATCCCACGCCCTACGCCCTACGCCCCAATCCTTATAGTTCGGTGTCAGCGTCCGGATTCCGGCTTCGACATGAACAGACGCAAACCCGTGCGCGAACCCCGCATTGCTCGCCGCCATCGCCGTGGTGGTATCGCCGTGTACGTAGGGAATCACAATTTTTCCTCTCTTGCCCACCGACTTGTCCCCCGACCTGTCCCCCGAAGCCGATGCGGAGGGGGAAGCTTTAGCGAAGGGGAAAGCCTTGGCGGAGGTGGGCTCTTTGAGTTCGCCGATGAGCCATCCGAGTCGCCCGATGATCTGACTCACGATCTCGTGCATTTGACCGCGCACGTTCAGATTAAAGTCCGGCTCGACGTCGTACTCTTTGAGCATGCCGCCGCTTAAGTTGTCACTGTAGTGCTGACCCGTATGGCCGAGGAGCACAAGATGCCCGCGCTTCTTCAATTCAAAATACAGCGGCAGCTGCTTGATGATGTCCGGCTTGGTGGCGATGAGAATCAGGTGCACATGCTTGGACGGGTGAGCGGCCACCTCGTCGAAAAAATGCGCGGAGCGGTAGGTGATTTCCTGCATCGGGAATACCGTAGAGGAAACACAGTTGTTATGGAAGAAGGCAAATGGTATCTTTCATCCCTTTTCCCATCGTACTTATGACGGAAGAGCCAAGAGCAACGTGGCATTTCACACCCACCGCCGAATGCCCGACACTGCATGACGCCATCGAGCTCGTGCATCCCGCGAACAGCGAACTCTCGTCCTGGGCACCTGATCACGAGAGTAATCTCGTCATTATGCGGGGGCCGGATTGGCAAATCAATGTGATCCGGCAGCGAGTCGCGCAGTTGGGGATCGGAGAGGTGATTTGAATCAGGCCCGTCCCTCATTCATTTCCTCCGGTATCGGCAGCCCCATAATCTTGAGGCAGAGCGGTGCGATGTCTTTGATACCGGTGCACTTTTTCAGATCTTCGGATGATGTAATGGTCTTGGCATGCACAAAAGTCTGCACGGGATTGGTCGTGTGACTGGGCGAAACACTGTTATCCGGCAGGAGCATATCTTCCACGTGGCCGTGATCCGACGTGACGATCCACTCATAGTGATTCTGCTCCAGCGCAGGAAGGAGACGGGCGAGATTGCGATCCACCGTCTCGCAGGCGATCACGGCCGCGGGAATATTCGCACCATGACCAACGAGATCGGGGTTGGCATAGTTTGCAACGATAAAGTCGTACTTCTCTGCCTTTACCTGTTCTAAGAGCCGGTCCGTAAGTTCATCGGCGCTCATCTCGGGCACGGTGGCGAAATTGGGAACCTTGGGGGATTCAACGAGAATACGATCCTCACCCTTGAAAGGTTCGTGACGTTGAGCATTAAAAAAGAATGTCACATGCGCCATCTTGTCGGTCTCGGCAATGCGCAGTTGCCTGAGTCCCGCCTTGGAAACGACTTCGCCCAGCGTGTTCTTCTCCTTCGGCGCAAGGAACGCCACAGGCAGGTGATCGGAGTAGGGACCCATGCAGACGACGTCTTTGACGCGCACGGAGCGCGGAAACTCTGTGAAATCCTCGTCGGAGAGTGCACGCACGATCTGGATCATCCGGTCGGAACGGAAGTTCACGCAGACAACGACATCACTCTCATGGATGGGAGCGAAATCGGCGGTTTTGAGCGGCTGGATGTAATAGTCTGTTTTCTCTCTCTCGGGCGCCTGAACGTACCAAGCCTGCGCACCTGCGCACGCATCATCGCATAATGCGCCGGAACCCTGCATATAGAGATCGTAGGCAAACTTCGTACGATCGGCATACTGCCGGTCGCGGTCCATTGCGTAGTAGCGCCCAACGAGTGAGGCAATCCGTACCTGTGGATACTTCTCCAGTTCGATCTGCAAACGTGCAAAATCCTTACAGAATTGCTGTTTCGGGACATCGCGCCCATCACCAATGAGGTGCAGATAGATACGTTCCACCTTTTGCTCGCTCGCAAGCTTGAGCATCGCATGCACATGCTCGACATGGCCGTGTACTCCGCCGGTGGAATAAATACTGAGAAGATGCAGGGGTACATTTTTCTCTCGTGCACGCTGACATGCCTGAACAAGGACGTCATTTTTGAAGAATGCATCGGAACGAATGGTGCGGTTGATCTCCTCCAACGGCTGCCACACGATGCGCCCCGCACCAATAACAAGATGCCCCGGTTCACTGGCCCCCTGCTGCCCTTCGGGCAACCCGGCTGCGGGTCCCGACGCCTGCATAATGACGAAAGGCATTTCGCGCTCCAGACGAGTGATTGTGGGCAGTTTCGCAAGCGAACGCGCATTCCCCGGCCCTGGCGGCGCCACACCGAACCCATCGATGATGATCAGGCAGAGCTTCTGCATAGAATCAGTGGTACGCTACCACCTGGTAGCCGAACGTGCTACATTCCCCTCTTGGCTATGGACTGGCATCGCGTCTCCTCCTTCCGCTTCTTTCACACCATCGGGTGGGCAGTGCTTTTGTGTGCGCTCATCGTGGCCGTGGCTGCGACACTGGGCCGCGCCACTTTGAATTTGAAAGCCGCCCTCACCGACAAACCTGACATCGCGATTTATCTGCTCCTCCCTGAGGAGGAAATCGGGCGCACTGTGCTTCTGCGCGAGAAAGACAACGAGCGCGACTATCTGGCCGAGACGAAAGACGGCCCCAAGCTGGTGCGCCTGAAGAGAGGCGAAAAACAGTGGTACGTGGAGGAAGTGCAGCAGCTGCGGGAGTGAGTATGAGAATATTGGAGTACTGGATTAGTGGGGAACCAATCCTGAAGCAGATCCCTCATATTCTGATATTCTAATACTCTATTACTCTTCGTATTTCCCTCCTCGGCGTACCTGTCGATGCCGTCACCCGGATGGAAGCTTTGGAAATGATCAGGGGATTTTTGCGTGAGGATCGTCAACGGCATGTGATGACTCCGAACAACGAGATGCTGGTGGAAGCGGCACACCATGAAGACTTTCGGCAGCTCTTGAACGGCACTGACCTGAACATTCCCGATTCTACCGGGCTTGTTTGGATGGCCCGATTCACGAGACAGTGCCTCCCCGAGCGGGTGACGGGCGTGGATACTGTCACCGCACTGTGCGCATCACTCATGGAAGAGACACCTGTATTTCTGTTGGGCGCGAATCCGGGAATCGCAGAAGCCGCGGCTGCGGCACTACTCAGGAAGAATCCTCACATGAAAGTCGTCGGGTGTTTTGCAGGAAGCCCGCAGGAGGAGGATGCCCCCGCCATCGTGAACATGATCCGTGCAGCCGCCCCGCACCTGCTGTTGGTGGCTTTCGGCGCCCCGGCACAGGACCTCTGGATCGCAAAACATCTGAAAGAGCTTCCCTCCGTGCGTGTGGCAATCGGCGTCGGCGGAACCTTTGACTTCCTCGCCGGAAAAGTGAAACGCGCCCCCGAATTCATGCGCTCAATCGGCCTCGAATGGCTCTGGCGGCTTATCAGGGAGCCAAGAAGAATCGGCAGGATCTGGCGGGCGGTGGTGGTCTTCCCGCTACTAGTGCTTATTCACGGCAAGCATGCACCGAAGAGATAAAACAACAAACACCTACAAGAACAAAACAGAAAACCGTGGAGGGGGCGCGCCACTGGGGGTGAAGGGGAAGGCCCTGCACCGCAAAAAAAGCGGTGAGCGCCGACGAGGCGGAGCTGAAGCCTTGGAGGCTCCGACGAGGAGGCACAGGGCCGGGCGGAGGGGAGTTGACGCGCCAGCGCTTTGGCTCCACCTTTGTCGCGACAAAGGTGGAAAAACTCATTCGCCTCAACAGCCTCGCTTCGCTATAGTGACGCCCCATGCGCAAAACAACCCTCCTCCTCGCAAGTTGCGGCCTGCTCCTCACGGCCTGCACACTCCCCACTCCACCTGCACAGCGGCAGGATACTTCCTCATCCGCCGCATCGAGCGAGAGCTCCACCGCACTGCAGGTACAAGGGGAGGAAATCGGCGAAGGTGAGCCGGCAACTGAAGAGCTCACGGAAACAGGATCGCTGGCGGAGCGCATGCTGCCCACGGGCGTACTGGAGGTCGGCAAGCTTGAGGCTCCCCTCACGCTCCTGATCTTCACGGAGCATCACTGCAGCTACTGCCGTCAGTTTCTGTTCGAGATCTTTCCGCGGCTCAAAACGGACTTTCTCGAACAGGGAACAGTGAAGATCCAGATCGCCATGCTCCCGCTGCAGAAATATCAAAAGAGCACCGATGCTTCACTCGGCTTCATCTGCAGCGCGGCACAGGGCAAGGGCCTCGTCATGCACGACGTGCTCTTCCGCAATCCCAACAAATCCAGGGAAGCCATCCTTTCGTATGCGGTGGACCTCAAGCTCTCTACCGCCCTTCTGGATGATTGCATGAAGAGCGCCCGGACGAAGGCGCTGCTCGAGGGCCAGCAGACATGGGCGCAGAGTCTGGGAGTGGATGTCGTGCCATCATTCTTCCTCAATGGTGAGAAGTTTATCGGGCTGCCGTACTACCCCGACCTCAAGGGCAGGATCGCGGAGGCACTGCAGAAACGTACGGAAGAGGAATAACTCAGGAGCGGATCTGGACGGTTTTCGTCTTGGATGTCTGCCCGCGCAGGATGTGTACGTGCGATTTCGGCACCGAGAACGCGTCCGCGAGAAAATGGATCAGCTCCGCATTGGCCTTGCCGTCTTCCGGTGCCGCGGCGATATCGATCTTGATCGTGCCGTCAGCCATCACACTTTTTGCCGCCGTGCGTTTTGCCCCGGGACGGACACGGACGGAAAAATCCACGGAGCCGTACTGCTGCATCTTCTGGATCAAAGCGGAAAACACACGCAGAGCATACGCCTCTCAATGGGACGAAGCTGCTGTGTCGTCTTGCCCGTTCTGCTTTGCAAGACAATGCGCAATGATCCTCCGCACCGCGACGGAGAGCGCGCCTTTGTTCGACTCGGGAGCTTCCTGCAGGAGAGCGGTTATTTCGAGATCACTTGGCGGGCGCCTGTTCTGCTCCGCCCATTCTTTGCCAACGCTGTCGCAATCAAACATAGGAGGGAAATTCTAGAATCTCCCTCTGCCGCGTCAACCAAACCGGATTGTTTTCTTCGTTCCCGCCTCCTGAGCACTGCGCAGAGTAAAAAATCCCACAGGCACGTACGTCCTGTGGGAAAAAGAGCGGTCTCTGCCGACACGCATCTAGCTCTTCGTGATGCGCGGCGGGCGGTGGCGACGTGCCGCCTTTGCAGCCGCCTTCGCGAGACGGTTTTCGTGAGCGCGCAGACGGCCCGTTTGTTCGGGCGGTCGAACCGCAACCACCGACACGGCGAACCCGAAGAAACGCTTTTGATTCCCTTGCATAGTATCCTCCATTTGCGTGGAACCAGAGCGGAAAAGACCAACTGCGATCAGCGTACCACGCTGTGACTTGGACAGAGAAAAAACCCCGATAATTTCTCCATGACCATATTCATTTCCCTACGCCCTACGCCCTATTCCCTACGCCCTACGCCCTATTCCCTACGCCCTAGTTGCTCCCTCCTCCACTTCCCGATTTCCTGACGGCAAAAACTTCATTCAATGACCCGATTGCGTCCGGCGCTGCTCCATGCGATCGATGGCGGTACGAATTTCTTGAAACACGTCACAGATTCTATCATCTATCTGCGTAAGAAATGAACCCAGCGGCGCGTTTTTTGAAACATATCCCATAATCCGCATCGTGGAAACCAGACGTTGCGCCGCACTCGCAACCCCGTGATACCAGATGAGAATGGCCTGTTCCTCCGGGACACGGGAAAAGACGGCAAAAGCTTGTTCCCGAGCCATGGATGCGTACCCGAGAATGGGAGAAAGTTCGGGATGCCCTGAAAATTCCTCGGCCAATTCCTGCAGACCTTCTGTCAATCCAAGCTGGATCGCCACGGCGTAAAAGTAGGCGAAGAGTCGATTCCCGACTTCATGAAATGATTCATATTGTCCGCCCACGACCTGAAGAAAATCCGGCTCGTTCGAATCGGTCATGTTATTAATCTAACATTCTATTTTAAACTGTCAATTCTCCACTGCTGAATCTTGGAGTGATTTCCCGACAAAAGAACATCGGGAACTCTGAGTCCTTTGAACTCCTCCGGCCGCGTGTAGTGGGGATATTCCTTTTTGCGGCCGAGGGAAGCCGAAAAGCTCTCTTCCGACGCAGACTCCTCTTTGCCGAGTACGCCGGGGATCTGCCGGGCGATGGCATCGATCAACACCATGGCCGGAAGCTCGCCCCCCGTCAGCACGTAGTCACCGATCGAAACTTCTTCATCAATCCACCCGCCGTCGATGATGCGCTGGTCGATCCCCTCGTAGTGTCCGCAGAGGAGGATCAGCCAGTCACGCTTCGCCAATCGTTCCACCTTGGTCTGCTTGAGCTTCTTCCCACGCGGAGAGAAATAGATCTTCCATGGGCCCTTCTGCCCTTCCTTACCTTCCTTACCTTCCTTACTTTCCTTACTTTCCTTACCTCTCATCCCTTCGCCCACCACTGCCTCCAGTGCGGGAACAATCACATCCGCCCGCATGACCATCCCCGCACCGCCGCCGTACGGCGAGTCATCCACCTGATGATACGTGCCTATGCCGAACTTTCTCAAATCATGAAAATGAAGCTCAAGAAGCGCCGCTTCGCCGGCGCGTCTCTCTTGCGCACGCTGCAAGATGCTCTCGGTGAGAGGCCCCTGAAACATGCCCGGGAAGAGCGTCAGAATATCGATGCGCACCAGTGAATTGTAGCGACGCGGCGCCATGGAGTCGATGACATAACGGATGTTCTACACAATCATAGAACGCCATTTGTGGCTTACAGATGCGTAATCCACACTGTGTGGTACAAATGAACACCGGACTGATCGTTTATGCAGATGAGAGACACCATACACTGGTTCCATGCAGGAACGATTCCAAGGAAAATTCCGCAACGGCACGAACCGTCGTCCGAAATGGGATTACACCAGACCATGCGCCTATTGCGTCACGATCTGTACACGAGACCGCATCTATTGGTTCGGAGACGTGCGAAATGGAATCGTCTGCCTTTCGGATGTCGGTGCGATTGCCGCGGATGAATAGATGAAAACACCTGGCATACGACCGAATATCGCATTGGGCGAATGGATCATCATGCCCAACCATGTGCACGGAATCATCATTATCCGTTACAGGATCATGCAAACGGGCAAACCCGGTACCATGATCACATTATCCGCGATGATGCGGAGGTCAACCGTATCCGCGCCTACATCCGTCAAAACCCATCCCGATGGACCACCCACGAACAGGCAGACACACCGTAAACACGCCAGAATATGGCGCGCCTTTCCTCACATATATGTCTTCAGCCACTGTGTGGTATCGACGATCTTCACCTCCTCCACCGGCGTTGTCGTCACTCCCTGACGGGGCTTGAGCCGCTCATGGAACGCCGGCACGTCCTCCGTCTGATAGAGAATGCCTGTAGCGACACGCTGACTCGTATCAACGGCGAGCGATCGGGCTTTTTCAAAATCTTTGGGATCATGCCCCTCCGCATGCACATCATAGCAATGCTCCAGCAACCACTCATGCGTGGCGAATTTGTTGTAACTGGGACACGCCTGAAGCATATCCACGTACGCGAACCCGCGGTGGCGGATGGCTGCCGTAAAAATCTTCGTCATCTGCGCGATGTCGCCGCCAAAGCCGCGCGCCACAAACGTCGGCTTGAGCGAGAAAACGAAATCCATGCTGTTGAGTGTCGTCTCGGGAATGCCGTTTGGTGACGTATTCATCTTCTGATCTTGCCACGTGAGCGCGCTCGCCTGCCCCGTGGTCAGACCGTAGTTCGCGTTGTTATGCAGAATGAAGGTCATGCGGTAATTACTGCGAACGGCATGGACGAGATGGCCGACCCCCTCCGAGAAACTGGCTCCGTCGCCGCCGAACGCGATCACGGGGATCGTGGGATTCGCCAGCGCGGCACCCGCAGCCAGAGGAATCACCCGGCCATGGAGCCCGTGAAAACGATAGCCGCCGATTTTATCGGACATGTTGCCATGGCAGCCCACGTCATAGCAGAGCAGCACCTGCCACGGAGCAATCTGAAGTTCCACGAGCGCGCGTCTGGCGGCCGTCCAGATGCCGTAGTCGCCGCACCCGTCGCACCACGTGCAGGGATTGACCGACGCGTAGTCGTGCATGGTCGGGCCAGAAGTTGATTGATGCGAAGCCATAGAGACTGAAAACAGAAGGACTACGCCCCTCTCCCTCTGGGAGAGGGGGCGGGGGTGAGGGGCGAAAGAGCCTCGAAAATCCGACCGCGTAGTTCCTCGTAGAAGAACGGCCGTCCGTCGAATTTCAGAATCTTCTGCGTCACGTCCCGGCCGCTCGCCAGCTTCAAGAGCGAGCTCAACTGTCCTCCGTGGTTGCACTCGACGAAGATCGTCCGTCTGGCCGTGCGTGAAAGCATCTCGAAAACTTCCGTCTTGAGCGGCCAAAGATACTGGTAGTGGAGGTACCCGATACTGCGCTTCTTGCACTGGTCACTCTCGAGGACATCGAGAATGACACCGCGATTGCTGCCCCAGCTCACGATCAGGATTTCGGGATTCTTGGGACCGGTATAGAGCGGCTCGGGCAGCGCTGCTTTCAGTGCCTCCATCTTTTTGAGACGCTTCGCCATCTGCGCCTGCGCGTTCTCGCTGGTCTCGTCGAACGATCCGTCAGGCGTGTGCTCGTACCCCTGTGCGCAGTAGGTGGCTGCTGCGCTGCCGGGGAGCCACCGCTTCGAAACACCGTCAGACGCAGCGGGATCGTACCGGTCGGCTGACTGCAGCTGCGCAAGTTCTTTGGGATCCGTGACGAGACGGCCACGCTTGAGCTTGGCTGATGCTTGGTCGAATGCAGGCTGCGTGAAGAGCGCCTCCGCTGTTTGCTTATCGGTGAGCACAATCACGGGAATCTGGAATTCTTCGGCGTAGTTGAAAGCTTCGGGAAGGAGATCATAGCAATCCCGTGCCTCGCTCACCGCCATCACCAGCCGCGGGAACTCGCCGTGCCCGCTCCCGACTACCAACAGCAGATCCCCCTGCGCTGTCCATGTGGGGAGGCCTGTTCCGGGCCCGGGGCGCTGCGCGAGAATGAACACTGCCGGAATCTCGGCGACCCCCGTGAGCGAGAGTGTTTCGGTCATCAGATCAAATCCTCCGCCGCTCGTGGCGGTGACCGCGCGCGTACCCATGTGCATGGCCCCCACCATCATCTGTGCCGCAGTGATTTCATCCTCCGCCTGCTTCACCACCATCCCGGTTTTGTTCTGCATGTCCGCGATGAAGGTGAGGAGCGGGGAGGACGGCGTCATAGGATACCCCGCGTACAGGCGGCACCCGGCGTGGATGATCCCCAGCCCCATCGCCTGGCTGCCAGTGAGGAGCAGGTGGTCCTTCCACTTCGGATCGGACTTAGGGAGTGAGAGCGTGATGCCGGGTGCGATCACTTTGCATGCTGCGAATCCCTCGGCGATGCAGGCGAAGTTGAGATCGAGCAGATCTTTCTTGTGCCCGAACTGCTCGCGTACGAGCTCATGCAGCTGTTCCTCCGGCTGACCGAGGAGCGACCACACCGCCGCCGTGATGAGCACGTTGCCCAGAATGGGCTTGGCCTTGAGCTTTTGCAGAATCGCATCGGTGGGCAGCTCGATCACGCGGATCCCCTGCTCTGTGACAAACGCCTGATCATCGGGATTTTTGAATTTCCACTGCGGCGTCTGGTGGAGCAGGATGCCGCCTTGTTTCAGGTCGCGCAGATTCTTCTCAAGCCCGTGATGATTGAATGTCACGACGATATCCACATACACCGCGGAACTGCGCACGTCCTCCGCGCTGATGTCGAGTTGGTAGCTCGAATGTCCGCCCTTGATGAGCGACATGTACTCGCGGTAACCGAACACGCAGTAGCCGCTGCGCTTGAGCCCCTTCGCGCACATCTCGCCGACGGAGTTGACGCCTTGACCCTGAGCCCCGACGATTTTGATGGCGAGTCTGGTCATGAAACGAGTGCGGGAACTTTTGCGAGGAGTTTTGCGGCCCACTTGTTCACTTTTTCCTCCTGACCGTACGGCTCGTTCACAATCACGAGAGATTCCGCCACCTGTCCACCGTGCTGCGTCACGAACTGCATCAGGTGTTCCATGGCGCGCGCGGTGTAGTAGTAGCGTTCATCCCCCAGCGCGATCACCGCACACGGCTTTTTCTGAAGATCACAATCCTGCGCGCGGTCTTTGAGCAGCGCGGACATGCGCGGGTGGAGCTGACCCTCGGTACCGCCGGTATTCCACGTACCGGATGCGAGGAGCAATGCGTCACCGCGCAGAAGATCCGTCGCCTGTGCGGCCTCGGCACACTGCTTCTCGATCGTCAGCCTGGGCGCGGCTGCGCCAAGAGCGGCGATGAGCGTATCGACCACATACTCCGTGTGACCGGTGGAGGTGGAGTAGAGAACGTGCAGAACCGCCACAAAAGAAAGGGAAACAGATGTGCAGTGTAGCGGTTCTTCCCTCTCCGGGGAACGGAAAGACCGGAGGTTTTGAAACACGTTGACGCACGCGCCATGAAGGAGAGAATGGCGACATGGAAACAGCAACCTCTACAGCACCGGCAGACACGTTCATGGAGGGGATCCATAGAGATCCGGCAAAGGCACAGCGCCTCTCGGATGAGGGCATTGTCATTCAATCGGCGCAAGGCGACGAAGTCATAGCCGATTACTGGCAGGGCGACGAAGGAAAGGTGCGTCAGACGCTCCAGAGTATGACCGGAAAATCGGCAACGAAGGTGCGCTTCACGCTGCGGGCGCGGGGGTGAGAGGAGCCTGCCAAGGATCCGTCTATGCGCACGCAAACAGACGAAGCAGGGTATTTTCTTGTAGGATAAGGCAAAACGCTGGTATCCTGCGTTTACTATGAAACTCAACAAACTTTTCCACGCCGCAGTTCAGCACGGCATCGACGCCGATCCCCGCGGCCGCAAGGCAGTGGAGAAGATCCTGAAGAAACAGAAGGACCGCGTCGCCAAACTCGAAGGAGCCGAAAAAGAATACTTCGATGAAGAGAGGCTGTGGAACCCGTATTCCGACAGCCGCATCATCAACGGTACCGGCGAAGAGGAGATCAAGACACTCATGGTCGGCATCGACATCGAAACGGAGGAGGTGCTGCTGGCCGACCGGCTGCGCGAGCGCGGGATGAAGATCGACGCCCTCATGCTCCACCACCCCGAAGGCCGGGCGCTCGGCGATCTGGAGAAAGTGATGGCCCTGCAGACGGACATGCTGGCGCTGGTGGGCGTGCCGGTGAACCAGAGCGACGGGTACCTGCGTCCCCGCATGGATCGCGTGGCGCGCGCCGTGCACGCCGACAACCTCTTCGCAACGGAACGCGTGGCCGAGCTGCTGGACTTTCCCGCATTCAACACGCACACGCCCGCCGATAATCAGGTGTGGCGCTACATCGAGAAGCTGATCTGCCGGAAAGAATACGACGAGCTTGGCGAGATTCTCACGGCCCTGCTCGAGATACCGGAGTACAAGTACTACGCCAAAAAGGGCGTGCCGCCGCTCATCGTCAACGGCAGCAGGAGCGGCCGCCCCGGCAGGGTCGTGGCCACGGAATTCACCGGCGGCACCAACGGGCCCGAGGAATTTTTAGAGGCGCAGGCCGCTGCGGGCGTCGGCACCATCCTCTCGATGCATGTCACCGAAAAATCGCTCGAGAAGGCAAAGGAGAAGCACGTGAACATGATCCAGTGCGGTCACATCGCCTCCGACACGATCGGCATGAACCTGCTCCTGGATCTCCTCACAAAAGAAGAAAAGAATCTGAAGACCATCGACGTTGCCGGCTTCGTGCGGATCAAGCGAAAGTAGAGAAAAAAACAAAACACAAACACATACGTCCGTTGAGTATGGATATGTACCTCACAATGAAATATTTGTTATATTGATGCGGTTTACTGTTAGGAGGGTAAAGGGGTGTGGGGGCTTAGGGAACCGAACAAGGTGCCCTAGCCCCCACGCAAGGAACAGATCTGTACATCCTTCAACAAAAAGGCGATCCCTTCCGAATTCATCCAAAAAAAATCCTTATTGGACGCCCGCCGCCTTCAGCACCGCATCGAACACTTTTGGCTCATGAATCGCCAGTTCCGACAGCACCTTGCGGTCGAGGGCGATCTTCTTCTTGAGGAGCATGCCCATTGCCGTGGAGTACTTGAGCCCCCGCTCCCGGAATGCGGCATTCAGACGCACGATCCAGAGTGAACGGAAATCGCGCTTCTTCTTGCGACGATCAACGTAGGCATGCTGCCCGGCCTTCATCACGGCCTGCTGCGCCATCACGAACGTGCTCGAGCGCATACCGCGGTAGCCCTTGGCGAGCTTGCGGATCTTCGCATGACGACGGTGCCGGACAATGCCTCGTTTTACACGCATGGGAGTTTAAGCGTAGGGGGCAAGGGAAGTAAGCGCCCGCTGATGAACCCCGCTCACCACGAGCGTACGCGGCAGATGCTTCTGACGCTTGCTCTTCTGCTGCAACAGGTGGCCGCGGCCGCGACGCTTGAAGGCGATTCTGCCTTTGCCGGTGCGGAAAACACGTTTCTTGGCGCCGCTGTGAGATTTGAGCTTGGGCATAGGACGACGCCGAAGTCTAGCAGGAGTTTAGGACCCATCAAAGAAAAAATGCTCTTTCTATAAGAGGAGAGGTTAGAACAGCGAGAGAGGTTAGAGAAGCCTGATAGGTGGGTTTCAGAATAACCTCTCGGGCCTCCCTAACCTCTACAACCTCTAGAACCTCAATGTTTCGCTCTCAAAATCACATGGAACATCGGTCCCTGCTGCTTCAACTCCTGTTCCACCTCAGCACTGTCCTTGAGTGCTTCAACGATGGCCAGAAGTTTGGCCTTGGCGTACTCCTTGTTGCCGAGCTCACGGCCTCTCAGCCGCACAACGAACTTCACCAGATGCCGCTCTTTAAAGAACTCCTTCGCGCGATCCATCAGACGTTCGATATCATGCTTATCCGTACGAAAACCGAACCGCAGCATCTTCACCTCCGTCTGCTTCGAATGCACACGCTGCTTGCGTTCCTTCTTGCGCAGTTGATACAGGTACTGCCCGAAATCCCCGATCTTCACTACCGGAGGATCGGCCTTGGGTGACACTTCAATGACATCGAATTCCTGCACTTTCGCCTCCTGCAGGACCTCGGCAAACGGCCGCACCTGCGCCCCGTCGGGCCCCACCAGGAGCACATTGGTCGCACGGATTTCGTCATTGATACGCGGCCGTTTCACCTGACGGGGAGGAATGTACGGTCCGCGACGTCGTTTCTGCAAAGGAAAATGGTGGGAAGAAAACGAGAGAAGCCTAGGTCAAGGGCAGAAAAGCGGCAAGTGCATTGCCGCAAGATCGGGGATGCCCTTTTAGCCCGTGCGTCGCACCAGCGAAAGCGACAGTGTCAGCCGGTACCAATCGGGTGTGCTTCCGGGCTTGAGTTCTATGCGGTCGATCGCCAGAAATTCCATCGGCCAGAGATGCGCGCGCTCCAGAGCCGGCCCCATCGATCCCTGCAAGAGTTCTTTGGCGTCTTTCAGGAGTGATGTGTCGGTGGCCTGCCGGAAAGCGGCCATAAACCCTTCGCTCTGCAGAGAGCGTTTGAGCTGCTCCTCAACCGGACGCGGCTCTCTGGCATAGCTGAACAGATCGGCCGAGAAAAACTGCTCCAGCATGACGATACCCGCGGGATTCTCTTCTTCCGTTGCACGGATAAGCGCATTTTTTTCGGATGACGTGAGTGCATCACCCACCGTCGCCATCCCTGCCAGACGCACGAAGGCGAACACGCGCTTTAAACCCTCTGTACGTGCGGAAAGCTGGAACGTGAGCGGAACGGCAGCCAGCCCCTCCCCGCGCGCCTGCTCCTTGCCGGCCTCAATCGGTGACAGGGAACCGATGACACCCTGGCTCTCCAGCGTGCTGCGGAGCAGTTCGAGACCTGCCAGTGCACGCGGAACATCCGCCTCCGTCGGAAGAATCGAAACCCGAATACGTTCGAGCTGCGAACCCGTCTTCAGCGCCGCATCCAGTTCGGTCACTTCCACCTGCTCTTTGAGGAGCGCGAGCCGCCGTTCCAATGCCGGCAGGGTCGCCAGCAGTGGCAGCGCCGTTTCACGCACCGCCTTCACTTCCTGCATATGCGCCGCGAGCAGCGGCACCACGAGGACGAGCGAAAGTACACCCACGCTTCCGAGCACGAGCGGCGAGCCGGTGATCGCACGGAACAAACGCGTCATGAGAAATGAATCCGGATGGTAAATGGAGAGTGAAAGCCGATGTGTTCATCACGCTCGCGGGTGAACGACGGAAAATCCACGCGCTCCACCCCCGGCATCGCCCGGATGGCCGAAACGAACTGCGCAAGCACGGCCATGCTCTGCAGACCCACATTCCGCACATCGCCCGTGAGGATCACCACTTCGCGCTCATAACTGATGGATGCGATCACTACGGCCTGCGATTGTTCCGGCAGGAACGTGCTCGCCACATTCTTCAGTTGCTCATGGAAGGAGAGAAGGGACGGCTGGGACATTTTTTCCTGTACGAGGATGCCGTACGGCGACTGGTCGAGCGGCAGGATGAGTGCCAGACGCTTGTCCTCCATTGTTTTGGTTTCGTCCTGAATCCCCTGCACGTACGTCTGCAGGCGGGCGGAATCCTGCGAAACGCCATGGAGCTCCACACGGGTAAAACGCGGAAGGAGCAAATACCACGACAGCACGAGCAGTGAAAGAAGCACGATCCCGAACAGTGCAAACGGAAAGAGCACCCGCCTGAGCACCTCGCGCGGCCCCGGCACCTCCGCCTTCACTTTCCCTATGATCGCTGCAGGAATGTTTGTCATATGTTTTCCTTATATTATAGCCAAAATAGGTTTGTTATGCCATGTGGGAATGTTTGATGGATTCCTATTATATGTTTTGAAAGCTATAAGACTTAAGACATAAGATGTTAGCGATAAGCACGCATTGCATACTCACACGGAGCTTAAAGCTTATGTCTTATAGCTTACGTCTTCTCAATACATCCATTACTAACATACATACTCCTTCATGCGCTATGCTATAAGCCTACCTCCTCCCCCCTTCCTCCGTGGAAGACCTGCTGCAAAAACTCAAGACACTGTCATCGGCAATCGCGACGGGGAAGGACTCTCTTTGAGGCAAAAGGTCTTCCCCAGCGCATTCAGGAACTGACGCTTGAGACAGGCGCCGCGGATATTTGGAATGATCAAAAGCGGGCCCAGGCCATGTTCACGGAGCTGAAGGCACTCAAGAAACAGTGGGAACCCGTGCAGCATATTGCCGACGAGGCACAAGCGCTCCTCGAAATGGTTGAGGCCGCATCAGAAGAGGAACAGATCGCACTGGCAGCAGATGCCGGGCAGTTGGAAAAAGAATGGCTGTCTCTGGAGACGCAGCTCTACCTGAGCGGCGAATTCGATGCGCAGAACTGCTACCTCACCGTCAGCGGCGGAGCGGGCGGCACCGAAGCGCAGGACTGGGCCGCGATGCTCATGCGCATGTACCTGCGCTACTGCGAACGGCAGCAGTGGAAGACGACGATCGTCGAAAAGACCGACGGGCAGGAGGCGGGCATCAAAACAGCCACCATCCATGTGGAGGGTACATTCGCGTACGGTAACCTGAAGTGCGAAAAAGGAACGCACCGCCTCGTGCGTCTCTCGCCCTTCAACGCCAAGAGCCTGCGACAGACCAGTTTCGCGCTCGTGGAGGTACTGCCGGAATTGCCGGAATCGACGGGTATCGAGATCAATCCCTCGGACCTGCGCATCGACACCTACCGCAGCGGCGGCGCGGGGGGTCAGAACGTGAACAAGGTCGAGAGCGCCATCCGCATCACGCACCTGCCCAGCGGCATCGTCGTCGCGTGTCAGAACGAGCGCAGCCAACTGCAGAACCGGCAACAGGCCATGAACATGCTGCGTGCCAAATTGCTGGAGAAAGAAAGGCGCGAACAACTGGAGACGAAGGCGGAACTGAAAGGCGCGAAGCAGAGCGCGGATTTCGGTCAGCAAATCCGCAGTTACGTTCTGCATCCCTACCAGATGGTGAAGGACCTCAGGACCGACGTTGAAACGAGCAACACGACCGGAGTACTGGACGGGGATATTCAGCAATTCATCGATGCGGAGCTGAAAAGGGAAGAACGATCATGAATGTCAGTCCAATAAGAACGCACCCCCCCGTGCAATCGTATACAGTATTCAGAATGGAGTATGAAGGGAACGCAAATGAGGTGCTGCATACTGCATACTTATCCCTGCATACTCACAAAAAGGTGCCCCTTTCGAGGCACCCTTGATTCCTAAGTGTGAACAGGATTTACAAGTCGCAGGCGCGGACCGTCTTGCGGCCGTTCTCCTGGGCGCGCTTGGCGGCCTTCTTGAGAGCGTCCTCGAGGTACTTGCTGGCGGCATCCGCGAGGTCGCCGGCCGTCATCATGTCGGCAGCCTTGAGGAGCTCCTTGACCTTGGAAGCAACGACGTAGCTCATGAAAAAGGGGGGAAAAAATAAGGAACGGGGTGATTCTACGCATGCCCGTTTGCCCCCTGCAAGTGGAAAAACGCGTCTTTTGGGCAAATTCTCTTAAAATATTCAATTGACCGCCCTGCCCTTCCCATGCCAAACGCCGTCTTGTCTAATGCAGTAAACCTGCATAAATCGCCGAATACTGCATAAATATGAGAAATCAACGGTTTGGCAATGTCGCCGTTCTCAAGCGCGGGAAGCCGAAAATGACGATGCTATGCACCCAACGCCTCCCACAGACGAAACGCGAGAAAGGCAAGAATGATGCCAAACCCCAAAAAAGAAAAAATGAACGGGAATGTACGCACGCCTTGCGGGTGGGGCTCGCGAATTTTCACACACATGCAGGCGGCATTCACGCATGCATAGACCACCAGCACCGTGAAACTCGTAAGCTCGGCAAGCGAAACAAGCGGAAGACAGAGCGCGAACACGAGACCGAGAAACGCGATGAGCACCGTGGCAATGACGGGCGTATGCGTGAGGGGATGCACACGGCTGAAGACGGCTGGTAACCACTGTTTTCTGCTTAAGCCAAGCAGGATTCTCGAGCCCAGAATGATCTGCACGAGAATGCCGTTCGCGATGGCGAAGAGCCCGATGAAGGTGATGACAACGGGCGAAGTGCCGGTGACGCGTTCGTAGATGAGCGCGAGCGGCGCATCGGTGGCCTGCAGTTCCCGTAGCGGCAGACTCAACACGGCAACCAGTGCGATCACGCAGTAGAGCACGGTG
Source organism: Candidatus Peribacteraceae bacterium (assembly GCA_028712095.1). Taxonomy (GTDB): domain Bacteria; phylum Patescibacteriota; class Gracilibacteria; order Peribacterales; family Peribacteraceae; genus Peribacter. The sequence continues at coordinate 39,981 of JAQTQU010000003.1, forward strand.
GAAACGAAGATGGCCAGCAGGATGCCCAGAGGAAGATTGCGGTGCGGGTTCTTCACCTCTTCGGCGATGTTCGCCATATCCTCAAAGCCGATGAACGCGTAGAACGCGATGAAGGCCCCTGCGAGAATCGTAGACCAGACGACGCCGTCGGCCGGCGGGACAAATTCGGTCATGCGTGCAGGCAGCGTGAGGAGTCCATGCCGCCCGATCCAGATGATCAGGAGCAGTCCGCCGATTTCGATGAGCGTAAACAGCGAAGCCGCGAACGCGGATGCTTCGATGCCGCGGATGGCGATGGCCGTGGCGATGAGGATCGTCAGCACAATGACGAGCCAGGGGGCCACGGGAATGAAGACCTGCAGGTACCCCACGAACGCGTTCGTCAGAACGCCGACGGAAATAACGGCGGAAAAAACGACGAGCAGACCGACACCCAAAGAAAGCGCACGGATGCCGAACGCCTGCGCGGTGTAGATCGCCTCGCCGCCGCTCTTGGGATAGCGCGCCGAAAGTTCCGCATACGAGAAACCCGTCAGGACGGCGACGCCGGCCGCCACGATGAACGCAACCGGTGCGAACAGACCGGCATACCCCGCCACCTTGCCGACAAGGGAGTAGATCCCCGCTCCGAGGATGGACCCGAGTCCGTAGAAGACGAAGAGCGGGAGTGTGAGCCGGCGCTGGAGCTGCGCTGACAAAACAGAGAAAAAGCAAACGTAGGATACACGAATATGCCACCGTCGGAATTACACCTTCCGTCCCACAAAACGAACAAGATGGTGAATACCTTTCGCATGATCTTTATACGACTCCCCGTTTACATCGAGCAACACCGGTTCAAACTCTGTGATGAACGGACGCAGCGTCTCTGGCGAAAAAAACCTCTTCATTACTCCATGAATGCGGAATGTATCATGCCCCACGCTTTCTCCTGTGCCGCATTCAGGGTCACGCACAGTATTGACCAGTAGAGCGATCATGCCGCCGGAGCGTAAAATACGATGAATGTCGCACATAATGCGATGCAACGTCGCATCATCGAAGTAGTGCAAAGACATATGGGCATAGACCGCATCGAATGACGCATCGTCAAAGCGGATCGGCTCAGATAAACCCAATTGTTGCCACTGCATGTGATCGCGCAGTTGATCCGGTGTCTTCGACCGACTGCGTTCCAAGGCATCTTCAGAAATATCAGTCGAGACTACCCGCAAGCCATTCTCCGCAAAAAATCGGCTGTCCTGCCCCTGACCTGCACCGAGATCAAGAAGGTCGCCATTGAGAGGGAGTAGTTCACGCATTTGTTCAGCAAAGATCGATGGACGATCAATCCATTCCTGCCGCTCATAGCGCTCATGAAGCTTGGACCAGGATTCAAAAGACATAAAAAATATAATGAGAATGGCGGAGGGAGAGGGATTCGAACCCTCGAGACCCTTTGGGGGCCTACACGATTTCGAGTCGTGCGCCTTCAACCACTCGGCCATCCCTCCACGAGCATTGTAGCGGGGAACAGATGCACGAACACTACAACATCGCAGTGCTTTTTGAGTCTTTTTAGAGAAGCGTAATCATCGTACGCTGCACGCATGATGCCGGATGTTCTTACTGTTCAGATTCATTCATTCCCATGATTCTTGAAGCAATTTCAAACCGAAGAGCCTGTCGTACATTTCTTGCGGATCCCGTTCCGCTGGAACTCATCGAAGAACTCATCCATGCAGGGCAATATGCGCCCACCGCACGCCACATTAAATCCGTCGAATACATCTTCGTGACTGATGAAAAGACGCACCGAGCCATCGCCGGTGCCCTCGTACCGCAGGATTTTGTAGCAACGGCTCCGGTGATTATCGTGCCCGTCGCGGATACCAAAACCGCCAGTAAGCCGAGAGAAGACCTGACACTTGCGACGGCGAACATCTGGCTGCAGGCCGCGCACCTTGGTCTCGGCTGCGTCTGGAAGCACGTGCACGATGGCGAGGAGCAGGAAAAATTACGGGCAGTGCTGGGAATTCCGGAGCACTACCTCGTCATCAACGTGCTCCCGATCGGCTATCCCGCCGAAACACTGGCACCCCACACGGACGAAGAATTCGATCCGAAGAAAATTCACCGAGAGAAATGGCGACGAAGAGAATCGGAATACTAGAATATTCGAGTATGAGGGAAACAGTGGTGAACTTGTTTCCACCAATATTCCATTACTCTATTACTCCAATACTCTATTATTCTCATACCATGAACTTCCCCGTTGAGCTCTCTCCACAGACACTGGCCCTCGCCGCCGAACTCAAAATTCTGCCCGAAGATATCGATGAATTCTTCACCCGCGGCAGCGGCCACGGCGGACAGAAGATCAACAAGACCGCCAGCTGCGTGGAGCTGACGCACCGTCCGACCGGAACAGTGGTCCGCGTACAGCGCTTTCGGGAACAGCATTTGAACCGCATCGAGGCGTACAAACTTCTGATCGGAAAATTGGAAGAGAGCATCAGGGGTGCAGCATCGAAACGCCAGCAGGAGATCTTCAGGGTCCGCAAACAGAAGCAGCGCCGCTCACGCAAGGCCAAAGAGAAGATGCTGAAAGAAAAGCACCATCGCAGCTCACTCAAGGAACAACGACAAAAAGCGTTGCACGCTTCACTGGAGGAAATGAGACATTAAGCGGCCCTGCCGACCTGCAATCCTCTTCGCCCTTCGACTACGCTCAGGGCTCCGCGGTCAACATCTCTCCGGGATTCCTTTACACAGCCCTGCCCTCTTGCAGGCGCTTCGCAAGCGTGCGCAGGTAGCTCGCCGCCACCTTGATGGTGCGGTACTGACCCGTGGCAGGATCGTACACGCGCTTCTTCTGGATATTCGCCTTGTACGTGCGGCGGGTGTGCCGCATGGAGTGGCTGCGGGTGTTCCCGAACTCGGTCTGCTTGCCTGTCTTGACGCATCGGCGTGCCATTGCCCGCAGAGCGTACTGAAAGAACAAGGTGGAATCAAATGATTCCCTGCATTTTTCCGCTACACTCAAGGCATGCTTTCGAGCTTCGTCAGCCCGCCATTCATCATCTCGATCCTCGTCGCCATCTCGGTGCACGAGGCCGCACACGGCTGGATGGCTGCGCGTCTGGGCGATCCCACCGCCTATAACGCAGGGCGCCTGACCTTAAACCCCCTCGCGCACATCGACCTGATGGGCGCGCTCATGTTCCTCGTTGTCGGATTTGGCTGGGCGAAACCCGTGCCGGTGAACCCCATGTACTTTCACCGCCCCAAGCGTGATACCGCCTTGGTCTCACTCGCGGGCCCCGCAAGCAACCTGCTCCTGGGAAGCATCGCCTTTTTTGGTCTGCTCTTCATGCTCCGTGATCAAATGAGCGGATCTGTCTTTGGGCTTCTTACAATCGGCAGCGGACAATCGGTGCTGCAGCAGCTGCTCCTGCAGATTCTGGGGAGCTCCGCATTCATCAATTTCGGCCTCATGGCGTTCAACCTGCTCCCCATTGCGCCTCTGGACGGATCGAAAATCCTGCATATCTTCATTCCGTTGCAGTATGAGGATCAGTACGAAACGTTGCTGCAACGGGGCCCGATGATCCTGCTCATTCTGATTCTCGCAGGCGTCTTCTTGCATGTGCCGATCCTCTCGACGTGGGTCTTCGGCATCGTGAACTTCACCATGCAGGCCCTGCTCTTCATTGCCTCACCGCTGCTCTGATTTTTCTTTTCTTAACCTCTCCCCCTAGCCCCCTCTCCCGTGGAGAGGGGGAATGTATGTGTTTGTGTTTGTCACACACGTTGGAGTGCTCCCCTTCCTCCTCGGGAGGAAGGGGCCGGGGGATGGAGGTTACGTACAAAGAGGAAAGGGGGTTGGGAGATGAAGGTTTGTACAAAAAATGAAAGGGTGAGGGGGCGTGAGATTCGTGATGAGAGAACCAAAGATCAGTCCAACATCCAGGGACGAGGATCTAAGGGGAGATCTGCAGGACGTGTTCGTGGGATGACCTCCTGTGCCCCACGTTTGAGTACCGCAAATACGCTCACGCCGTGCCGGTACGGTCTTCCGCCTTGCCATGCGCGCAGGATCCTCTTCACCTCACCCGCAAAGATCCGGTACAGAAGCGCATTGACGGGGGCGGAAGGCAGCGACAGGTCTGTCTGTCCCGGCCCGAGTGCCTTGCCCCGGAATCGACTGAAGAGACGCGAAAGTTTTGCGATGGGATACAGGCGCGCATTGAGCGCGGAACATACGCACTCCTCCACGGGGAGCCCCTCCCACAGCATGCGGAATCGCGACAGATTGTAGCGGCGCTCGTGCTCGAATCCGCGATCGTGCGGCCCCCACAGGTCCGGATCGCCGGGTGCAGTCATAAACAGGTATGCACCGCTCTTCATGCCCGCAAGCAACTGCGATACCAGAGCGAAATCCTCCCGTACATGTTCGAGGACATCGAGAAAAAACACGACATCCGCCTGCCGAAGCAGATCGCGACAGTCCTGCGGAGCGAAGCCTTGACGAAATTCGATGCCGGGAAAGCGCTGGCGGGCGAACGCGATGGCATCGGATGAAGGATCGATTCCCACGCAGGTGTACTGGGAGGCAAACGCGGCGGTGTTTCCTCCCGTTCCGCACCCGACATCGAGGATAAGTCGTTCACGGGATGGCGGGACCACCCGCTTGAGAAGAGTGCGGACGATTGCACGGCGGCCGAGGAACCACCAGTGGCGCTCCTCGAGATCGACATGAACCTGGAATTGCGGCAACTGCATTACGCGGAACAGGAAGAGGCCAAAATCCGCGCCATACGGGCATCCCAGGAAATATGTTTGAGCAGGGAGATGCGACGCTCCTCATGCGATTTCGGATGTTCCAGAGCCTCGCTGATGGCCTGTGCAAGCGCAGAGGCATCACCCGGAGGGTAGAAGTGAACAAGGGACGGATCGATCACTCCTCTGAGCGGCGGCAGGTCCGCGCTCACTGTCGGTTTGCCGGCAGCGAGGTACTCAAACACTTTTAGGGGAGATGTATCACGCAGGAAGAACGGGTGCTGCAGCGCCGGCGCGGGATACACGCACACATCGGCAGCGGCGAGGATGGAAGGGACGCGGGCATTGGGGACCGGACCCTCGAACCGCACATCTTCATCGCTCAGACCAAGTTGCCGGGCAATCGCCCGATAGCGATCCACCTGATCACGCGGTCCGCCGATGATCCACCCGAACACGCCCTGATCCTTCAGAAGGGCGAGCGCTCCGATCAATTCCCGCACGCCTTTCTCGATGGTCCCCCGCGTGACGAGTGACCCCACGTACACGGCGATACGGCGATCCGCAGGCAGGTGCCACTCCCTCCGCGCGTCAGAAGCGGAAGGCGGGTGGTCGAACCTGCGCACATCCACGCCGTCCCCTTCGGTGCACACTGTTTCGGCATCCACACCCCACGCGACCAACTCGTCGCGCATGGGCTTCGTGAGACAGACCACACACCTGCACTGGCCGCAGCGACGGACAAACACGCTCGTGCGTCGCGGCAACGTATGGAGTTCAAGTATCACGGGGATCCGCGTGCGCAGCAGCACCGGCAGCAGCACCGGAGAACGCGTGTACAACGCATCTGCAGAGTGACCGGCAAGAAAGGACTGCAGGGACCGCGTATAGGACCGCATCGTGAAGAAGAATGCGAGGAACCCGGGTATCCACCACGCGCGGAGAGCGTCAAATGTCGGCAGGCGGATCACGTCGAACGATTCGCGGAGTCCGTAGTATGTCCGAGGATCTTTGGCCACGGTACCTCGCACATCGGGAGCGATGACCGTGACAGAGTGCCCCAGGCGCACCATGGCGGCGCTCACCTGCGCGATCTGGTGGCCGTGTGCCTTTTCGGTGGGGAACCGCGCCTGTGAGATGTACAGAATTTTCATGGAATCAGAAGAGATGCTCGACGGCATACGCGAGGAATTGCGGGGCAGAGAGATATTTCTCGAATGCATTGCGCGCCTCGAGCTGCATCAGAAACCAGCTCTGATCCGTCTGACGCGCCCAGAAGTCCGCGACAATCTCGTCCATACGCAGCATATCGGCAATGTGAATGGTAAGAACAAAATTGGAATAAGAAATGAAATCGGAAAGCGGAAGACGCACGTCGGTATTGAGGAGAATGGGAACACGCCCCAGACTCAGTGCTTCGTAGAAGCGCAGCGAGTAGTTGCCGTCGCCGCGGACGCAGAGGGCAAAATCGGAAGCGAGGAGGTTTTCGATGTACTCGCGCCGCGCCTGCGCGGGATCCAGACGGATCGTTTTGGCATGTGCGGAGTGACTGGAACGCAGGAGGAAATTTGTCCGGATACGCTTGCTGCGCGAGAGGGATGCGAGCACCCGGCGCCGGAGCCAAAGCCCCTTGATGAACGACTGGCTCTGCGGATAGCCCGTGAGCAAGGCGTACGCCTCATGCGGGAGCGCCTGCAGAAAAGACCCGATGGCATTCTTCGCATTCTTATACTGCGCCCATCCGCAGAACCCGACCACCGGCAGTGCGGCGGTCTTTTCGCGGACAAAGAGACCCCTGCCCTTCAGATCCTCGGCGTAGGCCGGCATGATGTGCTCGTTCCTGCGCAGCTTCGACGCGTACTGGGACGTACGGAACACAACCGCATGGTCGAGGGCGACCGGACCCGTGCCGTCCCCGTTCCAGAAGACCACGATGCGCTTACCATGACGTGCCGCTGTTTCCTGACACGCTCTGAGGTAATCCGCATTGCCCGCAATCAAGGGATAATTATGCGGGAGAAGATGGATGTCGGCTCGCGCGGGATCGGTGATCACTTCGACAAGAGGATTTGTGAAACCGCGGAAAGCTTCTTTCTGGAAGAGCTGGCGCGTGGGCGCATCCTCCCCGAAATTCGGCAGGAGGAGCGGGACGAGGGGCATGCCCTCAAGGCGCTCGAAGTAGACACGCTTCATTGCCGCCAGTATAGGCTTGAAGAATGCGGAAATCCCGCCCATGCTGGAGTTTGTTTGACCCCTGAAATGGCCCGATCCTACGACCAAATGCTCGGCTACGTGTTCAGGCGAAACAGTCTGCGCTTTGCCCGGCGGACATTGCTGCCGACCCTGCAGTACTACCTGACGCGCGCTCCCATTCCTCCTGACGAAAAACCCGCTTTGTGTACGATGAACATCCTCCCGCCGATGATGACGGTGTGGCATCACTTCGCGAAGAAGTCGCTCGGTGACGGTGCGGACATCGTCATCTTCGACTGCACCGGCACGCTCGATCCGCAGGAATTTCCGGAGGCACGCGTGCTCCCGTTCCTCAATTTTTATGCCGCGACCAAAGGAAATGAATTCATCAGGCACATTGCTCGTCACCGGCGCATCGCCTGGATCTGCGATGACGACATGTTTCTGATGAGCCGGGAATGCCTGCCCATCCTTGAGCGGGAATTCGCCGTCCCGAACACGGCCTCGGTGAGTTTCCGCCCGCGCGAGTGGTGGGAATTCGACTTCGACGGCAAGCGCGTGCAGCCGAGCTCGAGCTACTGCATCGCCATCCGGCGAGAGATCTTTCTCAAGGAGAAACTGTCGCTCGCCCCGGCGCCGAATAATCCGCATCCCGCCATCAACACCCGGCCGCCGCGCCGCTACGACACCTTCGACAAGGCCAACGAGCTGCTGCTCCGGCGCGGATACCGCTGCGCGATCGTTTCGCCTGAGGAGCGTGAGCGGTGCGTCGCCGAATTCAGCGGTCTCTCCGGACCCGTGATGCTCCTTCGTTACTTCAAGACCCCCGAACAGACACTCGATTACTTCCGGTCCGCGCCGCCGCCCAATTGGGAAGGAAATCTGCTTTTCGGACTCATGAGCGCCATGCTCTCCGTCTGCACCATTCAAGATCTCTACGTGAAACTGAAGGGCGAGCCCTATCCGCTCCCCTCACTGCCATCGCGCGACGCGCTCCTGAAGATCGTGGAGGAACGACGCACATTCCTCCGGCCCGACCAGACGCTGGAAGATATGGAACTGACAAGCGCGCGGTTGCACGCGGCCCTCTAAGTCTTTTGCGATCTACTTCACATCGAGATTCATCCCGAAGAGCTTCCAGGCGTCCTTCTCGCGAATATACTGCAGATTGAAGAGCATCTTCGTCCCTTCGATGCGGTAGAACCCTTGCACCGTCAATACCTTCTTCTCATTGATGGAAGGCGGTGCATTGAAGAAGGGATCGTCGGCAGTGACGGCTGTCTGCACCTCGCGAGCGAACGGGAGGAAATGCTTGAATGCTGCGGCCATATCTTCCGGCAGGATCTGCTTCTGCCAGGCAGCGGAGGTGCTCCCGTAGAAACTGTTGAAATCTTTTTGAACGAGTGCGCGGGCGAATGTGCGCATCGTCTCGCTCACAAGCGCCGTCTCCTCCTCGCGCGTGGGGAGGGGCAATCCCGATGGCTGGGCGGATGAACTCTGCTCACTATTCTCTTCTTCGGAAAAGAATGTCCCGCCGGTCCAGTACAGACCCGCGAGGACCCCGCCGACGAGGATGACAGCCAGGACGGGAACGATCATGCTCCAGCGGAATTTCATGGGAGAGAGGGGACGAAAATCAACGCGGGCAATCCCGCAGGATTACCATAGTCTTCGGCATGCTCTGCGTCACAAATAAAGGCGTCAAATCCGTCTGCCCCTGCTCGATCTCGTAGGCGGGGCACGCCTCCGAGAGATCGCCCACCACCCGTAGGTCGGAGCGGAACACGCCGTGCCGCCACACGGCCGCATTCGATCCGCCCAGAACGGCGGCACCATCCGGCGCCTCCGCGTTAATGAAATCGCGTGCCTGGGCAATGCCGTCGAGACCCTCCGGAGAGATGTGCAGATCGGCGGGAATGGAACCAACGGTCCGGTCGAACCACGCGTTGCACGCCCCATACGAGTACAGACAGAGTGCGCCGGCGTGCAACAGGACCGTCAGGATCGCACAGAACAGCAACAGCGGGCGCAAACGCCGGAGCCGAATCCAAAGATCCTGAAGCTCCATCGTGGCAAATCCGAGGAAGATGGGATACGCGGGAAACGCGAATCGAACGCCCCTCACCCACCAGAAGAGTGCCAGTGCTCCGCCGGCGACGATGCCGAGCAGGAGCAGGGACTGTCGGCGTCCATGACGCAGAATACCCAGCAGACCCAAGATAAACAGCACCGGAAGGACATTGTGAAACGGCCCGATGTAGTACAGCGCGTTGCGGAGGAGGAGGAACCCGATCGAAGGCACTTCCGCCCGGTACTCGACGCTGTACGCCGTGTGGAACGGATTGCCGAAGACGAGCGCATTCCGGAGAAACCACAAACCGAAGACGCCGGCTGCCAGCGCCATTCCCGTCCAGAACCATCCGGATCGAACGTGCCGCGGCCGTTTCCAAAATACGAAGGCAGGATAGAGCGCGAAGAGCAGCACGCCGTTGTATCGCGTGAGCGAAGCGATCCCGAGCAGCAAGCCGGCAAGCACGTAGAGATGAGGTCGCTCAGCGGCAGCGGCGAATGCTGCGAGGGAACTTAAGAAGAGCGCCGTGAAGAGGAGATCGGCGGACCCGAGCTGCACCATGAGCACGAACCCGTGGTGGAAGAGGACGAATACCGTCGCAAGCAATGCAACAGAC
>JAQTQU010000039.1 GCA_028712095.1 Candidatus Peribacteraceae bacterium
GATGTCGTTGCGCAGGCAGAATCCGCCATCAGAAACGGCCTGCACCCCGTCATCTGCGTGGGCGAAACTGAGGCGGAACGCAAAACCAAGCGCCACAAGCAGGTCGTGGAACGGCAGGTGCGCATTCTGCCGCTCCGTGAAATCGTGACCATCGCCTATGAGCCCGTCTGGGCCATCGGCACCGGTGTCACTCCCACGCCCGAGCAGGCGCAGGACATGCACGCCTTCATCCGATCGCTCATCCCCGAGGCACGGCGCGAGACGACGCGCATCCTCTACGGCGGATCCCTGAACGCCGATAACGCTCTGGAACTCCTGCAGCAGCCGGATATCGACGGAGGTCTCGTAGGCGGATCTGCATTGAAGCCAGCGGATTTCCACGCGATCATGCTCGCGGCAATACAGGCAAGGGGCTGAACGGGCTTACTTTGCGTTCGACAGGATCGTCGAAGACAAACGCACAACGAAGATCGTGATGAATGCCGTTGAGAGCATATTGACCATCGGCATCACAATCCCCGATACCCGCATGCCCAGCATGCCGACGACAATCCCGAGCACCATGACCGCAATCATGGCGCTCACCGCGGCGACAAACGTGTTGCCGAGAATCTTGCCCCACTGCCCGCGCGTCTTGGCGTAGCTCATGCTTGCACTCTCGAGCACGCCCTTGTGATCACGGGCCAAAAGCACCGGCGCACAGACGAAGCGCGGACCGAGGATGATTGCAAGGATGATACCGAGCAACGGCACCCAGATGAATGACCGGAGCATGATCCAGAGCGACAGGAGGAAAAGCGGAATAATGAGCCCCGGTGTGCGGGCGAGTGCCCCCTGAAACGTGAGCTTCTCGTCTAAGGCAAGCAGCAGGAAGTATGCGGAAGCGACGAGTGAAATCACCCACATGATGAGCATGGATGCCCCGATCGCCGGCAAGAGGCCTTTATACATCGACACCAGGGCTCCGGAAACCGCTTCTCCCTGCTCTCCGCCCAATTGCTGCATCCTCTGCGCGAATTCATTCATGGCTGTCTCATCACCCGCCTGAATCCGCCGCTGCAGATCTTCCATCTGCTGCTGATCGAACCCGAGCCCTTCAAGCGCCGATCCGGCCTTCTGCACCATGCGCTGTCCGACGAAGGACTGGGCGACACCAAGAATCAGACCGAAAATCACGGCACCGACGACAATCGGCATCAGCGCACGACGAAAGGAACTCCAGGAATCGGTGAGGAGTTGCCCGAGAGGAGCAGTCATGGAATATGGGGGAAAGTGTAGGCGAGTGTACACCATTGCCACTTCTTTCCATAAGTCCGAAGAAGGTTGTAAAGGTTTGAGAGGTGAGGGAAGCCTGAAAAGTAAAAAAATAACCACCTTTCCGGCCTCTTTAACCTCTTCAACTTCTCAAACCTATCGTCGAACCCACTGTCCATTCCCCGCCTGCCCTACCGCCCCTTGAAGCTCCATCATCGTGAGAGCGGAGGCCACTTGTGATGCGGGGAGCCCGGAACGCTCCATCAGATCATCCGTCGTCTGCGGCATCGTCGTGAGCACGTTCAGAAGCGCCGCTTCGGCCGCATTCTTGGGATCGTAGGAGGTACGGGAAGTTTCGGAGGCGACGACACCGAGCTCCGAGAGAACATCCTCTGCGGAGCCGACCAACTTTGCGTGGCCCTTGCCCAGCATCTGATGGCACCCGGCGTAATTGGGATCGAAGATCTGACCGGGAACGACGAAGACCTCGCGCCCGTAGTCGAGCGCCAGATCCGCCGTGATCAGCGCGCCGCTTCCCTCTGGAGCCTCGAGCACGACCGTACCAAGCGAGAGACCGGCAATGATGCGATTACGTGCGGGGAATGTGAATTTCCCGGGTTTCGCATCGAGGGGGAATTCCGAAAGAATAAGCCCCCCACCCGAAACGATCTCTTCGGCCAACCGGGCATTTTCAGTCGGATAGATTTTCCCCAACCCATGACCCAGAACGGCCACCGTCCTGCCGCCCGCAGCGATGGTCTCGCGTGCGACGGCGGCATCAATACCCAGCGCAAGGCCGCTCACCGTCACGAGCCCGGCACGAACCAATTCCGGCACGAAGCTCTCGGCCACCCGCCTGCCGTAGTCACTCATCTCGCGCGTGCCCACGAGCGCGAGGCAGGGCTGATCGAGAATCGTCAGGTCTCCACGCCAGTACAGAAAAACCGGCGCATCAGGAATCTCCCGTAACTGCCGGGGAAATCCGGCATCATCAATCGTCAGAAATGAGAGTCCACGCTTCGTCAGTTCCTGCTCGTAGGGTTCCGGATCGAATTCCTCCAGGCGATTGAGGACCTCCAGTACGGTTTCATCGCGGCAGCCGAGTTGCTTCAAGAGCGATTCGTCGAGGTGCTGCAGTGCCTGCGAAAGATCGCCGTAGACCTGCAGGATCGCCTCCAGACGCTTACTGGTAAGAATATTGAGCCAGGACCACGTAAGGGCGGTACTGCGATCCATAGGGCACGCAAGCATACACAAAAACACGACATGCAAGAAGCCGGAACCGGGTGAGCCTAGAAACCGATTCTATCAATGGAATCGCGCAAATCCCTGTCCACTTCTTCCGAATAGAAATGGATACCCCCGATTGTCGTCCGCAGCTGCCGCAGAGACGCATAGCGCTCTTCCGCCCGCGTGCGATCGCCCAGATTCGCATAGAAGCGGCAGAGTATGGCGAGCGCCAGCGCCCTGTTCTGCTCTTCGTCCGGCAGCTGCGCGAGCTCGGCGAACAGGGACTCGACATAGCCGATGACATCCGAAACGGTGATGCCCAGCTCTTTCTCCACCGCCTCATCCCTGTCGATCGCGGGAACCACTGCCGAACAGGTGAAACCGATGACCGTCGTGAGCATGCCCGATCTCAGGGCCGGGGGAAAGTCCGCCGACAGGATCCGGTGAGCGATGAACACACGCTCGGAAACGGGAAACGCATCATTGCCGAGCGTCCGCCTGGCGAGGCACAAATAATCCATTTCGTTGCCTTCCTCCCGCGCATCGGTGAGCACACCGAGAATCTCTTCAGCGTCATCGGAGCTGGAGCAGATGATCGCGCGGGCATCGTAAACGGCCCGGGGAGATTGATCTTTTCTACACTTCAGGATCCTCCGTGCGGCGCCGAGCGCACGAAATTGCAGACCTTCGCGCATCGCCATATCTCTCTGCAGATTCACATCCTCTTCCGCCTGCTCGGCATGCATCCATTCCGTTCCCATATCGAAGGAGTCATGGAGCTGCACCAATGTGACATCATCCGGTGGATGCGCCGGATCCCGGAGCAGATCATGGGCGGCCCGTTGCAGATGCGGAAAGTAGGCGTACGGGTCGAGGTCGATCAGGAGCGAGCAGACATCGAAACGCATCCGGGCACTGATGTCACCGGTACACGCATCGAAGACACGTTGCAGCTCCAGCTTTTCTGCTTCTAATTCGTCCTTCGTTCCAGAGGCAGATAACCGGCTTATGGAAGCCATCTTCTCTTGCAGTTCCTGTTCATTCATAATGGAATTATGACATTTTATTTATTTGTGTCAATGGAGCTCTCTGCTGGAGGAAGTTAGAATTGTAATTGAAAGTTCTAACGGATTGCGTGGCAATTTATTTGCCCAAGAACAGACGTAAATCATGTTCGAGAACATGAATATGGGATTCTTGCAGATTTCTCGTGCCAAGTGCATGGGCAGTCAATTGATTGCGAATTGCTCGGACTTCTCGAAGGTTTTCTCTGCGCTGAGTGCAACAGATAAAGAGTGCATTACGTGCGGTCATGATTATTCTGTTTGGGTTTTCGAAAATATCTTCAGCATGCTTTCCCTCATGATCAATCAATACCGACTTGAAACCGTCTTCGTATTTATAGAGTTGAAATGCATTTGGGAAAACTTCGATAGTGGAACGCTCCCCCGGACAGCCCCATTTTGCTCGAGAAGTCGGGTTTGTTGCCATTAGATGATTATGATCAGTCGTCGGGCAATACACTACTTCGGCAATGAATCTACGGGCTTTTTCCAAGTCGATCTGACTCAGGAAGGCCTGTCGAAGCCCCGTATCATTTTGGGCAGCTCGAGCTGCCTCATAGGAAATCTTCATAAATATATTATGAAGGTTATTGTTGATTGTGTCAATTTCTGGAGCCGCTGACCGGAATTGAACCGGTGACCCACGGTTTACGATACCGTTGCTCTACCAGCTGAGCTACAGCGGCTTACGGGGACGAACGAGAGAAAAGAACAATTGTGAAACCGAACAGGAGAACAGCGGCTACTATACGGATTTGCGGTCGGCGAGCCAAGATAGGCTTCATCCTTTCTTTGCACACGAAATGTGCAGTCTCCTTCACTTCCTCCGCCTTCCATGGCTCACCGGTTTCTGCTATAATATCCTGATGCGTCCGTTCCGAAGCAACGAGTAACGCGTAACGAACAAACGAGTAACGAAACCGGAAACAGCCAAACATTCCAAAACAACCATCCATCCCCAACACAAAAAATGACCCTCGACGCCTGCATCGCCCATGCCATTCACACGGACCTCGATATCATCGAGGCGATTCCAGAGGTTCAGGAACTGGCCGTGGAGGAGCTGGAGCCCTGCATTGAGCGCTACGTCGTCGAGGTGCAGAGTTCACTCCGTGAGGTCATACAGGCCCGCGGAGAGCCCTACCTGCGCTGCAAGGACGCCGCAGGCCTCTGTGCGACGTGTCTGGAGGCCGGAGTGATGCTGCCGCCTGCCATGCTGCTTAAAATGTGCCAGACCATCTTGCAGCTGATGAGTCTGGATGCCCGGTTCATTCTGGATACGGAAGACGGCAAGAGCCTGTACTACGTGAAACTGGCGATAGCGTGAGAGTAGGGATTCGAAAATAGGGAATGGGACTTAGGGTTCTGTTTCTCGTCGGCTGGTTACTCGTTACTCGAAACGGAAGCTCAGCCCGCAACAAGCCAACAATTTCCTACGTCCGAATCCCGATTCCCTCTTCCCTACCGCTTCTGCCACTGCGGAGCACGGCGTGCGCGCTTGAGGCCCGGCTTCTTGCGCTCCTTGATACGGGCGTCGCGGCGCAGATAGCCGGCGTGTTTGAGGTCGCTGCGGAATTCGGGATTGAGTAACAGGAGCGCGCGGCTGATGCCATGACGCATGGCATCGGACTGGGCGGCCTTGCCGCCGCCACGGGTGGTCGCATCGATATCCAGACGCCCCTTCAGGTTGGAGAGCGTAATGGGTGACAGGGCATTTTCCACCAGAAACGCCGCACCGAAGTACTCTCTGATCTTGAGTCCGTTCACCGTGGCCTCGCCGGAGCCCCCTTCATAGAGCTTCACGCGGGCAATGGCCGTTTTCCGCTTGCCGATGGCACTGAAGTACTGCCGCTTCTTTGGTTCGGAAGTCATAGAACTATCGGAGGGAGGTGGGAACAGGCTTCTGCGCCTCGAAGGTATGCGTGGCACCTTTGAAGACGTGCAGCCGTTTGAGAGAGACCGGCCGAAGGCGGTTTGCGGGCAGCATGGTGCGGATGGAGCGGGTGATGAGCTCTGCAGGAGAATCTTCGAACATCTTCTTGAGCGGAGTGGCCTTGAGGTGCCCCAGATATCCCGAGTGCGAGAAGTACGTCTTGCGGCGGAATTTTGCAGGGGTGAACGTCAGCTTCTCTGCGTTGATGATCACGACATGGTCGCCGAAAGACTGATGCGGCGAGAACGAGGGCTTGTGCTTGCCCCTGAGCAGCAGCGCCACGCGTGCGGCAAGCCGCCCGAGCACCTGACCGTCTGCATCAATCAGCAGCCATTGGGGAGCCTGCGGCTTGGGGGTCGACGTCTTCATTGCTTGGGAGTGGAACGGGATTTCTTCACTGCGTCCGGTTTTTTGGATGCCTTCGGTTCCACGGCAACCGGCACTCCTTCCACGAGCATCAGATCCACGAGCGGCGCCCCGTCACCCTGACGCGCCCCCACGGGCACGATGCGGGTGAGACCGGACGGAATGGCGGCAAAGCGCTTCACGTAGACCTCCATGATTTTGCGGCTGGCGTTCTTGTCAGTCACCACGCGATTGATCTGGCGGATGGCGTTGTAGGGTGCAGTGGTTTTCGCCATGGCAATCATCGTGTCGACCATGGGCGCCACCACCTGTGCGCGGCGCTTCGTCGTGCGGATCTGTTCGTACAGCAGCAGGGACGTCAGGAGGTTTCGCTTGAACATGCGTCCGTGGGCGGGCTTGAGACTCAGCCGATGGCGGGAGAGACGATGACGCATGAGGAGGAGAGGCGCAGAGCCACGGCGGTCGCAACCGCCGTGGCAGAGTAAAGGAAATCGGGCTCAGTTGTCCAAAGATTCGTCAGAGAGTTTGAGGCCGCGCTCGGCGAGCGTCAGCTTCACTTCATCCAACGCCTTGGCTCCGAATCCGCGGAAATTGCTGAGCGCCGCCTCGGTGCACTTGGTGAGCTGCTCGATCGAGCCGACACCCGCATTGATGAGCGCATTGAGCGTGCGGGGCGAGAAATTGAGGATCTCGATCGGCGTGTAGCTCTCTTTCGCGCCGGTATCGATCCCCGTTTCACCCACCTGCGGCCCCGCGCGCGAGAAATCGGCAATGAACTCGGGCTCCACCACCTTCTCGGTTGAGCCGAAGTATTCGAAGTAGCTCTTGAGGAGCTGCGAAGCGAACTGCACCGCCTCTTCCGCAGAGAGGGACCCGTTGGTCTGCACATCGAGAATGAGCCGCTCCAGATCCGTGCGCTGCCCCACGCGGGCCGTTTCGACACTGAAGCGGACCTTCTCGACAGGGCTGAAAATCGCATCGATGTGAATGAGTCCCGGCTCGTTCTGCTTCTTGTTGCGCTCGGCAGCGGGCGCGTACCCGACCCCCTTGCCGACGGTGATCTGCATTTCGATGGAGCCGCCCTTCTCGATGGTGAGAATGGGCAGATCTTTGTTCATGATCTCGATGTCGGACGAGACCTTCAGATCCTCGGCCGTCACGACCTTCGGCCCCTTGGCCTGCAGGGTGATCACCTCCAGATCCTTGTTGTGCTTGCGCATCTTCAGGCGTTTCAGGTTGAGTGCAACGTCCACCATGTTCTCCTGTACGCCCTTGACCGTGGAGTACTCATGCTGGGCACCCTGTATGCGCATCGAGAGCACTGCGGCGCCGGGCAGGCTGGAGAGCAATGCGCGCCTGAGCGCGTTACCGAGGGTCATCCCGTAGCCGGGCGGGAGCGGCCCGATCGCGAAGACCGCGTGGGTGGAATCCCCTTTCGTCACCGGCGTGACACTGAAGGCGGGGAGACCAATTTCTTCCTGAATGATGTGCATAGGACGGGAAGGAAGGAAGTGGGTGGCCCGTACCCTCGTCGAGACGACAGTACGGGAAAAAGGGATGAAACAGGTTTACGTGCGAGAGTAGAACTCCACCACCTGCCGGACGTCGATGGCCTGCTCGGCATCGTCGGGCAGCGGCAGGGACACGACTTCGACTTTCATGGCGCCGCTGTCGACCTTGAGCCACTTGGGCGGCATGTACTTCTCGTGCGCATCGAGAATCGTCCCGTAGACGGGGGACCGTTTGTTGCGCTCACGCAGGATGATCACCTCGCCGGGACGCACGCGGTACGACGGCACCGATACGCGCACGCCGTTCACCTGAAAGTGTCCGTGATTCACGAACTGCCGCGCCTGCATGCGCGTGAGCGCCAGGCCGGCCCGGTAGATGACGTTATCGAGACGGCGCTCCAAAAGCTGCTTGAAGGTCTCGCCCGTCTGTCCTTCTTTCTTGGTGGCCTCGGCGTAGAGAATGCGGAACTGCCGCTCACTGAGGCCGTACATGTCACGGGCCTTCTGCTTCTCTTTGAGCTGCTTGCAGTACTCCGACGGACGCGTGGCACGCGTTTTCGGCCCCTTGCCGGGTCCGTAGGGCTTGCGCTGCAGGATCTTGTCATACTTGTCCGCCCCGAAGATGTTCGCACCCTGCCGACGGCACCGTTTCGCTTTTGGACCTGTGTACTTCATGGGAAAAATGAGAGAAGAAAAATCGGAGGGGGTTACACGCGCCGCCGTCCCGGAGGACGCACGCCGCCATGGGGAATGGGTGTCGTATCGATGATCGCATCCAGATTGAATCCGGCACCCTGTAACCCGCGGATGCACTGTTCCCGTCCGGGTCCGAGGCCTTTCACCTCCACCGTCACGGACTGGATGCCGTATCCCTGTACTCTCTCTGACGCTTTCTCGGCCGCCACCTTGGCCGCGTAGGGCGTGGATTTGCGCGTCCCCTTGAAGCCTGCCATGCCGGCGCTGCATCCGCCGAGCTTGTTGCCCTGCAGATCCGTGAACGTGACGATCGTGTTGTTCTCGCCGGCGTGGATGCAGACGCGTGCCTGCGGCACGGTCTTCTTGATCTTCTTACGGCGGAGCTTGGGGGTGGCCTTGGCATCAGCACCCTCGGCACTCACCGCGGAGGCCTCGAGTTGCTCCATGACGGACGGGCCCTTCTTTGCGGACGCATCGGACGTGTCCGTCGGCCTGCCCGACGCAGCCCGGCGGGCGGAGTCGGAAGGAGCGGGGGAAGCCGGTGTCTTGGGGTTCGAATCAGTCATAAGGGGAGCAGCACCCCTTCGCGGGTGCGGAAGGAAACGGAAGGTTTAGGTCTTCGTGAGGGTCACGCGGCCGGAGAGACCTGTCTTCTTCTTGCCGCGCTTGGTGCGGGCGTTACGACGCGAGGACTGGCCGCGCACGGGCAGCTTCTTGCGATGACGGTAACCGCGCCACGTACCGATATCCTGCAGGCGCTTGATATCCATCGAGACCTTGCGCGTCAGCTCGCCCTCCACCGTCTCGCGCTCGACCCGGGCACGGATGCGCGCCTGTTCCTCCTCCGTCAGCGCATCGGCTTTCTTGGTCAGCGGAATGCGTAACTCCGTGAGCATTCTGGCAGCGAGCGGCCGTCCGATGCCCTTGACGTGCGTCAGGGCGATGACGATATGCTTCTGGCCGGGGAGGACGACTCCGGAAACGCGGATCATCGGTGTCAGGTGAGAGATGGATTGAAGATTGTGAAAGCCGAAGGGAGAGTGGCGGAGCTGTAAGCTGTAAGCTGTAAGCTGTAAGCATCTGCTACGAGTCTTTTTTGGTAACTTATAGCTTTCCGTTTAAGTCTTATTGCTTGCCCGATGCCCGTGGAGATGAGGGAGAAATGCATAGAGTTGATCAATTCTTCTAGCCCTGGCGCTGCTTGTGCTTCGGATTTTTGCGGCAGACGATGCGGCGCACCATTTTGCCCTTGCCGCTCCTGCGAATGACGAGGCGGCAGTCTTTGCAGATGGGCTTGGCGGAAGCACGGACTTTCATGGGATGTAAAAAGGGGGAAACTCAGGGGGTGGCCTCTGCTGCGGAACCCGGAGCAGGACGACTGGGAGAGAAACGGTAGACGATGCGCCCCTTTTTCAGATCATAGGGCGTCATCTCCACCTTCACCTGGTCGCCGGGGAGGATGCGGACCCTGTGTACACGCATGCGTCCGGCCAGATGACAGAGAAGTTCGTGGTTCAAAGCCTGGTCACTCGTGATACGAACCCGGAACATGGCGTTAGGAAACGTTTCCTCCACAACGCCGATGAGTTCGATTACGTCCTGTTTCGACACAGATCGCAAGAAAAAACTTTGAACCAAAGCCGAGGCATCCTACAGAGCGCTTTCTAAGCCAGCAAGCAATTGGCTGCCATTTTCCCGAGAAGAAGGAAATTTGTATTGAAAAATATTCAAAATATTATATAAGAACATTTCATCCGGCTGTCAGTACCTCGTGCCCTCCTTCCAGAACGAGCAACGTATGTTCAAAGTGTGAAATCAGCGCATGATCCTTCACGTAAATCGACCATCCGTCCTCTCCCTCCTCAATCGCATCGCTGCCGGCGGAAATGATGGGTTCGATGGCGATGAGCGTCATTGCGGGCAGCACCGGACCGGTTTTCGCCGTTCCGACGTTGGGAATATCGGGGAACTGGTGGAGCGTCGTGCCGAGTCCGTGGCCCGTGAGCGCCCGCACCGGTGAAAATCCGCGCACTCTGGCTACTCTCTCGACGGTCGCCGAGATATCGCCCACGTGCACGCCGGACCGGACGATGCCAATCGCCTGTTTCAGAGCCTCGGCAGAGGTCTCCATGAGGCTCTGTGTCTGCGGGGCAATGGAACCCACCGGTACGGTGACGCAGGCATCGGTATTGAGGCCGTCCAGCAGAACACCGCAATCGAGGGAGATGATGTCGCCGTCACGGAGCTCCAGCGCACCGGGGATGCCGTGCACGCACACATCGTTCACCGACGTGCAGAGCGTTGCCGGAAACCCCTGATACCCCTTGAACCCGGGCATGCCCCCGTGATCGCGGATGAAGGTTTCGGCCATGGCATCGAGAAAACCCGTCGTTACCCCCGGTTTCACCATCGCCGAAACGTGCGCCAGACAGTCATGCAGGATCTTCCCTCCCTTCCGGAGGGAGGCAATTTCCTTCTCATTGAAGATCTGAAAGCGGGACACGAACAGAAGTATGCAGTATTCGGTATGCAGTATACAGGAAAAGAAGAACCTGATCGGTTGCTGCATACTGAATACTGACCTCTGTATACTTCTCTATACTCTTTCTTTTTGCAGGATCTCCTTCACCCCCTCGTACACCTCCTCCACCGTCCCCCTGCCGTCCACTTCGGTCATCTTCCCCGCGACCTTGTACTGCCCGATGACGGGCTTCGTCTTCTCGAAGAACGTCGCCATGCGGCGGCGGATGGTGGCTTCATCGGCATCATCTTTGCGTCCCTCGATCTTGGCCCGGCTGAGGATGCGCTGTACACCTTCCTCCTCTGTGAGTGTGATCTCGATGCAGCGGAAGTCGCGCCCCACTTCGGCCATGATCCGATCGAATTCACGCATCTGATCGAGATCCCGCGGAATACCGTCGAAGAGGATCTTCTGGGTTTTTGGGCGCGAGAGAATCGCCTCTTTCACCACCTGCATGATGATGTCGAACGGAACGAGCTTGCCGTCATCGATGTAGGACTTCACCGTTTCGCCGAGCGTGGAGCCCGACCCGTCTTCACCTTTCGGCTCAGCCGAGGCAAACGCGGCAATTTTGCGCAGCTCCCCGCCGGCCTCGAACTGATCAAAGCCGAACTCCGCGCAGAGCCTTTTCGCCTGCGTGCCTTTACCGGAGCCCTGGATGCCAAAGAGGACGAGATCCATCCCGGATAGGATTAAGAATTATGAATAAAGAATCAAGGCTCTTTCTTTGCCTCATCCCCCTTCCCCCCCCCCTTGTTTTATTTGGTACTAACCTCCCTCCCCCAGCCCCTTCCCCCCGAGGGGGAAGGGGAGGACCCCAAACAGCGAAACAACCACAAACAAAAAAATTCCCCCCCCCCCCGGGGGAGGGGGGGAGGGGGGGAGG
>JAQTQU010000040.1 GCA_028712095.1 Candidatus Peribacteraceae bacterium
GGGTATCACCCCCTTCTCTGCCCTCTTCGATGACGCACTCTGGGATCCGTTCGGATTCTTCGGCTCCCCGCTCATGCGACACCGCCAGCTGCCCGCGATGAACATCGCCGAAACGGCGAAAGACCTGACGGTCAGCGTGAATGTGCCGGGATACGAGGCAAAGGACGTGACGGTGGACGTGCACAACAACGTGCTCTCCATCGCGGGTCATGCGCAGGAACAGAAAGAACAGAACAATCAGGAATGGGTCTGTCGTGAGTCCTCGTACGGCGAGTTCACGAGGCAGGTGCGCCTGCCGGACTACGCTGACGGCTCCCGCGCGGCCTGCAAGGTCAAGAACGGCGTACTCACCATCGTGATTCCGAAAAAAGAGGAGGCTGCAAAGAAGACACTGAAAGTGGAAGAGGAGTGAAGATGTACGTACATACGTCAGCAGCCGGAATGCGCGCATTCCGGCTGCGTTTTTGAACACGCTATACTGCTCGCATGGAACATTCCAAAGCGCGCCGAAGATGGTGGAACATCACCGTGATGGCAATGTTGATCGCGCTGCCCTTCTTCGCCTTCGGCCAATCACTTCTGCAAGGGTACGCCCCGATCGACGATCTCTTTCTCGTCGTGCAGAACCTCGCCACGCGCGGGCCTACCTGGGATCATCTGAAAATCACCTTCACGACGTTCGATCCCGAACTCTACATTCCGGCGACGCTCGTGAGCTTTCAGCTGAACTATCTGGTTTCCGGTTTCTATCCGTGGAGCTATCACCTCGTGAATATTCTGCTTCACGGAGGGAATGCCGCGCTGCTGTTCTGGATTCTCAAAAAAATTACCGGCGCACCGTGGGCTTCGTTCTTTGCCGCAGCACTCTTCGCCGTGCACCCGATCAATGCGGAAGCCGTCGTCTGGATCACGGCGCGCAAAGACCTGCTCTCGTCCTTCTTCGCGCTCGCCTCCACTTTGGCATTTCTGAAACAGACACGACGGGGCATGCTTCTGAGCATCACACTTTTCCTCCTCGCGCTGCTCGCCAAGGTCTCGGTCGCCCCGCTTCCGCTCGTGTTCCCTCTCCTGCTGACCATACAGGGAAAAAAATGGAACAGGAAGACGCTCCTCGCCGTGCTGCCCTTCCTGCTGTTCTCCGCCGCTTTCGTTCTTCTCGCCCTGTTTGGCAAGGAACGGATCGTGCAGACATCCCATGGATGGGAAACGCTCCTGCTGGCTCCATGGAGCATACTATTTCTGATCGGAAAATTCTTCGTCCCGCAAAATTTGAGTCCGCTCTATGAAGTGACGGATATGATTGCCCTCACGAATCCCGCGATCTTCATTCCGTTCTTCGTTTTCCTTTGTTTCCTTTGCTTCTTTTGTTTCCTTTATTTCTTTCAAAAAAAATCCCTACGCCCTACGCCCTACACCCTAACCCTCGCTATCTTCCTGATCCTATTCTCTCCCGCCCTGCTCACCTTCCGCAAAGCGGGAACGGTCTTTCTCGCCTCTGACCGCTACATCTACCTGCCCAGTCTGGGCTTGCTGCTGCTGATAGCACTGATCCTGAAAGGAACTGCCGAACGGTGGACACCCCCAAAATCCGCGATTGCAGGCACAAGTGGGTTTCTGATCGCACTCCTCTGTCTGCTCTCCATCAAGCAGACACAACTCTGGAACTCTGCGGATACGCTCTTCACGCATGCCCTGCTCGTCACTCCGCGCTCCGTGGCCGCGCGCACGGCGCTCGCGCAGACCAAGCTCGACATGGAGCAGCCCGAAGCGGCCTTCGCGATCCTGAAAGAAGGCCTGAAGCAGGGCGACGATGCGCGGCTGCACCTCATGGCCGGACAAATCTACGCCCGTGTGGGACAGGTGACCGATGCACTTGAGCAATTCAACAAATCAAAACAGATGGATTCGAAGAACGCCGACGCGTGGTTTGCGATCGGATCGGTACAGGAGCAGACGGGGAGCAGCGACGCAGCACTGGAAAACTACCGCACCGCCATTGAGCTGGATCCCTCGGATGTTCCCGCGCTCACCGGCATCGGACGGCTGCTCGCTCAGCAGGGCGATCTGGCCGGAGCGGAACAGGCCTTCCGCTCTGCGCTCGCCTGGAACCCCAATTCGATGGAAGCCCATCGCGGCCTCGCCCCGGTGCTGGCGAAAACCGGCCGAACCGACGAGGCGCAGCGACACCTGGAACTTGGACTGGAACTCGCAAAATAATGGACAGAAAACGAAAGCATATGAAGTACAATCACGCCGATGAAATACCCCGTCCTCACCCTCAAGCCCGACGCCGAAGTGCACCTGCGCAATCACCACCACGCGATCTTCCGCAGCGCCGTGGATCGGCTGCCGCAAGCGGAGGACGGCGACATCGTGGAGGTGAAGAACAGCAGGGGGGAATTCCTCTGCTTCGCCCACTGGAATGCCAGGGCCTACATCTGCGGCCGTGCCATCTCGTTCGAACAAGGCGATCCCCTCGTCCACGTCCGCACGCTCATGGAGCAGGCGGTGCACCTGCGCAAGACACTTTTTGCGAAGGAAGAAACGACCTGCTGCCGCCTGATCAATGCCGAAGGTGACGCGCTCCCGGGGCTCATCGTGGATCAATACGGTGATGTTCTCGTGATCCAGATGACGACATTGGGATTCGACCGCTTGCGCGACTGGGTCAAAGAACAATTGTTGGAAATCATGAAACCCAAAGCTATTTTTGAAAAATCCACGGGTCCTGCGCGCAAGAAAGAGGGTCTGCCGGAACGGGAAGGCTGGATCCACAGCAAAATCGATACCGCGATTGAGGTGAAGGAACGCGGCATCAGGTACCTGATCGCACTGGAGGGCAGCCAGAAAACCGGCCTCTTTCTGGATCAGCGCGAAATGCGCTCCCTCGTGCGGCAGACGGCCTCCGGCCGCACGGTCCTGGATTGCTGCAGTTATGTGGGAGGATTCTCGGTAAACGCGCTCGCAGGCGGAGCCCTGATTGCCGATGCCGTTGATTACGACAGTGCCGCGCTGTCACGCGCACGGCAACATGCCGCTCTGAACGGCCTGCCGGAAGATCGCCTGCAGATCTTCAGTGAAGATGTATTCGATTTTCTGCGCCGCAAGTCACTCCCCCATCGCTACGACTACATCATTCTGGATCCGCCCGCTTTCGCAAAGAGGAGTTCGGATCTGGATCCGGCGAAGAAGGCCTACACCGACTTGAACCGCATGGCGCTGCAGGCGCTCCCGCCGGGCGGCTTCCTGCTCACCTGCTCCTGCAGCTATCAGGTGAATCCGGAGCTCTTCCAGACGCTCGTCTTCCACGCAGCCAGGCAAGCCAAGCGCTCGGTGAAAATCCTGAGCCGCCACCGGCAGGCCATGGATCACCCCGTCAACCTCTACCACCCCGAGGGAGATTACTTGAAGAGTTTGCTCCTGTGGGTGGAGTAATCACATGCGCACCGTCATCCACAAAAACCACCGATCCATTTTTCGCTTGTCGCGTCCATGCACTACCGGAGCGGTGTGCACCTTCACGGCACGTTCATCGGGGAGTCTTCGCTTGATGTATGCATGCAGGCCAAGTCCGAGGAGCAGCAGCATGCTCCCCAGGGCGACCTCTGCCGAGACATTACGTTTCGTTTGTTCCGGCGCACTCATGTGTTGTCGTATTTCCATCGTGGTCATTTTTTCGATGTTGACATCAGTGAGCATGGATCCCTGACCCGCCAGATTGGCGCGCATGATTCCATGCACGTTGCCTGCCGTGGACACGAGGATCGTGAGGCCAGCCAGAATGAACGACGTACGAAGGGTTTGGAGGACCATTGGGGATTTTGGTATTCTCTTCAATATTATAGCATTTTCTGCACGTTTCTGCCACTACCCTCTGGCGCTCTTTCCCGCTCTGCCATACCCTTTCTTCGCTCTTTCTTTCACTCGGCCTCATCGTCTAACGGTTAGGACACAGGATTTTCATTCCTGGAATCGGGGTTCGATTCCCCGTGAGGCTGCCACTACGCGCATGTGACCGTTCTGCCTATACGCTACAAATTCTTCATCGTATCCAGGCTCGATTCCCCATTGGGTTAACTCTATGTCCATGGTGCCCTGGGGTACAAATATGGCTTAAGTCTAGAGCTGGGCCAGGTCATTTTAACCTTTTCAACATGTCGATATTTCTATCTCCATAACCGTATTTCTTATAGAAGATATGAGCATCGGCGTTTGGCGCAAAGCACGCGACACGCGAAAATTTACATCCACATTTGAGGAAGTATTCCTCCATGACCTTCATGAGTTCAGAGCCGAGACCGGATCCTCGCGACTTCTCCGCAACAATTAACTCCAGAATGGATCCTTCTTTCACGGGATAAGATTCGAGCATATCCGCGTCAGACGGTTCGGGGATGCAGCCGATGATGCAGCCGGAAATTTCCCCATCTGTCTTTGCCACAAAGATTGCACCGTGCTCTTCCTGTACTTTCTTCAACGTCTTCTTCACATACGCCTCTGCATCAAAATCGCTTCCGCTCTTCTGGCGATGATAGGGATCCAGCGAAGCGATATGCTCCTGAAGCTGCACGATGAGATGTATCAGGTTCTCATGGTCTTCCCGCCTATAGAGTCGGATTATCTTCATCTTCTTCATAATATGCCTCTATTTGCTTTCTGTAAGTACTTTTCCCATTTGGTCGATCATTTGTCCGTGGTGCTCAGAAATATTAACTTTATAAGTTTTTGCAAACATGCTAAACTTTATATAGTTCTAAAGTTACCATGACAATTCCCCAAAAACTGCAGGCGATCCAGCGGCTTTCCGGCCTGAATCAAACAAAGCTCGCAGCGAAACTCGGCGTCACTTTCGTGGCATTCAATCGGTGGATGAACGACAAGGCCATACCTCGGAAGAAAGCGCAGGAACGCATTGATGCTCTGTACCGAGAGTACACGGGTCTCACTGTGATTCCCGAGAAAGAACTGCAGGCAAAGAAGGGCATTGTTCTCCTCAAGGCGAAAGGGGCAGGGAATGTTCTGCATACCATTCTCGTGAATCCGGACATCCGCGACCAGTTCGTTCTCACTCTGACCTACACCAGCAACTCCATCGAAGGAAGCACGCTCACAGAAGCGGAAACGGCAGTGGTGCTTTTCCAGAATGTAGCATTGCCGGATAAGACTCTGACGGAGCAACTGGAAGCCAAAAATCATCAGACCGCTCTCCTCTATCTCTTCGATCATCTTCATGGACGCAAAGCTGTTGATGAGCATCTCTTGCTCAAGCTGCACGGGATGCTGATGAACGGCATTCGTCCTGATGCCGGATCCTATCGTCACCACGGCGTGCGCATCATCGGTGCAGATCTTCCGACGGCGAATTGCCTGAAGGTGCCTTCTCTGATGGAGGAACTCGCCCAGGACTTCATGATCTCTCGCGGAGATATCATCGCGGATGCCGCGGATATTCATGCTCGCTTCGAAAAGATTCATCCTTTTTCGGATGGAAACGGCAGAATCGGACGGCTCCTCTTACATGCCATGTTGCTCGAAAAGAACCTTCCGCCAGCCGTGATCCGACCGGAGCGTAAGCGTCTGTATTATTCCTTTCTCAACATCGCTCAGAAAAAAGACGATACGAGCATACTTCAAGATTTCTTTTGCGATGCCATTCTCGATGGATGGGATATCCTCAACAGGAAGTGAGGGTGCAGGCGTGGCCAGATCGCGCTGCCCTATGCCAAAAACATCACAAATCCTCGAACGGTTCGATTATAATCGCCCCTGCCACTCTCACAAAGCACAATCAGATATACTCGGATATCGATGCCCCATTACTTCTATCTCGCGCGTTGTCGCGACGGATCTCTGTATGCAGGTTCGTGCATCGATTTGCAAACACGCGAACGACTGCACAACGAAGGAAAAGGCGCCAAGTACACGCGTTCACGTCGTCCCATCAGGTTTGTGTACCATGAACGGTTCACTACATTGAGCGCCTCGCGCAGACGTGAGGCGCAGGTGAAGACGTGGGTGAAAGCAGAGAAAGAAAAACTGATCTCTTCAAGAGAGGTTTTGCTCTCACACAATCGAAAAAGGCGGCCCCGCGCGGGGAATCCGCCTCTCGACTGAAGGGGGGTGTGGAAGGCTTTAGCAGGAGCCGCAGCCGCAACCACCACCGCCACCCATGAGGCCGCAACAGCCTCCTTTTTCACCACCGGACATAAGAGAGGGGGGAAGGAATGAAGAGTGGTCAGCATAGCACACGAATTTGGCACTCTCAATGGATGAGTGCCAATTTCGCCTTGATTTTCGCTGGGAAGGTGGGCGATACGATTAGAGAGAATGTTTCTTCCCCAAGCCATCTCTGTGGTATCTGCCGAATTCCGTGAATGTGCGGGCGATCTCGTTCCTCATCACCGGACCGTCAACGCACATACGGACGCCATTGATCACGCAGTTACCGCAGAGACCGTACCCGCACTTCATGTACCGTTCCAGCGAGAGCTGACAGACAACTTTATGCTCTGCGCAAAGATCGGAAACAGCGACAAGCATACGCTCCGGACCGCAGGCAAAAACCTGATCAACCGCGTGAGCGGTTGACCCTGAGCGAAGTCGAAGGGTCCTCGATTCCAGTAATTCTCTCAGAAGATCCACGTTGTACCCCTTGTGCCCCTGCGATCCGTCATCCGTGGCAACGGAGAGAGTGGTACCGGACAGGCCCGCAAAGGCATCCAGATAGAGCAAGTGCGTCTTGCTTCGTGCACCCACGATCGCCGTTATGGAACAACCGTCCTTGGCCGCTTCCACTGCCGCAAAGTACATCGGCGCCGCTCCATATCCACCCGCGACCAAGGCAAGATGCTGCTCGGGTTTCCACTCGTAGTGCGTGCCGAAGGGACCGCGCAACCCGACCAGATCCCCTTTCTTGAGAGTGGCCAGCTTCTTGGTGGTATCACCCACCGCGAAGAACGTAATCTGCAGCTTCTTGCCATCATCCAACGCAACACTCATAGGGATTTCATCGCTGCCCGGCAGCCACACCATGATGAATTGGCCGGGCTTTGCCCCAAGGGACACCGCGAACGTAAAACTGGTGACCAGCTCCGTCTCGCGCGTCACGGCACTGATCCTGTACGTCTTTGGGAGCCGGTTCTGTTGAGGAGTATGCATAAAAAACGCTAAGTTCGAATCCCTAACGCACGGTGCATGCCACCGGTGAGCTCGGAAATCTTCTTCACTCCTTCCGTCTTGCACCAGGCCGTCATCTCTTCGCACACCAGACGGAAAACTTCCGCCCCGCGATACCCGATGGCTGTACCGATGCCGATCAGTGTTGCTCCTGCCAGCAGGAACTCGATGGCATCCTCCCCTGTCATCACTCCGCCCGTCCCGATGATGGGGAACTTTCCCTCCGTGGCCCGATAGACATCCGCAATGCAGCGCACCGCGAGAGGCTTGATGGCGGGACCAGACATGCCGCCGACTTTGTTGGCAAGAATCGGAAGACGGCTGCGCAAATCGATGGCCATGCCCGGCCCGACGGTGTTAATGACCGTAAAACCGTCGGCACCGGCCTCGGCGCAGGCCGAAGCGATGGAACCGATGTCATCCACGTTCGGCGAGAGCTTGATGAAGACCGGAATTTTGCCGCTCACCGCTTTCACGGCCTTCGTGACGGCTGAAGCATCGCGCACCGAGCAGGCGAACGGCTTGCCGAATTCATCTTCCACGTTGGGGCAGCTGATGTTCACCTCGAGAAAGTCCGGTTTAAGCTTCGCGATTTCCTCGGCGGTCTTGCCGTAGTTTTCGACTGTGTTTGCGATGATGTTTGCGATAAGCGGGACGGGTTTCTGCTTGTTATAGTCGCCGATCTCTTCGCGTGCCTTCTCGATCCCCGCATCCGGCACACCCACGGCATTGAGCGTGTAATGATCCGTCGAAATGATCGTGGGGTTGGGATGCCCTTTGTGTTCCGTAAGCCAGAGGGACTTGGTTGTCACTCCTCCCGCTCCGCTCTCGGCGACCCGGCGCCAGCTCGCCGCCGTGATGCCCCAGATACCCGACGCGAGAACAGCGGGGTTTTGGAAGGTGACCCCGCGGACTGTCTGGGAAAGGTTCATCGGACGACAGTATGCAGCAAAACAGCGGACGGTTCCAGCGATACGGAGCGTTTGTGTTCTACCGCTCCGGCCGCCGAAGGAGCCAGATCCCGACGTAACTCAACGGCGTATACACAACCCCCATGCCGAACTTGAAGAGCCACCACGGAATGATCATGAGCACGATCACTTTGAAGGGATACACACCGATGAATGCGATGGAGTACCAGATGGCGGAATCAATGAGCTGGCCCCATAGATTCGAAAGGTTGGACCGGAGCCAGAAGTACCGGCCTCCCAGTTTCGCCTTGAGAAAGAAAAAGGAAAAGACATCCTGATACTCCCCGATGATAAATGCCACCAGCGAGGCGAACGTGAAACGGAGCGACAGACTGAAAATCTGATTGTAGGCCTCGGGCATGCGGAACTCCGCCGATGCCGGCATGAGGTTAGAGAGGGCATTGAAGATCAGAAAGACAATCATGCTGTAGAAACCCATGCGTACGAATGCGCGGGCGTGCGCCTTGCCGTACACCTCACCCACGACGTCCGTCATGAGAAAGACCAGGGGAAAGGCAAAGATGGCAGTGGAAAGATGCGTGCCGAAGATGAACGGCATGATCTTGATGCCGACGGTGTTCGAGGCAAAGAGCGCCGTGAGATAGAGCATGAGCGCGAAAACCAGTTTGCGGTCAAAGACGGGACGGTCGGGAGACGATGTGGAAGCGATATTCATAGCGTGAAAAGGGAAAGCAGTACGCAGGAAAGAAGAATGCCTACAACGTACTGCGTACTTTCCCCGCGCCAACAATCGCCTCCATAAATGCCTTAAACAGCGGATGCGGCCGGTGCGGGCGGCTCTTGAATTCGGGATGAAACTGGCTGCCAAGCATGAAGGGATGCCCCTTCACCTCGACGATCTCCATGATCCCCTGCTCCTCCCACTCGCCGGAGAAGACGAGGCCCTTCTCTTCCAATTTCTTACGAAGAGCATTGTTGAACTCGTAGCGATGACGGTGGCGCTCTGAGATTTCTTTCACACCGTACGCCTCAAACGCTTTTGTGCCTTCCTTGAGCGTGCACTTGTACGCGCCGAGCCGCAGCGTCCCGCCTTTTGCGCGACCCGCATGCTGACCGGGAAGGAAGTGCACCACGTACTTGGACTTGGGCAGCTTGCCTTCTTCATCAAACTCCTCACTCGTGAGATCGGGATCCTTGAGCATGGCACGCGCAAACTCGATGGCGAGAATCTGCGAGCCCAGACACAGACCCAGATACGGAACCTTGTTTACCCGCGCCTCGTGCGCGGCCGCAATCTTGCCCTCGACGCCGCGCAACCCGAACCCGCCGGGAACCACCAGCCCCCTGCAGGATTCCAACTTCTTCCATTCTTCTTCATGGGCTTTTTTGGCTTCGGCATCGGCATTCGTGGCGGGCTTCTCCAGCAGCTCAGAATCCACCCAGACGATCTCGGCTTTGTATCCCTCATGCACCGCAGCGGACTTGATCGCCTCAATCACCGAGAGATATGCATCTTCGAGATCCGTGTACTTCCCCACAAGTGCGACCGGCACCGTCTTCTCGGCAGAGGCATAGCGCTCACGGCCGCGCTCCCACTCCGACATATCGGGCGTGAGTACGCCAAGAGCGAGCTTCTCACCGACGATGCGGGCGATGTCATACTTCTGAAAATTGAGCGGCACGTCGTAGATGGAATTCACCGTGAGTGCAGGAATCACCGCTTCTTCGCGCACGTCGCAGAACCGCGCGATCTTCTTGAGGAGCTCCGGCGCAATGCGGTAATCGGCACGAGCGAGAATCATATCGGGTTGCAGACCGTGACGGCGCAATTCGCCGACCGAGTGCTGCGTAGGCTTGGTTTTCAGCTCCTTGGACCCTTTGAGATACGGCAGGAGCGTGAGGTGGACGTGAAAGATCTTCTCGGGACCGAGCTCGGATTTGAGCTGGCGTACCGCCTCGAGGAACGGCTGGCCTTCGATGTCGCCTACTGTCCCGCCGATCTCCACCAGCAGAATATCCGCGTTACTCGCTTCTGCCGCCTCGTGCATCCTGCGCTTGATGGTATCGGTGATGTGCGGCACCACCTGGATGGTTCCGCCAAGAAAATCCCCCTTGCGCTCCTTGCCCAGCACATCCAGATAAATCTGCCCCGTCGTCACCGTGGAATGCCGGCTCATGGGCTCATCGATGAAACGCTCGTAATGCCCCAGATCCAGATCGGTCTCGGCGCCGTCATCGGTGACGAACACCTCGCCATGCTGGAACGGACTCATGGTGCCGGGGTCCACGTTGAGATACGGATCGAGCTTTTGCACGAACACTTTGAATCCGCACGCCTTCATGATCGCCCCGATACTCGAGATCGCAATTCCCTTGCCGAGCGAACTGCAGACCCCGCCGGTCACGATGATGAAACGGGCCTGACCGTCGAAGCCCGCGGGGCGTAGTCGGTTCTCCATGCGCTGCTTCCCTGCGGAAGACTGGGGGAACGGTGGGTGGGAACCTTTCGGTGGAATCATACAAAAAGTGGGCAATCCTTCCGGTGAACGGGGGAGGAGCCCGCCGCATATCCTACAGGAATGAAAGATCAGGGCAAGGTTATTGACAGCTAAATACAATTCTTCTAAAGATACTCTATGCTCACCATTGAGCGCATCGGAAATATCGCCCGCGAAAAGACACGCACGAGTCCCGATGAAATCAGGTCAGTTGTCGATCGCGTGCTCGGCGCGTGGCAGGACGGGCACCTGCGCGGGCCGGACCTCTGCCAATTCATCGATGCGGAAATTGCATCGTTACCAGAGCCTCTGAGAGCAACAGCGCAGACAGTCCGTGTGGAGATCAGTACATGCCTTTCGGGCGAGGCGGTTTTGGCGGCTGAAGAACATGCAGGGCACCGCAGAACGGCACGGGAGATCTATCAGGAACTCAATGCGGGCTTCGCCCTGGTGGAACTGCACGGGCGCGGCGTTGTGTACTTCGGATCTGCGCGCACTGAAGCGGGTGATCCATTCTACGAACAGGCGCGTGAGCTGGGCAGAGAAGTTTATCGACTGCTCGGCTCGACATCCTGGTCTGGAGCAGGACCGGGGCAGATGCAGG
>JAQTQU010000041.1 GCA_028712095.1 Candidatus Peribacteraceae bacterium
GAACCTTGTCCGGTTCCCTAGGCCCCCCGACACCCCCCTTACCCTCCTGACAGTAAACCGCATCCATCTTACAACCTCACTCTTATCAGACACTCATACATGCTCAACGGCGGTGTGTGTGATTCTGTTTCTGTTTCACCCCCCGCTTGCCCTCCGACTTGTCCCCCGACCTGTCCCCCGAAGCCGATGCGGAGGGGGAAGCTTTAGCGAAGGGGGAAGCCTTGGCGAAGGATGGGTGGCGGAGGACCTCCATAGCAAACTTCAAAAAGGGGACCCGCAGGTCCCCCTTTCTTCGACTGGCTTAAAAATCCATCCCACCACCCCCACCAGGAGGCATGGGCATCGGCTCCTCCTTCTTCGGGATCTCCGTGACTGCGACTTCGAGCGTCAAGAACATCGAGGCGACCGAGGCGGCGTTTTCGAGTGCGGAGCGCGTCACTTTCTTCGGGTCGATCACCCGTGCCTTCACGAGGTCCTCCACCTTGCCCGTGAGGACGTTGTAGCCGTCAGAGCCCTTGGCGGCCTTCACCTTCTCGTAGACGACCTCGCCCGTCACACCGGCGTTGTCGGCGATCTGACGGCAGGGGGCGGAGAGCGCGTCGCGCACGATGTCGATCCCGATCTGCTCGTCTTCGTTATCGCCTTTGAGCTTGCTGAGCGCGGGCATGCAGCGCACGTACGCGGTGCCGCCTCCGGCCACGATGCCTTCTTCCGCGGCGGCGCGCGTGGCCGAGAGCGCGTCTTCGACGCGGTGCTGTTTCTCTTTCTGTTCGACTTCCGTCGCGGCTCCCACCTTGATCACGGCGACTCCGCCGCTCAATTTGGCGAGACGCTCCTGCAATTTCTCTTTGTCAAAGTCGGAGGTGGTCTTGTCGAGCGAGATCTTGATCTCTTTCATGCGGCGCTCGATATCCTCCTTCTTGCCGTGGCCGTCGATGACGAGGGTCTTGTCTTTGTCGGAGACGACGCGGCGCGCGCGGCCCAGATCCTCGATCGTGGCGTTCTCGAGTTTCAGCCCCACTTCCTCGCTGATGACGCGGCCACCCGTGAGTGCTGCGATGTCCTTCAGAATCTCTTTGCGGCGGTCGCCGAAGGCGGGGGCCTTCACCGCGAGAGCCGAGAAAGTGCCACGGAGCTTGTTCACCACCAGCGTGGCGAGCGCTTCGCCTTCAACGGTCTCGGCGATGATCACGAGCTCCTTCTTGCCGCGCTGGGCCAGTGCTTCCAAAAGCGGCAGGATCTCCTGAATCGAGCCGATCTTCTTATCGGTGATGAGGATGGAGGGGTTCTCGTACGCGGCCTCCATGCGGGCGGCATCGGTGATGAAGTACGGAGAGATGTAGCCGTTCTCAAACTGCATGCCTTCGACCAGTTCTTTCTCAATGCCCAAGGTCTGGCCGGCTTCGACCGTGACCACGCCGTCCTTGCCGACTTCATCAATAATCTCGGCGATCACATCGCCGATCTCGGTATCCTGCGCCGAGATATTGGCAACGGCTGCGTATTCCTCTTTCTTGCTCACGACCTTCTTCATCGCTTCGAGCTCGTGATTCACGGCGGTCACCGCCTTCTCGATGCCCTTCTTGATCGCGATGGGATTACTGCCTGAGCTCAAGTGCTTGAGGCCTTCTTCCATGATGGCGTAGGCGAGCACGGTCGCGGTGGTGGTGCCGTCACCTGCTGCGTCATTGGTCTTGGTGGCGGCTTCGCGGACGAGCTGCGCGCCCATGTTCTCGAACGGATCTTCCAGATCAATTTCTTTGGCCACCGACACGCCGTCTTTGGTGACCATCGGGCCGCCGTACTTCTTCTCGATCACGGCGTTGCGGCCCTTGGGGCCCATGGTGGCGCGCACGGCTTGTGCGAGCTTCTCGACACCCTTGAAGACCTTTTTGCGGGCGTCATTTCCGAACAGGAGTTGTTTTGCGGAGGACATTGGGTGAGGGGGTAGGGGGTAGGGCGTAGGGGGTAGGGCGTAGGGCGTAGGGATTATTTGATTTTGCCGAGGATGGAATCCAAATGCAGGACTTTCACTTCGACATCTTTGCCGTTTACGTCTTTGAGCTTCACGTCATCACCGGCGTACTTGCCGAAGAGCACGCGATCACCCACTTCCAGAAAGTCCGCGGGATTCGCGACGGGCTTGCCCTCGTTCATGATGCCGCCCTTGCCCAGCGCGACAACGACTCCCTCCTGTGGCTTTTCGCCGGATGCAGTATCGGGAATCACGATGCCGGAGGACGTGACTTGCTCGGCGGCAAGGGGATGCACGACCACGCGGTCACCGAGAGGTTCGATATTCACTTTGAGCTGCGGAACGGATGCCATAATGAGGGGGTAGGAAAAGGAGTAGGGTGTAGAGCTTGTCCAGAGGAGCCCGCCGTGGCGGAGCGACGAAGGATTAGCAGTCGGCATTTTAGAGTGCTAATCGGATCAGTCAAGAGGTGGCCGAATAATGTCAGGAGGATTTTCTTGAAGAACGGAATATGTATCACTACAGTGCCGCGGCTTCGTATTTCGGTGAAACCACGAGAAACGTTCACGGACGGCCCGGCTCCAGCACGCATGCCAGACGCACTGTCACGCATGGCGGAGCATGCAATCGGGCGGCTCAGTACGGTTATCGGCCGCATCGAGCCGTGGCGGGAACAGTGCCGGTGGGCGGATCTGTCCGGTCCGAACGATCACCGGACGGGACGCGTGAGCGTGCATACCACACCCAATGGCACCACTTCCAGAGTGGATGTGTTCTTTCACGGGAACGCGCTCCTCGCAGCCGGCGGCCCGAGAG
Source organism: Candidatus Peribacteraceae bacterium (assembly GCA_028712095.1). GTDB lineage: Bacteria > Patescibacteriota > Gracilibacteria > Peribacterales > Peribacteraceae > Peribacter. The sequence goes on from JAQTQU010000041.1 coordinate 2,792, forward strand.
TGTCGCTCGCGTTACGGGATGCCGGCGGGAGTCAGGTAGAGGGGGAGTGGCTCGGCATCACCATGTCCTGCTGCCGGTTTATCGTGCCGAGGGATCGCAGCGTGACCCTTGGGCTTTCGGTTCCGGAATCAAGACCTGTAGCAGAAGCGACACGTGTCGTGCACGACGCGAGGCTTGAAGCATGGGAGCGGATGCAGGAGTGTCTGGAGCAGGAGGGGGACAGGCAGGGGAAACGGCGTTCGTGAAGATGGAAACCGCAAGAGACGTAATCGCCGTGGCTGTCTATTGTTTTCAGGGATCGGAATTTTGCATAATGAGACGAATTTCTTCCCACTTTCCTTATGCGCATGCCACGTTTGTTTTCTCTGCTCTCCCTGTTCCTCGCCGGGGTCATGCTCGGCGGAGTCGGCGTCGGTCTGGCTGCCACCATCCGCGGATCAGCCGTCTTTACGGATGTGCCCGAGGGGGCGTTCTTCGATGAGGCTGTCGGCGAGATGTATTCCGCCGGCGTCATTAAAGGGTATACCAATGGTAATTTCGGTCCCAATGATTTCGTCACGCGCGGACAGGTCGCCGTGATGATGCAGCGGCTGCGCGATGATATTTTCGGGTCGGGTGTCGTGCAGTCGAGTTCTTCCTCGAGCAGCTCTTCGAGCAGTTCCAGTTCCTCCAGCAGTTCCGTTGAATACAACGAGTTCGGCGCCTTCCGCTTCACGAGTGACAGTTTCAGTATCCCCGAGACGGTCTCGTCGTTCACGGTGAGTGTGGAGCGCGAAGGAGGAACAAACGGAGCGGTATCGGTGAAGTACTCGGTGAAGTCCGGCACGGCAGCATCGGGAGACGACTTCGTTGCGGTAGACCAATCCACACTCTCATTTGTCGACGGGCAGGAGAGCAGAACATTCACGATTTCGCTCAAAGATGATGAACTCGGGGAAGGGTCAGAGACGGTACTCATCGAGCTCTCGGCTCCCACGGGCGGAGCCACGCTCGGTTCGCCGAGTGCGGCCACGCTCACCATTCTCGACAACGAGGCGCCCTCGAGTGGCGGTTCCTCATCCAGTTCCTCTTCCACGTCACAGATCTCCGGGGCCGGCAAACTGGGATTCAGTGCTCTTGCGTACGAAGTGCGTGAAGGGTCCGCAGCCGCCACGATCACCGTCCTGCGTACGGACGGGTCGTCCGGAGAAGTGGGCGTGACCTATGCCACGAGCGACAAGACCGCGTATGCCGGCAGTGAGTACACGACCTCGAACGGCACGCTGACGTTCGCCAATGGCGAGACCGTCAGGACGTTCTCGGTCCCCATCATCGATGACACCGCCGTGGACGGAAAGAAAACCTTCACGTTGACCCTGAGCGCCCCATCGGGAGGCGCTGCACTGAGCACCTTCACCGCGCCCCTGAATATCGCCGACGATGAAATTGGTTCGTTCGGCAGCGGATCATTCATGTTCAGCAAGACGGAGTTCGATGCCACGGAGGGCGAAGGCGTCGCCACGCTCACGGTGAATCGCGTGGGGGGCACGCTGCATACGGTCAACGTGTCGTATGCGACCGTGAACGGCAGCGCGGCACCGGGTCTGGACTACACCACGACGAGCGGCACGCTGACGTTCGAGCCGGGTGAGCAGAGCAAGACGATCACCGTGCCGATTCTGCGCGACAGCGTGAGTGACGCCGGGGAGTACTTCACGGTCACGCTCTCGAATCCCACGAACGGCGCGAGGCTGGATAATCAGAACTCCGCGCAGGTGAATGTCTTCGAGTGATGCTGTTCCATGCGTATCGTAGGGCGGCCGATGGCCGCCCTTTTTGCATGCTATGTGGTATCACGCCGTTTCACGCATCTTTTGCTCTGGCCCGGATGGTCTGTGCTACACTCTCGCAGCCCTGTGCCGACGTGGCGGAATTGGTAGACGCGCACGCTTCAGGAGCGTGTGATCGCAAGGTCATGGGAGTTCGATTCTCCCCGTCGGCACCATCGTGATGGTTAGTGTTTGCTGCTCACCTGTCTTTTGACTGCGCAGGCAATATCCGCGATGGCGGCACCACCGCAGCACAGGGCGGTTCCCAGGGCGAAACGCGGGAAAGCGAACAGGGCGATGAGCGCTTCTTCCGCTTTTTTCTGCGGCGGGAGCTCCCGTTGCATTTCCTGCATCAGCGCATACGTCTCGCGTGTGTGCCTCCATTCCATAAGGAAAGTATACATCCCCCGTATTCCCAATACACGATATTTTCGGCATACTGGTCCGGATGTTTTCGCAAACGCTTGCACGTCTGAGGCGCGTTCCGTGGGAGAGAGGGAGCCAGATTGCTCTCCTCATACTGCTCGCGTTCGCCATTTTCTGGCGCGGCGGGCGTACGCTCGATGTGACGTTGCTCCTCGGGCTCGTCACCTGTGCGAACGTGCTCTTGCGCGGGTCGCACAACCGGGAGAAGGAGCGGACGGTTCCGCCCCTCATCTGGTGGCTCACGGCGGCATTCGTCGCGGCGACAGGGGCGTCGTACGTGCTCTCGACCACCATGAACTACGGATTCGATGAAGTGGCGCAGACAGTCTCGCTGGCGCTCCTGTTTTTCTGGATGATTCGTCTGCCGCAGGATGCGAAGATCCGCACCTCGATCCTGCGGGTGCTGTCGGTCTCGGTGCTGCTGGCGTGTTTCGTTGGGGTACTCGTCTATGCGTCAGGCCCTCTCAACCGTTTTGTGGGAACATTCCTCGATATTCGCGCACCGTGGAAGAACGCGTGGCCCAACGCATGGGCCGAGCTCCTGCTGCTGGCGTGGCCGGTGTCGCTGCTGCTGGCGCGTCCGGATGCGGAGCGGGGCAGAGGATCATGTGCAACGTTCTGGAAGATCCTTCAGCGCACCATCCCCGCAGGCGTGATGGTGGGATGTCTGTTCTTGAGTTTCTCACGGGCTGCCGCTCTGGTCTTCATCGGACAGGGATTGGTGCTTCTCTTCTGGGCGTACCGGCGGAGGTTTTCATGGAAGCGTGCTCTCGCCGTGGCCGCGGGGACGCTCGCAATCGCCCTGATCATGTTCGGGATCGGCAACCATTTGCGCTCCCGCGCGTTTGCGGTGCAGTCCCTCTCGGAGCGTACGCTCTTTCTCACGCCCGAAGGCACCAGCTCGATCACGGAGCGCAGCGCCTTCTGGCGGCAGGCGCTCGTTCTGTCCACTGAGCGTCCTCTGTTCGGATTCGGGCCGGGGAGCTTTCGTTTCGCGCAGACGTCCCTGATGGAAGATGTGCTCGCGACGTCCGATCATCCCCACAATGTGTTCCTGAAGGCCGCCTGCGAGCGTGGGTGGCCGGCAGCCGTGCTGCTGCTTGCGCTGACAGTGATCCTGTTGCTGCCGATGCTGAAAGGTATGGCGCCGGCCCGGCGCTGTCCCTTCGGGGGCTGCCCTCTGCTGCGTGCGCTCTCGCATATTCCCCGACGGGAGGTGCCGGGCGGTCAGGTGCTGCTGCTGACATCTCTGCTCGGCGTGCTCGCGCATAATCTGGTGGATTTCAATTTGCAGTTCATCGCGATCAGTCTTCCCACGGTGCTGATGCTCGGCATGCTTGCCGAGCCGAGTGGTGGCAAGGCGAACAAAAAATTTATTCATGTTGTTGAGTGCGTGGTTGCCGTGATGCTGCTCGCAGCGGTTCTGCGGGAGGGCTTCTTCGCGGTGACGTCTACGCTCGCCCGTCGGGCGGATATGCAGGACAGGGTGGCGCAGGCGCTTCTGTGGTACCGGTGGTCGGAAGGGGAGTGGTACAGCCGTGACCGATCCCTTGCCTTGGCGCGGCTGCAGATGCGTACGGGTGTGCCTGATGCCGCCCTGCGTGAAATGCGTCAGTACACGGAGGTGACGAATCCCGTCGATGCACGCGGATGGACACTGCAGGCGGAGATTGCAGCAGCCACGAAAGAAACAGCACTGGCCAAAGCATCCTACGAGCGGGCGTATGCGCTCGGTCGCTACACGGATTTGCGCATTCTGCACGGGCTGCTGCCGTTCCTTGCTCTGCAGGGCACGAAGGAGCTTGCAGAGAGGAAAGAAGAGCTCTCTGCACTGCTGCAGCGCTACTACGCAGCAATCCTTCAGAATACGCACTTCATCGCCCTTTCGCCCAATGTGGAGGAATTCATGAGTATCGCCGAGATGATGGCCTCGCTGTATCCGCCCGAAGCCCCCCGATACCAGGTGATGGCCGCAGGCGCGGATCGTCAGACGAAAACCGAGAGAGTCAGGCAGGCCCAACTTCTCCAACAAGTGTTCTGGTGATTGAGCAGGCGAGCTGCTAAAGTGTTTTCCCATTTTCCTATGAAGCGATCCATTGTTCTCCTCGGCGTGCTTCCCCTGTTGCTTGCGGGGTGTGGTTCCGCTGACTCTTCGGGTGAGACGCTCGGCACAGAAAGTTTTCAATACAACATCCCTTCGGGCGCCGTGCAGGATCTGCGCTTCGGAAAAGAAGAGTTCTTCGCCTACGGACCGATCACGGGTTCGGCTGCCGTGCCGGCGAACGGGCTTGCCAAGGTGCACATGTTTGAGAAGGGGATATCTCTGCATACGCTGCAGGTGAACATTCCGCTTGCGAAGGACGGGTACTTCTACGAGGGATGGCTGCTCAACTCCAAGACGAACGAGCGGGTGTCTACAGGGCATCTCAAGAGCCTCTTTGGCGATGTCCGGCACAATCTGGACTACCAGGCGGAGCGCGATCTTCGGGGGTTCACAAAGGTTGTTATCACACTGGAAAGAGATGATGGCAACAGCGCACCGGGAACGGAGGTGGCGACCGGTACGCTCAAGGAATTGAAGCGGGACTGATGAGGGAATGCACCTGAATCGGACGCAAAGAACCCGCCCGACCAGGCGCTTGAACGCGCAGGGAGGCGGTGGTGGGAAACTGCAAGGCTGTTTGTTGTTATTCTGCCTGCAGGATTCCGAAGTTCCGTCCGTTCCGGTTGGCCCTAGCCTAAGACCGGGAGACTCATCACCATCGCGAGCGACAGGAAGGTGATGAGCAGCGCGTGCATGAGCACGAGCGGGGCGGAAGCACAGTGAAGATGTTGCTTCACGGGTTTTATCGTAGTGGTTGCCATAAAGGCGCGGCAGTGTACTCACGGCTGACTTGTTGTCTAGATACCTTTGACTCATATTTGTGATCAGTATTCTGGTACTTGTCAAAAAATCGGGACTTCTTGGCTTCACGAAAGGCTAAACCTGTCTATTTTTGGAGGGAGGGTTGGGGATCGGAGATTGTATAAATTTTGTGTTCATTCTGGGTCGGATTTCTTCATATTCAAAGAACATATTTGACGATAAATCAATATCGCACCGACTTTCGGAGCCGGATTCGCACGGATTTGGCTTCAGATTCAGAGGTCCGGAATGCCCGAGCGTTCATGGCTGAGGACGTTCTTGCTCCACTGTCGTTGCGCTGTTAAATGCCCGGAGAATGGCTTTGATTCCTGCTTCCGTTGAATCGGGATGGAGTCCCACTCCATTGTGGAACCTGTTTCCGTTCTTCAGGCGTGCGTGGATGAACTCGGGGGCGTCTTTGCCTTTTCCAATACTGCGGGAGTGCCATCCGTTTTCATCGACATCAAGCTTCACTCCGGTCAATTCAGACAGGATGTCACAGGCAATGGCGATGAGACCGTGTTCGCCTTTCCCCTGAATCGTGAACACCCGATTGTCCTGCTGCGTATCGCGGAGCGTCAGTTTCAGGGTTTGGCACGTCGTTTCGGGTGTAGCGTCGTCATTGAGCTGGTGCGCCTCTGCCTCATAGGAAAGTGATTCCAGAATATAGCGCCTGCCGTCTTCGATATGGTCTAATGCAAGCGCAGCCACGACTTCCAAGGGAATGTCACCCTCCTTTGTCGTGCGCGCGAGTGCAACGGCCGCATCCCGTACCGTATCCAGCCGCGGATCGTTCTTCTTCACCAGCTGGTGGTCGAATCCTGACTCTTCGAGCGCCTGCAGGATGGCATTCCTTCCGCTTCCGGGACCGAAGACCGCGATATCAGACGGTCCCTTGAGTCCCAGGAAACGCGGATCGATCGCTCGATAGGTCTTGAGATCTGTCCGTAGTTTGGCCTGGTGGAGACCGGCCTTCGTCCGATGACTGTCATCGCCGATGAGCGGTGTCTTCGGGTCGATCTGTGCTCCGGTATGCTCGATGAACTTGCGGAGGGCTTGGCCGTACATGCCCAGAGTCAGATCGACGCATCTCCTGTAGCGGTGCGGTCCCCGGTGCAGGGAGTAGAGAAATTGCTCCCAGGACATGTTTCCGATTCGCTCACCCCAGCCGAGGATCGTTCCTTCCACCTGATCCGCTCCCGGACCGTCGTCCGTGTTGTGCTCATCCACCGCAGTAAGTCCGTTTGCGACGGCAAGTCCCAGATCACCGTGCGTGTGGACCGAAACAAGAATGTGATCCGAGTACTTGCGTACTGCATCACGAATATCATGCACATGTTGGCGGTACCACGCAGAAGAATTGACTACCCCGGTGGTATCACAATCCGAGATCGTCGTTGCGCCCGTTTCGCAGAGTGCGGGAATGAGTTCGGTGGTCAGGAATTGTCGATTTGCGCGCGTGGCGTCTTCAAGGTAGACATGGACATCCCGTGTGCCGTTTGCCGATGCCTGTTGCGTGTATTTTGCGAAATGCTCCGTCGCTTGCCGATAGGGAAAGGGGCCTCCGTTTGGGAAGAGGACGCGCAGGTGGTGCCGGCTCACCGATGTGAGCAGACTGATGACTCCCCGGTCGCCTGCGCGCTCCAGTGCCTGTTGCGCGCGTTCGAGGGTTCGGTCATTGCATGTTGCGAATGCGGCGATGCGGGAACGTGCATTGTGAGCCATTGCGACTATCTGCTGCACGCGCTTGAATTCTTCTGCACTCGTGGCAGGACATCCCGCTTCGATCGTGTCGAATCCCACATCGAGGAGCGCCTGGGCGATTTCGAGTTCGCCTTCGAGCGTCGTAGAGATGCCCCGGCCCTGCAGGCCGTCGCGCAGCGTCGTGTCGAACGTCCAAAGTTTTCTTTTTCCGGCAGGATGAGACAATGTTGATGGGAGCGACGGATGGCGCATACAAAAAACCCGCTGGGCGCGGGAGAGTAGGGGATAAATATCAGCAGCTACTTCCTCACGCCTTGGTGGCGGAGATAATAATCATGCTGATGATCATGAGGCTCTGAGCCATGTTGTGCGCATTGTAGGCGCGTCGGACACGCTGTCAAATGCATGCGTACGTTTCTCAGTAACTGTGAATCAGGATATTCCCTTGTCCTCGGTTCGTGCGTATGATGCGGAAGATTCGGGGCGTAGCTCAGTTGGTAGAGCGCACGGTTCGGGACCGTGAGGCCGAAGGTTCGAGTCCTTTCGCCCCGACCATTCGTCGGCCCTCCGGCCCTCCTCATGGCAAGCCATTGTTCTTCATTCGTTGTCTACGTCATAGAGCTTGAAGCATGAAGCGTGAAGCCTGAACCCGCCCTGGAAATGAGTTCCAAGTTCTGAGTTTCAAGTTTCAAGTTTAAAGCTTCAAGCGATTGTGCTACCATTCCCCCGTTTCCCTCTCCCGTCATGAGAAACATCCTTCCCTTTCGCGGCAGACCGTTCCTCCGGACGATGACGGTGATCGGGATACTTGCCGGGGTTGCCATGATCTACTCGGGAGCGCGCATCCTGGCATCCAGCCCCGTGACAGACACGTTCACGGACAGTTCGAAAATAGCTTCCACGGAAAACCTGACGGTGGCGGGCGGACAGGTGAAGCTCTCGACGACGCTCGACTGGACATGCGGCTCTGCCTGGGTGGACAGCCGCGACAGCAAGAGCTACTCAACGGTGCTGATATCCGGCCAGTGCTGGATGGCGCAGAATATGAACGTAGGCACGTTGACCGCGGGCGCAGGTAACCAGGGATCGACATGCGCCTCCATCCAGAAGTACTGCTACTCCGACAATGAAGCGAACTGCACGACCTACGGCGGCCTCTACCAGTGGGACCAGGCAATGTGCGGCTCGGCCACGGCCGGAGCGCAGGGGATCTGCCCTGTCGGTTGGCACATCCCGACGCACGACGAATGGACGCTTTTGGAGCGGGCGGTGTGCGACAGCGGAACCTGCGCGACAGACTTTCCGCTTGACACGACGACGACCGGCTGGCGGGGAACCAATGAAGGAACGAGTCTGAAAACCGGAGGAAGCTCGGGGTTTAACGGCCTTCTCGCCGGCTACCGCAGCACGAGTGGTTCCTTCTACGGTCTCACGACGAGCGGCTACTTCTGGACGTCCTTGCAG
>JAQTQU010000042.1 GCA_028712095.1 Candidatus Peribacteraceae bacterium
CTTGCAGTCTGGCGCGAATGCATGGTACCGCGGCCTGTATTCGGGCTACGCCACGGTCCACCGGTTCGCGTACGACAAGCTCTACGGCTTCTCCGTGCGTTGCCTGAAGGACTGACCCCGTGAGATAGTGCAAGTGGTAAGAGAACATGCATCCAGGTTTGCTTAAGGAAAACTTGAGGATATCTCACGGGGTGATCCGACCATTTTTCTATTCGGCTATTTTCAGTAGGATGGCAGTATGGAATACGTCTACGTGCTTCAATCAGGCAAGGATGGAAACTTCTACACAGGATGGACCAATGACTTACGAAAACGGTTTGCCGAACACCAAAATGGCAAAGTGTATTCAACCAAGCGCAGATTGCCCATGAAGCTTGTGTATTACGAAGCATGTGTTGATAGAAAGGATGCGCTGAAACGCGAGAAGTATCTCAAGACGGCGTGGGGGAAGAGATATTTGAAAGGACGCATGAAAGGGTATCGGATAGGGGGGTGACCCCGTGAGATAGCGAGCTCGCAAGCGAGCTCTATCTCATGGGGTGACTATTCGTCCGCGACAAATTTTTTTAGAATTTAGCTTGCTTCCAGAACATGACTTGGTATAATGGCAAAGTAATACCTCGGTGAAGGCCTGCCCGATTGGCAGAGATTGGCCCCGAAAGGGGATAGCCGGGGTTTTTACGCATGCTCGATCTCTCGCAAATACCCTGTTCGTTTTGCCTCTTTCACCAAGAGCTTTGCTTCCGCATTGCCTTCCAAAGACGCTCGTGAGCAACCAGCCCAGCGATCCGCGAATCGGATGAGCGGTTCGCTCTCATCCCGTTTACCTTTCACCATCACCAGAGAAACACCTTCCATGCGCAAAGCATTCGTCAGTTCCTTTGCCTTCTTGCGGTCAATGCCATCCACATACACTCGCGTTTGGTACTCTCCGTTTGCCTTTGCCTTGATCGCTTTCGCGACCGTATCCAGCATGGGGAGGAAGTAGGGGAGAGGTTTTCTGTATGTCCCGAAGAAAACGCTGTTCTTCGCGATGCCGCGCTCAAACGCCGTTTCCAAAAAGCGCATGCGTCGCTCGTGGCTTGCTTTATGCCATTTTCTCTCACCGATACCTGTCTCCTGTTCGACGGCTTCAAGCCTTCTTCTCAAATTTGCCTGTTCCTCCGCACTCACTACCGCCGCGACGATGAATACGCCGGATCGGACGTCCTGCCCGGTTTCATCCACATAGCAGTAGAACTGTTGCTTTTTCACCATCATAGTTACAAGTGTACGCGGAGGTGGCAAGACAGTCATCACGATGTCAAAACAAAAACCTCATCGAGTCGTAAGACGAGGATGAGGCGTGTGTACCTGTAGTGTATCAAAAACGGCGGCGCGGCCAATAGCGTTTGTTTGAAACTTGAAACATAAAGCTTGAAGCATTTTCCAGATTTCAAGGGTTTCAAGTTTCATGCTTCAAGATGAAACTTCGTCCGCGACAAATTTTTTACTGCACTGAGTACGATCTTATGGTATGCTAACAGCATGTCGCAGTTGCAACTCCTCAAAAAAAACCGGGAGAAAATTCTTACCCTCGCTCGCAGGAGAGGGGCGTACAACGTCCGGGTTTTCGGTTCCGTGGCGCGTGGCGAGGAGAACGAAGCGAGCGACATTGACTTTCTGATGACCTTCCGCCAAGGGACGACGCTGTTCGACCGGGGCGGGCTGGTTTCCGATCTGCGCGAGCTTTTGGGATGCGATGTCGACGTCGTTTCCGACAAGACGGTTCATCCACTCATCCGAAACGAGGTGTATCTTTCCGCGATTTCTCTATGAAGAACGCGCGGCTTCCACTTGAGCACATCCGCCAGGCAATGCGCTTCCTCCTCGAGCATGTGCATGCGAAAGGGGACATGGAGAAGGACGCCGTGCTGAGGTTCGCGGTCGAGAGGAATTTTACGGTGATCGGCGAAGCCGCAAAGCGCGTTCCGGAATTTGTCCGGAAGGAAAACCCGCAGATTCCATGGAAGGAAATGGCGGGCATGAGGGACATGATCATTCACGAGTATGACGAGATCGATCTCGATGAAGTGTGGAGCACCATCGAGAGAGATATTCCGGATGCGTTGAAGAAAATAGATCGCTTGCTTGAGGACAAGACACCATGAAACTTGAAACATAAAGCTTGAAGCATTTTCCAGATTTCAAGGGTTTCAAGTTTCATGCTTCAAGATGAAACTTCGTCCGCGACAAATTTTTTCTGGAATTTACTGCAAAACAAACACACTTAAGCCGCGAGTCCAGTGGCGCGTTCCAACGCAACAATGCGTCCCCTGTTTTCCTTGTGCCCGTCCTTGAGTACTTCGATTTCTTCCCTATTCGCTGCTCTAAAGTCATGGCGGATATTCTCCGCAACGAGATCGAAGTGGTCTTTGAGTTCCTTTTTCCACTTCTCCATATCTGCTCTCAAATCAACAAATTGGTTATCAACGTTCGCCTTCCACTGCCACATCTTCCCGAACTCGTCCATAAGCATGCGGATGTCGTCTTTCGTAGCCGGTGCGGTTCCTCCGTCGGTCATCGAAGTGATTCTATCATGAAACCTGAATCTTGAAACATAAAACTTGGTGTACCGAACAAGGTCTGAGTTCAAGTTTCAAGCTTCATGCTTTAAGCTTCAATCGTATGGCTCTCTACAACCAACTTCCGGTATACAAGGCAAGCTACGATCTGCTCGTCGAACTCTTCCGGTTCGTGAAGGATTTCAGCAGGGAGTACAAGTTCACATTGGGCGAAAGCATCAAGAAAGAAGCCATCGACATGATCAAGAACATCTATCGCGCGAACAGCAGCCGGGCTAAAGAAACGCTGATCCAAGATGCGCGGGAAAACGTCGAGACGATCCGCTTGTATGTGCGGCTCTGCAAAGACCTCCGACAGATCAACTTGGAAAAGTTTGTATGCCTGAACGAGTACATCGAATCCATCTCGAAGCAGCTTACGGCATGGCAAAAATCGAGTTCTTGAAGCTTGAAACCTGAAGCATGAAACTTGTAAGATGATGGCATATGACAAGGTTTCATGAGGATTTGAAATTCAAAATGGATGAGTTTGTGCATTTTGTGTACGATTGCACCAGAAAATTCCCGAGGGAGGAGCTTTATGGAGTGACTTCCCAGCTGAGACGGGCGGCGCTTTCGGTAATTCTCAACTATATCGAAGGCTATGCGCGTGGCAGAGACAAAGTTCACAAAAATTTTCTTGAGATCTCCTACGGTTCTTTGAAGGAATCAAAATACCTCCTGGAGTTCTCGCTCGTGGAACGCTATCTGCAACAACCGGATTATGAAAAAGCCATGAAACTTTCCGAAGAAATCGGCGCCATGCTCTGGGGCATGCTCAGAAACATGAAGCATGAAACTTGAAGCTTGAAACATAAAGCCCGAAGCATCTTCCAGGTTTCATGCTTCAAGCTTCACGTTTTAAGTTTTATGCTTCACGCTTCAAGCTATAATCGAACCTGGCCGGAGTCGCCCGTCGTCACGGCGCGGGCGGGCGAGCCTTATCCAGTCCCATCATCTTCTCGATCTTTCCTTCATCGAGGTATGCGTCTCGGGCCGCAAGCCTACTTCCCGCGTTCCGTCCAAGGAACGCGGGAGGAATCCAACGATGATTTGTGCGCCAGGCCTTCTCGCCGGCAACCGCAACACGAATGGTTCCTTCAACAATCTCACGACGAACGGCAACTTCTGGACGTCCTTGCAGTCTGGCGCGAATGCATGGAACCGCAACCTGAATTCGGGCAACGCCACGGTCAACCGAAACACGAACGACAAGCTCAACGGCTTCTCCGTGCGTTGCCTGAAGGACTGGATCTTGAAACTTGAAGCTTGAAACCTGAAATACAATGTACCATGCTTCAAGTTTCATGCTTCAAGCTTTATGAACTCTCTCTCTCTCTCTCTCTCTCTCTCTCTCTCGACAAGAAGGAACCGAAGGTTCAAGATATTTTCCAAGCGTACTACGACGCACGGAAGCACAAGCGGCGTTCCGCGGGAGCGCTGCTCTTTGAGATGAACTATGAGACGGAATTGTTCAAGCTGTTGGGCGAACTCACGAGCGGACAATACCGGATCGGCCCCAGCGCGTGCTTCATCTCGTTTCGTCCGGTCAAGCGTGAAATCTTCGCCGCCGGGTTTAGAGACAGGATCGTCCACCATTTCATCTACAACCACGTCAATCCGGTCCTCGAAAGGGTGTTCATCAACGACAGCTACAGTTGCCGCGTCGGGAAAGGGACGTCGTACGGCATCCGGCGGCTCGATCACTTCATCCGCTCCTGTTCGCGGAATTACTCACGCGATTGTTACGTGCTGAAGCTGGATATCAGCGGATACTTCATGTCCATGGACCGATCGCTTCTGTTCGAAAAGATCGAGAAGGTCGTGCGCCGTTACCATACGGATATCGCAGTCGACGCCGACTGGCTCCTCGCGCTCATCCGCCAGGTGATCTTCCACGATCCCGTGAAAAATTGCCGCATGCGCGGGAAACGGGAAGACTGGACGGGACTGCCGAAGTCAAAGAGCCTGTTTTACGCCGCCGCGAACCGGGGGCTGCCCATCGGGAACCTCACCTCGCAGCTTTTCGGGAACGTGTACCTGAACGATTTCGATCATTTCATCAAGTGCAAGCTGAAGTGTCGGTACTACGGCCGTTATGTGGATGACATCGTGATCGTGCACCGCGACAAGGACTTCCTGAAAACGCTCGTCCCCATTATACGGGCCTACTTGCGTGACGAGCTTTCACTGGAGCTTCATTCCAGGAAAATTTACTTGCAGCATAGTTCCAAGGGCGTGCCGTTCCTCGGGACGTTCATCAAGCCGCACCGGATCTACATCGGAAACAGGACGAAGGGGAGTTGTTACAAAAGCGTTCGATTATGGAACGAATTCCTGGCAAGAGAAACCGGCAAGCCGACAAAAAAAGATATGGAGCGGTTCCTCTCCTGCATGAACTCCTATCTCGGATATATGAAGAGTTACCGCACGTATACCCTGCGACGGAAGATTCTCATGGACTGGCTCGCGCACGGTTGGCGCGATTCTATTCACATTGTGGAGGATTTCGCTACAATATCGAGGCGATGAATCCGCGCGTGAACCTCGCAGGCGTCGTGATACTCGCGGGTACGGCTCTCGCGGGGTTCTTCGGGTTTCCTGAGGACGCGCACGCCGTGTACCCTTCCGAGGGCATTCTCGCGTCCACGAACCTTCTCGCGAGTGAGGGCGCTTCCGCCATCGCAAGCTTCACCGCGAATGTCTCCGCGCTTCCGGCCGGGACGGGGCTGCGGGTGTCGTTCAGCCGCGACGGCAGCAAGTGGTACAGCTCGACGGGCGCGGCGCTGGGATGGGACACGCTGGCTCAGGGCACGAACGTCATCGATTTGTCGGCTCGCGGATGGAGCGGAGGGGGCTTTTACTACAAGATGGAATTCACCTCGGACGGATCGGACACTCCTATCCTTGATGACATCAGCTTTGCGTTCACGCCTGCTTTCGACGGCGTTTACCAGACGTATTCTACGGGCGGGACGCTGACTTCGACGAATCTCTTGAGCGGCGAAACAGCGTCGCTCATCACCGGTTTCTCATACGAGGCCTCGGCGATTCCGGCCGGGACGAGCCTGAGCGCGCGGTTCAGCCAAGACTGCATAACATGGGTGAGTTCGACGGGCGCGGCCTTGGGCTGGAATACGCTCGCGCAGGGAACAAACGACATTGATCTCTCGGCCTTAAGCTGGACGGGCGCGAATCTCTACTACCAGATGACGTTTGCGTCCGACGAGTCGGACACGCCCATCCTCGATTCCGTGAACGTCGCGTTCGGTGGCATCCCCGACGTGTCGTTCCAAAGCGGCTCCCTCGCCGTGAGCGAAGCGGACGGGACGGTGACGCTGAGTCTCACACTCACGGAATCCTCCCCGCTCCAGATCTCCGTTCCCTATACGATCAGCGGCGCTTCGACGGCGACCCTGGACAGCGACTACGGCGTCATAACCGGCTCTCCGCTCATCTTCGCGCCCGGCGAAACTTCGACGGGCATTATCCTGAATCTCACCGACGACACGCTTGGGGAAGGCAGCGAAACGATCATCCTGACGCTCGGTGATCCGACGAATGCGACGCTCGGTTCCACGGGAACACTGACGTTGACTCTCACCTCGGACGACACGCCGGAAGTCTCCTTCCAGTCGGGCAGCCTCGCGCTCAGCGAAACCTCCGGCTCTGCCACCATCACACTCACCTTGAGCGGGTCGTCCGCGCGCTCTGTCACGATACCGTTCTCCGTTTCCGGCACCGCGACCGGAACGGGTGCTGATTTCACGATCATCACGCCGTCTCCATTGATCCTCGAAGCCGGGGAAACATCCACGGGCGTCATCCTCCAACTCATCGATGACGCGAGCATCGAGGACGGCGAGACGATCATCCTCACGTTGGGCTCTCCGACGAATGCGGCAGCGGGAGGAACGGGGAGCATCACGATCTCGCTCACATCCGATGACGTCGCGGCTGTGTCCTCCTCTTCCTCCTCGCAAGCGGCGCAAGGCGGAGGCGGCGGGTTCCGCGGCAGCCCCTCGCAGATGGCGGCGCGCATCGCCCAGGCCCGCGTAACAATCTTCGCGCGGTTCGAAGGAACAAAGCGCGAGAGCGAGCGCCTCGCGAACGAGCAGAAAGAGGCTGACGAACCGGCGAAAGAGCTCCTGGCGCGCGAGCAGGAAGAAGAGCGGGAGGAGCAGGCGGCGAAGCAGCGGGAAGACCTCATGGCAGAGCGCATCGCCGCACGCAAAGCGGAACTGGCGCGGATCGAGCAGGTGAAGAAGGAGTACGAAGCGAAGTATGCGCTGCGTCGCGAGGAGCGCTATGCGCGGGCTCTTATGCTGGAGGAACAGCGCTTCGCGGAGAACCAGGCAGCCCTCTTGAAAGAGCAGGAGGAACTTGCGCAGGAGCAGGAGGCCAACCGCCAGCGTCGTGAGGAACGCCTCGCCGAGCAGGAGCAGCGCGATTACGCACAACTCCTGGCGGAGTGGGAAGAAGTGCGGCGCGAGGAGCAGGCGGCCAAGGAACGGGAGGCCCGTATCGCGCAGAGAATCCAGGAGCGCGAAGCGCAGATCGCACAGAGCCGGAAGGAGCAGGAGGAGCTACAGAAGAAGTATGCCCTGCACCGGGAGGAGCGTTTCGCGAGGGCGCTGGAAGAGGAGCAGAAACGCGCAGCGGAAGCCGAGACCGCGCTCCTCGCGGAACAGGAAGCTCTGCAAGCGGAACTGGAGGCGAACGCCCTGCGGCGCAAGGAGCAGCTGGCCAAGCGCGAGGCGCGTGAGCAGGAGGCGCTCAAGACGGCCGCGCCCACTCTGTCCACCGATCCCAAGATCATCGCCGCCCGTCGCGGCAAGCTGTTCGCTCTCGTCGGGGACGACCCCGTTATCTTCAAAGACGTCTCTCTCGACGAGTGGTACGCGCCGTATGTCTCGTACGTTATTGAAGAGAAGATCGCAACGGGATACGAGGATGAAGCGGGCAAACCGAAGGGGGAATTCGGCGTGGAGAACTCCATCACCTATGCGGAAGTGCTGAAGATGGCCATGCAAGCTTCCGATCAGGCCTTCGACCTTCGGGGTCTCGCCCCTCCCCGCAACCTCTCCGCCAAGGGCACTTGGGCCGCCTCCTATATCGCGAAGGCAGAAGGATTGCAGCTCTCGGTCTTTGCCCCGTCTCTTGATGTGAACAAGCCCGCGACGCGCGGGGCGGTGATCCAGACGCTGCTCGAAGTACTGGGAATTCCGACCGGAGCGAAGACTCCCAGCTCCTTCAGCGACGTTCCGATCAATCACCCGTACGCTCCCGCTATCGTGATTGCGACCACCTATGGCCTCGTGACTGGCGATCTCGACGCATCGGGCAAACCCTTGGGCACCTTCCGCCCCGACGATCCTATCAACCGCGCGGAAGTCGCGAAGATCATCGCGCTCACGAAGGAGCTGTTGAAGTAAGTGATTCGCAAAAGAACGACCCTCCTCCGCTCCAACGGAGCTACGGACGGGCTACGCTCGGGGTGACAACTTTCAGAAATCTCATTTGTGATTTTTGGGTGCCCCTGAGCTTGTCGAATGGGTCATGAGCTCTCTTTATCCCTTCAGCGGAGTCGCTCCCTGTCTGCCCTGCCTTACCGGCAGGCAGGCGGCAGGCAGGCAGCGGTGGGGCCCGTCATAAGCCCTCCACCGCTTCGCGACCGCTTATTTGCTTATGGTGGAAATACTATTGTGAATGTTGAGCGGGCTTAAGAGGAACGCTTCTGCTAGAATCCACCTCTGTGACGCTTCCGAAGCGGGTGATCATCGGCGTTTTCTTGGCTGCCCTCCTTCTTCTGCTGCTTGCGGGTGTTGCCGGATTGATGTTCTTCTGCACCGCTGCGTGGTGTCCCGATACCTCGTTCTCGAAGCGGGCAGCCGCCGTGGATTTCGCCTCCTGCCGGCAGCTGCAGTTTCCGGTGGAGCAGACGCATCCCGCGCGTTGCATTGTCGGCAGCGCCGTCTACTATGCGTCTGATCAGAACAGACTGCGCATTCAGAAGCCTGTTGCGGATCAGGAGGTCTTGCTCCCTCTGGTGATTGAAGGGGATGCGCGCGTCGGCAGCGGAACGACTGCGCGCCTGCTCCTGACGGATCGTGACGGCTTTGCCCTCGAGGAGGTTGGTATTCCCCTGCCCAAGGCACTCTCCGGCCAGATTGTCCCCTTTGGCGCATCGGTCGCTTTTCCGAGGCCGTTCGGCACCGGCGGACTGCTCACGATCTCCCTCTTCGCCGGGAACGGGAAAATAATGGAACAGGCGGCCATTCCCGTGCGTTTTCCTCCTGTCGCCTCCGTCGAGGTCAAGGCGTTCTTCGGCAATACCGAGCGCGATCCCAAGACGGAGTACTGCGATGTTTCCTATCCTGTCGCGCGCCGCGTAGCGGTCTCGGAGGATCTGCTTGCCGCTTCTCTGCGGGAGCTTGTGAGCGGGCCAAACATCTTGGAGCAGCGGCAGAGATTCTTCACGAATCTCCCCGATGGGCTCATTGTCCGTTCGGTTCAGGATGATGACGGGCATGTGACCGTGATGTTCAACAAGGCACTCGCGGAGGGTATTGCCGGATCCTGCCGCGTTGCGGCGATCCGTTCCCAGATCGAGCGCACCCTGAAACAATTCTCGTTTGTGAAGGAGGTGACGATCGCTGTCGAAGGGGTGCCACAGGAGGAGGTGTTACAGCCCTAATCCTCGGTGGTGGCGTTCGTGCTGCCCGGCTGGCGGATGAGATCGCGCACCTGTTGATACCGGCTTCGTGTGCGGTACCGCAGCAGGAGGGTGGCCTGTTCCGCCCGGCGTGGCAGGGCGTTGGCGATGCGCTGCTGCACCCCCGCACGCAGGCGGCTGAGGACGTTCTCGCGGCGTGCCTGCTCACGCAGGTCGCGCTGACTCAGGCGCTCACGTTCTTGTGTCTGCTTCTCATCAATCAGCCATGCATTCTGTTTCTCGTTGATGCACTGGCGCAGACGGTAGAGCAGCGCTGCCTCCAGATCACCCTGTCCGAACGGCAGAGAGGCCCGGCATGCGGAATCCCACTGTTGCCGCTGTATCTGGTCCGGCGTGAGTTCCTGCTCCACATTCGTCGCAACGGCGGAGAGGGGGAGGGCGAGGGAGAGCAACGAGAGGCCGAGAGCGGCAAGAGAAGTACGCATAACGCTATTGTCCCCCTGCGGGTGCGGGGAATGCAAGGCGCTGTCTTGTGCGCGTCGGGCTATCCGTACGGGTGCGGATCGTATCGGCTGCGGGCCTGGTGGTAGTATCATTTCCCTGTGCAGCTTTCGTCACCTCTCACTGTTGCGCTCCTCCGGACCACGCCCGCGTATCTTGAAGCACTGAAGGCGATGGGGATCGAAACGGTGGTACAGCTGGTCGGAACGCTTCCCCGTGCCCACGAGGATCTGAGCCAGATCCAGACGATTGCCGATGCGCCGTTGGGCGAGAAGGTCACGGTGCGCGGCACGGTGAGCAAGATCGCGCTCGTGCGCACGCGCCGTCGCAAGATCATTGTCAAGGCGCTGTTCACCGATCTGAACGGCGACACTGCGGAAGCCGTGTGGTTCAACCAGCCGCACGTCAAACGCATGCTTGCGGAAGGCGACGAAGTGGTGCTCACGGGCAAGGTGGAGGAGGAGGGTTACCGGCTCAAGATGATGAGTCCGCAGTTCGAGCGTGCCGGTACGCGTCCGCTCGTGCATGCAGGACGCCTCGTGCCGATCTATCCCCAACATGACATCATTTCGACGAAGTGGCTGCGCGAGAAGATGGTGCTGCTGCGCGGCGTCATGCAGCTGGTGCCCGAGACGCTGCCGCAGACGGTTGTGCAGGAGGAACATCTGCTTTCCCGCGCGCAGGCTATCGAGGCGTTGCATTTTCCGGCAACACCGGAGGATGTGCGGCGCGCCCGCGAGCGGCTGGCATTCGAAGAGATCTACCTGCTCCAGCTGGACGCGCTGGAGCAGCGTCGCGCAGGGCAGCGGCTGAAGCAGGAGCGGCTGAAGATTCCCATGAATCCGGAGGTGATCCGGGCATTTTTCCGGACGCTGAAGTTCACGCCGACCAAGAGCCAGAAGATTGCCATCTATGAAATCCTCAGGGATATGGAGAAAGACAGCGCAATGTCACGGTTGCTCGAGGGGGATGTGGGTTCGGGCAAAACGCTGGTGGCCGCCGCCGTGATGGCCAACGTGCTCGCGCACGGGGGCCAGTGTGCGCTCATGGTGCCTACCGAGGTGCTTGCCCGCCAGCACGCGGAAACGATAACGCGCATGCTCGTCGCGTTCCAGAATGACCTGGCGGCGCGTCGGTCGCGAGGGGAACAGGTGCCCGAGCTGCGCATGCCTGCGGTTTCTCTTCTCGTAGGGTCGCTGCCTGCGGCCGAGGC
>JAQTQU010000004.1:0-34663 GCA_028712095.1 Candidatus Peribacteraceae bacterium
ACGTCATGATCGAGCGCACCGCCACCTCCTGCACTTTGTGCTTCTGGATCTTCTGGAGCAGCACGGCATCGATCTCATCGTTGCGTCGCGCCAGCGTCTCGCCGTTCACGACCAGATCCGCTTCCACCGTACGACCAAAGAGGCGGCTCTCGAACTTCTCGCCCACCTCTTCGGATTCCTTGCGCGAAATGGTGTGGGATGCGGTGGTGCCGCAGTCCTCATCGATGATGAGAATATCCTGCACGGCATCCACCAGGCGGCGCGTGAGGTAGCCGGCCTCAGCCGTCTTGAGCGCGGTGTCGGATTTTCCTTTGCGGCCTCCGTGTGTGGCAATGAAGTACTCGAGCACCGAGAAGCCGTCTTTGAGGTTGCTTTGGATCGGCAGCTCGATCGTGCGGCCGGACGGATTCGCCACCAAGCCCTTCATACCGGCCAGCTGCGCCACCTGTCCCCAGTTTCCGCGTGCGCCGGAGTCGATGACGTAGGTGATGTCGTTCTCCTCGATCGCCAAAAACCCTTCGGTCATTCTTGCTGAAATCTCGTTCTTCACCTTCGACCACACCGTGATGGCATGGGTGTAGCGTTCATCTTCGGTCATCAGTCCTTTCCAGTAGTACTCATTGATCATGCGCACGCGCTTGTTGGCCTCGAGCAGCAGTTCGTCACGCTCGGAGGGAATGCGCATGTCCTGAGCGCCGATGGAAATCCCCGAGAGCGTGGCGTATTCGAAGCCGATATCCTTGATACGGTCCGCCAGCTGCACCGTCTCTTCGCGCCCGACGGAATCCAGCGCCTGCGCGAGCAGGGCCGAGAGATCTTTCTTGCGCATCGTCTTGTTGATGAGCCCGAGCGCGGTCGGGACGATCTCCTGAAAGCGGATGCGTCCGACCGATGTTTCGATAATTTTCGGTTCCTCGCCGCTGAGTGCCGTACGCACTTTGATCTTCGCCTGCAGATCCACCACTCCCTGCGCATGCGCAAGGTAGGCCTCTGCGGGAGACGAGAAGATCATCCCCTCTCCCTTCTTGCCGGCGTGCACCTGCGTCAGGTAGTAGCAGCCGAGCACCATGTCCTGCGCGGGATTGATGATGGGCTCTCCGGCGGAGGGCTTGAGCAGGTTCTGATGCGCAGCCATCAGCGTGGCCGCCTCGTACTGCGCTTTCTCCGACAGCGGCACGTGCACGGCCATCTGGTCGCCGTCAAAGTCCGCGTTGAACGCGGCGCACACGAGCGGATGCAGACGGATCGCAAGCCCTTCCACGAGCTTGGGCCGGAAAGCCTGAATACCGAGACGGTGGAGTGTTGGCGCGCGGTTGAGGAGGACGTACTTGCCCTGAATCACCTCTTCGAGAATGTCCCACACCTCTTTGCCGCCGTCCTGCACCAGCCTCTCGGCGCCCTTGACGTTGTGCGCCAGCTCGTCGCGGATGAGACGCCCGATCACGAACGGCTTGAAGAGCTTCATCGCCATCTCTTTCGGCAGTCCGCACTGGTGCAGCTTGAGCTCGGGTCCCACCACGATCACGGAGCGGCCGGAGTAGTCGACGCGCTTGCCGAGCAGGTTCTGGCGGAAGCGGCCCTGCTTGCCCTTGAGCATGTCGGAGAGCGAACGCAACTTGCGGCGGTCACCGGCCGTGAAGAGCGTCTTGCCGGCCCGCGCGGAGTTGTTGAGGAGAGTATCGACGGCCTCCTGCAGCATGCGTTTTTCGTTGCGGCAGATCACTTCGGGCGCGCCGATGCTCATGAGTTTCTTTAAGCGGTTATTGCGGTTGATGACGCGACGGTAGAGGTCGTTTAAATCCGACGCGGCGAAGCGTCCACCGTCCAGCTGCACCATCGGCCTCAAATCCGGCGGAATGACCTGTAAGCGCATGAGAATCATCCACTCGGGCTTGATGTTGGCTTTCTTGAGACTCATGACGAGCTTCATGCGCTTCATGAGTTTCTTGAGTCTCTGTCCGCTGGCCTGCGTGCGCTCCTTGGAAAGCTCATCGTAGAGCGTATCGAGTTGGATGTTCGAAACGATCTCTTTCAGCGACTCGGCTCCGGTACCGGCGCGGAATACGTGGCCGAACTTCATGTTCACCTCGCGGAATTTGAGCTCCGAGAGCACGGCGCCGACGTGCAGGTTTTTGAGATCATCCAGCGCCTCGCGATGATTGGCCTTGAGCGTCTCGAGCTTGTCGGCGTACTCCTTGTCCAGCGCATCCAGCTGCGCACGTAGAGCCTTGGATTCGTTCAGTCCTTTCTTGGCCTGATCGTACTCCCCTTTCACCTGCTTCTTGCGCTGCTCCATCGAGGCATCCAGCTCTTTCTCGGTTTCCTTCTTCTGCTCCTCCTCCACGGAAATCACGATGTACGCCGCGAAGTAGACGATCTGCTCCAGCGTCTTGATGGGCAGATCGAGGAGGAGTCCGATGCGCGACGGGGAGGAGCGGAGGAACCAGATGTGCGTGACCGGCACGGCCAGATTGATGTGCCCCATCCGCTCGCGGCGGACGATTGAGCGCGTCACTTCCACGCCGCACTTCTCGCAGATCACACCCGAGTAGCGCACGCCTTTGTACTTGCCGCAGAAACACTGAAAGTTCTTGGTGGGTCCGAAGATGCGCTCGCAGAAGAGGCCGTCCGGTTCGGCGCGCTGCGTGCGGTAGTTGACCGTCTCGGGCTTGGTCACTTCGCCGCGCGACCACGCGAGAATGTCTTCGGGGCTGGCGACAGAGAGCGCGACGGCATCGAAGGAATCGGTGGCGGCGGAGATTCTGGGGGCGGGCATACGGGTGGGAGGGAAACGGAGATGGGAGGAGTTTTAGAAGTTGTTGAAGTGAGGAAGGCTGGAAAGGTTTTCGCGTACAAAAGACCGCAGCCCTTCTTGCGCTCTTCGTCTGAAAGAGGAGAAGGACTCCGGTGAATTGGACCTATTCTACTGAGGAAAATTGCTGAAGCAAGTGAATGGCATTTTTCTTTTTTGCCTCACCCCCCTTCCCCCTCTCCGTACCGACCTACGCCAACCCGCCTTCGCCAAGGCTGCGGACGGGCAGGCCGGAGAGGGGGCGTAAGCCGTTCTGCACAGAGCTATCGCTACCCTAGCCGTTTGTATGTTTCCTCATTCCTCCTCGTCACGCGCCGGATTTCCGCTTTCCCCGATGTCGGATCCACGGTGAAGATGATGCGGTAATCTCCCACGCGCACGCGGAACCACCCCTTCATGCCGCGCAGGGCCTTGAGACCGGGCACCTTTCGATAGTCGCGCCGAAGCTGTTCCATGAGGAGGAGCATGGCCTCCCGCTCAGTCGTGGAGAGGGCCCGGATGATTTTTTCGATCCTATCCATGCCGGATCTTCTTGAGGGTCCTGATGATCTGTTCCGGACTCACGCCCTCCCCGTCGTTGTCGCGGTCCGCGTCGAAGAGAATCTCATCCTCCGTGACGGAATCGAGGCGGAAGGGAATGATAACCAGACGGTCCCCGTGCATCTCCATGAGGTAGTGATCCGTCGGAAAATTCGCTCTCCACTGTCCGGGGAGCGTGATCTGGCCGCGCGTGGTGCTCTTCACGATCCTGGTCGTCATACAGAAAGTAAGAAAGTACGTAAGTAAGTATATCGTATCCTCAAGGGCGGTGCAAGGCCGAAAGAACCCAAAGGGAGGCAAGCGCATGGACGAGGATTTCTCTACTCCAAAATTCCTGGAAAAAACGGGCGACAACCCTATCGGCCTTTTTCCTTTTTGCTCCGACTATTGATCTGTTCGGCATCCCGCAAAATTTCGTCCAGCGGTTGTCCGGTCGGGGATGAGGACGTCTCTGCCGGTGCCGGAAACAGATCCAAATCCGGCGGCCATACGAATGCGGGTTCATTCACTTCGAAGAAGACGACGCCGATTGAGCGCGCAAGATTTTCATCCGTCGCGGCGTCGATGAGGGCGAGAACCGCCCGCGCGCGCTTGTCGCCTTCGCCTCCCGGAACATCGCGCCAGCGCGACCATGACTGCGTCACCGCATCGATCGCGTTCGCCACCTTCCCCTTCCGTTCGCCACGGAACGCATCCGCGCCGTTCCAGGCGTCGATGCCCTGCCGTTGCCACGAAAATTGCAGTCCGCGCTCCGCGATTTTTCCTCTCTCGTCATCGGTCAGCTCGCGGATCTCGCCTTTGATCTTCTCTAAGCGACGCTCTATCGTCTTTTCGAGTTTTTCGGGTTCCGGAGCGGGCGCTTCCGTAGATGGCACGGAGTCAGCCGATCCCACGGACTTTTTTTCCGCAGACTCCTCTGCCGCCGGTGCGGGGACGATAGGTTTCGCCTCCGGCTTGGCCGGAGCGGATTGAGGCGCTTTGGGAGTCGCCGGGGCCGCCGACGACGGTGCGCTGAATCTTGCGATCGTCTTCCGCAGTGCATCCTTATTCCAAAACTCCCATGCTTTCCCCATCCAACGCTCCGCCAAACGCCCCAAGCCGCCAAGCAATCCAGATGCGACGGGAGGAGTAGCCGCGGGTTTGTCAGCCGCACTCCCGGAGAGGCTCCCGGACCCGGGCGAAGGTGCAGGCCGCGTTCGGGACGATCCTCGCTGCGCGGGCTGCGCCGAGACCACTTCCTCCCGAGACTCTCCGGAAGCCAGCACCATGTCGATGAAGT
Source organism: Candidatus Peribacteraceae bacterium (assembly GCA_028712095.1). Taxonomy (GTDB): domain Bacteria; phylum Patescibacteriota; class Gracilibacteria; order Peribacterales; family Peribacteraceae; genus Peribacter. The sequence continues at coordinate 4,632 of JAQTQU010000004.1, forward strand.
GACGCAGCGACCCGATGTTGCGCGGGGCGACGCCGTTCACCGCCCGGGGAGAGAATCGACCCGACAAGAGTCCCCTGATGATCCGATCAGCGTCGCGGTGCTCGCGGCTCGCCCACCGGAATGTCCCCGCATCCATCTGGCCGCGCAGATACTCGCAGGCCTGCCGCGCTGCGGGGTCCTGACCCGCGATTGCGGCGATCCGGCCGAGGAGCCCGCGCAGTCGCGGACGCTCGTTCGCGCGCTCGCCGGAACTGCGGGGCAGCCGGGGCGCAGGGCGCTCGCGAGCCGCCGGTGCAGGTTGCGAGGGGACTGGCGCCGCGGGAACTTTGGCGCGGGAGGAGGGTTTCGTACCGAAAATTTTGGGGTATCCCTCCACCTGCACCCACGCGCCTTCCGGCACGTACGTGACTTCGATGCGCGTGCCGTCCAAGGTGCGTGCGACGTTGACCCCCGCCTGCTCCAGCGCGCGGCGATGGGTATCTTCCTGCTTTCGTTCCTGCTCGATCGCGTTCAGCCGGCTCCCCGCCGTTCCGACCTGCGTGAAGGGGTTGCTCTCCATCGGCAGGTTGTTGAGCATGATCGACTGCGGCAGGACGAGGTTCTCCGCGCCTTCATTGCCGGGAACATTCCGGAGCGCCGTGAGGTTGTTCCCCTCCCATCCCGTCGCGGAGAAGGAGATGATGATGCGCTCGTTCCTGCCGCGCTGCCCCCGTGCATCGGGATGACCGAAGGGGATATCGAAGACATGGGAGGAAGGCATGCGCTCCCTTTCCCCCTGTGGCGGGACCCACTCCGAAGCCGGCGGTTTCTCCGCCTCCAGTCCCACTTTCGTCTCCCAGTCGGCCAGCTCCGCCTCCATCTGACTGATGAAGCCGGCACACTTCTCAAGGGGGTCGCGGGCCGCCCCGGGGGTTCTCTCGGCTTCATTCAGGTTCAATTTGTATTGATCGATGATGCGTTCGTAGAGGCCGCGGAAGTTATTGAGTTCATGGATCTTTGTTGTTTTCTTGTCGAAGAGAGGCAACCGCTCGAGCGCTGGTTTCTTATCGATCTCCTGATCGAGATCCCGGATGTGCCGTGCGATCTGCCGCTCAATTTTCTCCTTGCGCCGCTTCGCGCTCCTCTCCCGTTTAAACAATTCATAAAGGAGGATACCGGCGGGCTTCTCGACGCGCTTCGGGGATTGAGCCTCGGGCGATCCGGGAACCTCGCCCCGTGGGAAACCCTCTCTGTAGGCCGAAGGTTTATTCGGCTCATTCTTGCGCGTGAGGCGCGACTCGCCGATGGAGGAGTGATGGAGCCGGATCATGGGTTGCGGGGAGGATTGTCCGTATTGAGCTTCTTCTCCACGCGCTCGATATCCCGCTCCTGCCCGCGCATCTCGCTCTCGGCCCGCCGGACCTTGCGGAATGCCTGCTCCGCCTGCGTGAGATTCTGTTCGGCTGCGACGAGGGCTTTCTCCGCCTCCGCTTCCTTCTCCCTGATCCGCTCATTGAAGTGCGTGAGCCGATCCGCCAATTCCCCCCGCTCATCATCATTGAGCCGCTCGCCGATGTTGAGCGCACGCGCGCGGGCGGACTCCGGAAGGGATTCCAGTGTGCGAACGGTCTTCTGGAACGTGTGTGTATCCACTGTTAATTGCAATTATAGCACATTAATAGTATCAATGCCATATTCCATGCAATAACCGACAACACGGTAAATCGGCATTTCTTACCATCAAAGCATCTCTCAAATCACCCTCTCATCGTGATGCCGGACCCCGAGACTCGGGGGGCAAAGGCGGCGGGTTTCCTCCGCCACCATGGTTACTTCTTGCTTTCCAGCTTCTTCACGACCTCCTCGATCTCCCGAAGCATCTTGTAGCTCGGGAATTTTTTGTACTCTGCTCCAGGATCTTTGATGTACAACTCACCGCGCCGCTCGCGCTCCTGTAATGCCGCGAGTCCCTCCCGCAGCGAGGGAAGGGATTTCTGACTGCCTCCATGGGCGATCAACCGATGAAGTGCACGCAAAGCATTTATGGCCTCTTCAAATTTTTCCGCCTGGCTCACCACTTCTTCCCGCTGGGCCACCCGCTTCGCGTCCTCTCCATTCGTCTCTTGCGCTGCAACACGCGCTCGATCGTTCTCCCGCTGCATCGCAAGAAGGTCCGTCTGCCAACGCAGGAGCTCTGTGATGCGTTGCTCCTGCTCCGGCGTCAGAAGACCGGATTTCTTTGCATCATGGAGCAGTGATCCCTCCTTCCGAACCGCACCGAGAGCGCGCGCGATATGCTCGGGTGTCGCGCCTGACGCATCCGCTCGAGATCGGAGGCCGTTGGTGGCGGCCTGAAGCGCGGGGAGCTTTGCATTCAGTTCCTTTTTCAACAGAGCGTCGCGCAATTCCCGCTCATCCTGCTCCAGGCGGGACTGAGCCCTTTTAAGCTCATCAAAGCGGTTTTTGAGTTCCGGCGGCAACGCAGACGGACCGGCGCGGAAGAGGGAACTCCCCTCTGCACGGACCGCGTCGAGCGCCGCTTCGATCTCCCCGACCGTCGCCGTGCTCCGCCGCCGACCTCCGGTTTCATAGACTTTCGCCCACGCGCCGTCCGTCGCCGCACGGAGGATCGGCGCTTGCTCTATCGCCTGTCGCCTGAGGCACTCTGCCTTCTTCCCCTTCCACTTGCGGTCAAGGGCGAGGAGCTCGCCGATCCGTTCCCCCACACCCTCCTCGTCGGCAAAGCCCCGGAGGTACGTTTGCTCGCGATGGATCGCGCCGAGCACCCGATCAACACGATCCACCGTGGGCGCGGCATCACGATCGATCATATCATCCAGGATATTCGTCTGCGCCTTACAGAGTTCGCGGACGCGCACCTTGGCGGCCTGCGTCATCTGCAGTTCCTTTCCGTCTCTCCCCTTCAGTTTCCACCGAACCTCGCGGTCGGGATCAAAGTTGCGGTAGAGCAGACTCCCCTCCTGACGAATCTGCGTGAGCGTATCCTCCGCCACTTCTTCGTAGGAGCGCCGTTCATCCTCCACCGTCGGACGCACAAATCTCTTGGCCTCCGCCAGGTGAGTGCGGGCCTTCTCCAGATCCGCTTCCGCATCCGTCAGAGGTTTGCGTGTGTCCCGGTATGCCTTCTCTTTCTGCTCGCGGATCGTCTTCAGCTTTGCCAGGGCATTCTGTGTCTCCGTGAGGCTTTCTTTCCGGGCCTGCTCATTCCCCTCACGGACTGTGACGTCTCCGGCGGCCTTCTCTTTGTCGAGTGCCTCCTGCTTTTTGACATTCGCCGCTCCGCGCAGATCTTCCGGCTTCTTCTCCGCCGCAATTTCCGCTCCCAGTGCGGCAATGTCGTCTGTGATTTTCTTCTTCTTCGCCTGAGCATCGGCATTATTCTCCGCTGCCATCCGGGCCGCTTTGGCCCGCGCGGCTTCAATTTGCGGTGCCTTCACGGCGGCATCGCCCGCTCCTGCATTGATGCGAGCTGTCTCCTGAACCAGATCCGCTTTGAGCTTCTTGTCTGTCTCATCCCACTGCAGGTCAACGGCATTCTCCTCCTGCGCCTTCTTGTCTTTCTTCTCGTTCAGCTGATCCTGCTTGAGCTTGCGTTGACCTTCAACCTCTCCGGCCTTCCGCTCCAGATCCGCAGCTTCCGTCCGCAACTTCTGGGCATCTTCGATCTGTTTCTTGGCATCCGTGAGCGCCTTCGTCGCCTGCTGGGACAATTCCGCGGCAACAGTGACTTCCAGATTCGCGTCGGCTTCATCCTGAATGGCAGCATCCATTTCGCTCTTGAGCTTGCGCAGGTTCTTCCCCGAAAGACCGCGCTGCTGATCCTGCACTTCGCGCTCCGCCTCCGTGATCTCCCGCTGCGCTTTCCTGACCTCCGTGTCTTTGTACACCTGCTCACGGAACGTGCGGTAGATTTGCACCCCCTTGTCGGTCCTCTGCGCGCTGTCCGTCGCCAGGCGCTGGAATGATTCCTCGATTTTGCCTGTCTGCTGCGTGTACCACATCACGAGGTTGTCCAGATTCTCCACAATCTGTTCCTCTTCCGCCGCCGTCTGTCGGATCACCTGCGCCTGCCGCTCGAAGGTCTCGAACTTGGGCAGCGCGCCGTAGCGGGCAATGCCTCTCTCCACCGCTTGTTTTCTCTCCCGCTCCAACGTGTTCAAAGCGTTCTGCAAATCCCCGCCTGCATTCTTCAGATAACCCATGACTTCCTCATAGTTGATTCCGCTCTTCTCCGCGCCGCGCGTCTCAAGATCGTGGATGCGCGCATTCACGGCCTCGAGGAGCTCACTCGCGAGCTTCCGCGACCGCTCAAAACGCTGGCCGACACGCTCCTGCTCCTCCCGCGTCAGGCGCAGCAACTCATTCGTTTCGCCCTGATATTTTTTCATACCCCGCCTGTACATCTCTTCGAAACCCCAATTCGGATTGGAAGGCCGATGATCGAATCCATCAGCCATGAGAGAATCAGGAAAGATTGACGATCTGCTCCTCTGCGGAGCCTAAGTTCCTGGAACGTTCGGCCTGTTCCGCCTCCTCGCGGACTTCCTTCTTGAGACGCCTGCTCATGTTCCGGACCGCGCTATCAAACCCGTCGAGCGCCTTGAGCTGCCGGACATGCGCCTGCGAAAGCGCCGCATGCGCCTCGGTGAGCTTTTTCATGAATTGTGCGCGGTCGGCATCCGAAAGCCCCTCGCCCACGATCCGCGCCCGTGCGGCCTGCACCGCCGGAATGGCGATGAGCTTGGCGAGTTCCTGCATGAAGGTTTTTTGATTCATGTGGGTTTAGGTGTTCTTTCCTACTATTATAACAGAAACTGCCTTACAGCTCAATAACCCATTTGAGCCCTTCCCTGAAGCCATTTCATCCAATCCTAACCCTATCCCGAACCCTTCCCGCCCTACTCCCCACGCCCTACACCCTCTTCAATCAGTTGCTTCCCCTCCTGAATCTTCTCCACTCCCTCCTGCACCTTCGCGGCACGATCCTGGATCTCCTGCACTGTCGCCTGCGCACCGCTCATCACCTGCGCACCCAGCTCCACGGCGGCACGGCCGGCCTCGACTGTTCCCCCCACGGTTTCGCGTGTGGTGGCAATCGCGCCGCTTGCGGTACCAGTGAGCTGCGCCCACCATTCCCGTACCCGTGCCTGTTGACGCTCGACCGGAGCGCAGCCCGAAAGGAGCACGGCAAAAAGAAAAAGGCTCCAAAGCAGGGCGAGTGATGTTCCCCGCAAACCGCCGGACCGGGCACGGCGTGCTTCCATACAATTACGCGATATCCGAACCTGTGCTCGTGCTGCTCTGCTCCATGCCGAATTTCTTGAAGAGCAGATCGAACGAGCCATCGGACTGATCGAGCGCCTCGTGAAGCATTTTGACCTCATGGTCACTCAACTTGAGCGAAGAAGAGACGTTCTGCCGGGCATCGGATTCGATGGGACGCGCGCCCAATTTCTCCACACCCTGAAGGGAGGCATGCAGGACGATGTAGGCGTTGCACGTATCGCACTTGAGCTGCAGCAGCATGGCATTCTCGCTCACCACGCGCACCGCGCCGAAATCGACCGGCACCTGCTTGCCACACTGCGGGCAACGCATCTGATTGCGGATCCGGAGGAGGATTTGCTGCAGCGTGTGCGGGTCCAATTCCATCACTGCAAGTATACCACGAAGGAGCATTTCACTCAAAGAAATCAAGTGGCTGAAGAGACCGACCTCACCCCCCAACCCCCTCTCCCTGCCAACCCCATTCGCCAACGGGAGAGGGGGCGTACTCTTTCTGTCTTAATAACATTTCAGAATGACAACGTGTGCCCCCTCTCCATGAAGGAATCGTGGGCGGGATGGAGAGGGGGATAGGGGGTGAGGCAATGCTCCTCCAACCCAAACATTTTCATCCCCGGCCAATAGGCGCTACACTTTCATTCCGTGCCACGACCACCACGGATTTCGCGCAAGAGTGAACCTGACATGCCGCAGGAATCTTTGGTGCGTGTGCGCAGCGTTCCGCACAGGAAAAAACGCGCCGCGCCCCCTCCTGCGACTCTATCGGCGGCTTTGCCTGTGACAGCGGTGCAGCCGGCAGAACGGCAGGGTTTCACGCTGCACGCCGCGGCGGCGGTGGCTGCCATTGTCGCCGTCGTTGTGCTCTCACAGGGTGCGCTCCGGGACGGTGCATCCTCACTCACGGCCGCACTCATTCCCGGCGAGCGGGCCGAGATCGGTCTGGAGCACACGAAACCCGTGACCCTCTCGCTCTCGTTCACCACGAACGGTACGAATGGGGTGATGGACATCCGTCACGATGCACTCGAAACGGTGTATCTGAGCCTCCCCTCCACGTGGATCAGGCGCGAGGTGGGCGGCGTTCCGCTCACGGCTGTCACGGCGGATCCGCCGGTGTTCGGCTTCACACGGTGGAGCATGCCGGCCGGCGCTCTGGTTTCGTTTGACGTGACGCCCCCCTCCACGATTCTGCTGCACAATCCATCGGGAATCCCTGCTGACATCAGACTCACGCGCGTAGATCTTGAACAAAATGCCGTGGAGCGCGATATTCTGCTCGTACAGGAAGGGAGCATCCTTCTGTGGTAAGGTGGCTTGCCGTGCGCATCCTTCCGCTCCACACACCGATTCTCAACGATGGCGACGATCTCGTCGGCATTTTCGCGCAGAGTGCTTCGTTCGAGGAGGGTGACGTTCTCGTGATTTCATCGAAGGCCATTGCCACGGTGGAGGGCGCACGGATCGACCTCACAAAAATTTCAGTGACACCAGAGGCCGAGGAATGGGCGAAGCGCAGTGGCCGCTCTGCGGCTTTCCGGCAGGCCGTTCTCAATGAAGCAAAACGTCTGAATGGAAAAGTGGTGGGCGGAAGCGAACTCGCCATGCTGACGGAACTCAAGCCCGAAGGACTGGAGGGTACGTTGCTCGTTCCCAATGCCGGACTGGATCAGTCGAACGTGCCCGAAGGCTTCTGCATCGGCTGGCCGGTTGATCCGCTCTCCTCCGCCAGTGCACTACGGGATGTTCTCTCTCAGGGAACGGGACAGCACCTCGCCGTGATCGTGAGCGACAGTTGCTGCCGGCCGCGGAGATGGGGCGTGACCGCGTTCGCCTTGGTCTGCGCAGGCATGGATCCCCTCTCACCACAGATCGGAAGAAAAGACCTCTTCGGCCGTCCGCTCACGATGACCGTAGAAGCAGTTGCGGACCAGCTCGCCACGACCGCCAATGCGGTGATGGGCAACGCCGACCAGTCCATCCCCGCGGCGATCATCCGCGAACACGGTCTGCCCATGACGGATTTTGCCGGATGGGTGCGGGGGATCAATCCGGAGGAGGATTTATTTCAGGGAGCGTTCTGACCACTAGACGTAATCCTCGCTGTGGACCCGTTCTTTGGGGATATTCCACTCACTCAAGGCTTTTTCTTTCGCCGCTTTCACCATCTCGGGCCCTCCGCAGACGTAGACGCTGCGCTCTGGCAGATCGTTGATCACCTGCTCCGCCACGTCCTGCACATGGCCTGTTCGGCCCTTCCATGAAGATGACGGCTGACTGAGCGAAACGTGTATGTGAACGTTCGGATGCCCCTTGGCAATCGCTGCGAGCTCTTTGGTCCAGAACAGATCTTCCTCTTTTCGTACGCAGAACATCAGATCCATCGGCCGCGCATCACCCTGATGCAAGGTCTCAACCAGATGTGAACGCAGCGGAGCGATGCCGGAACAGGTCGCGAGAAAGAGCAGTTTCTCCTCCCCTTGCCCCGCGAGCGTAAAGTTGCCCAGCGGCCCCTGGAACGTCACATCGTCCCCTTCTTTCAGCATCTCGGAGATCCATCGTCCCGCGCGACCGCCCTGCTTGATCTTGGCAACGAAGAGAAGCTGCGACTCACTGGGCGCGGATGCAATGGAGAACGCGCGACCCTGCACGTCAGAAGAATTGTCGATCAGCGGAACCTGAAACATGACGAATTGTCCCGCCTGAAACGAAAAACCATCCGGCTTCGCGAGCGTGAATTCGTAGACATCGTGCGCGATCTGACGGTGGCCGGTGCAACGGGTGGAGTAGGTGGGAATGGGCATGGAGGTTTGAGAGGTGAGAAAGGTTAGAGAGGCCGGAAAGGTTGGAGAGGTTCTTGAATAGTCTACCTCTCAGGCCTTCCTCACCTCTACAACTTCTCTCACTTCCCTCATATCTTCGTTCACAACTTCACTTCCCCCACCTCAATCATCTGCAGCACCCTCGGGTACCACTCTTTCTCCAGCTCCTGTACGCGCTTCTGGAGCGACTCGGGAGTATCACCGGGCAGGACGGGGCACATTTTTTGCAGGAGTACCCGGCCGGTATCCACGCCCTCGTCCATCAGATGAATACTGACGCCGCTCTCACTGTCGCCTGCGGTCAGTACCGCATCGTGCACATGATGGCCGTACATCCCCTTGCCGCCGTGCTTCGGCAGGAGCGCGGGGTGCACGTTGATGATCCGGTTCTTCCAGGTTTCAATGAACCACGAGGAGAAAATAAACATCCAGCCCAGAGCCGCAATGACCGTCTGCTTGTCCGCGCCCAGAGACAAGATGGCTTCGTGCACACGGAAATCGAACTCCTCGCGGGTCTGACCCTTCACACGTTCGACGATCGTGTACGGAAGCCCGGCCGCCTTCGCCTTGTCGATGCACGCCTTGTCCGGACTGTCTGTCACAAGACCGAGACACTTCGCCATGAGCTCGCCGCGCTTCTGCGCTGCGATGACGGCCTGGAAGGTCGTGCCGCGGGAGGAACTGAGGACGACGAAGCGCATGCTGAGGTTGGAGAGGTAAGAGAGGTTGGAGAGGTTAGAGAAGCCTGAGAGGTTGGAGAGGTTAGAGAAGCCTGAGAGGTAAGAGAGGTGAGAGAAGTCTGAGAGGAAAGGTTAGAGAGGTTAGAGAAGCCTGAGAGGTAAGAGAGGTGAGAGAAGTCTGAGAGGAAAGGTTAGAGAGGTTAGAGAAGTCTGAGAGGAAAGGTTAGAGAGGTTAGAGAGGCTAGAAAAGCGAAAGAAGCTAACGGAAACAGGAAGCACGCAGACGAGAGATCAGATATCCGACGCGAGCAGTTCGATCATCCGCTTCCAGTTTCAATTTTTCGCTGATGTAATGAAGATCGAATGACAAAACAAATTGATAGTGCAATTCCTCAAGTGAGCAGAGAGCTGTTTCATAGTACCTCGCCTGTTCTTTTTTGGAATCTTTCGCACTGCCTTCGGCGATGTTGGTCGGTACGCTCGCGGATGAACGGCACATTTGATCAACAAGCCTGAAACGCTCCTCGTTCGGAAACGATTTCGTCAGCTCGTATGTCCAAAGACACAATGCATGGGCCTCTTTCCATGCCACTAAGCGCTGATATGGTCGTTCCGCCATATAAATAGTGTACCTCTCAGGCCTCCCTCACCTCTACAACTTCTATAACTTCGAAACAAACTCATCAAACAGATAATTGGCGTCTTCCGGACCCGGCGTGGCCTCGGGATGAAATTGCACCGAAAGGAATCGTCCTGACTCGTGACGAATCCCCTCCACTGTTCCGTCATTGGCGTTGGTAAACCAGATGTGCCACCCCTTGGGTAGCTGATCCGGCTTCACCGCAAAGCCGTGGTTCTGGCTCGTGATGATGCACTTCTTGGTAGGCTTGCCTTGCGTATCGTGCTCAATGCAGGGCTGGTTCACGCCGCGATGCCCGTACTTGAGCTTAAAGGTATCGCCGCCGATGGCGAGCGCGAGCAGCTGATTGCCGAGACAAATGCCGAACGTGGGGAGATTCTTCCCGATGCTCCACTGAATCTGCCGGATCGTCGCATCGCACTTTTTGGGATCGCCGGGGCCGTTACTGATGAACACGCCGTCGTACTTCAGTTCGGATGATGCGAGGTCATAATCCCACGGAACGCGGTGCACGGTGACTCCCCTCTTGAGGAAACTCCTCAGGATGTTGTTCTTGATACCGCAGTCGAAGACGATGACCGATTTGCCGGATGCGTTCTCTTTTGGTTCGTACGTTACGGGCTCTTTGCAGCTCACCTCGGCAACCAGATTTTGTGCATTCGGATCCGCAATGTCCGCCACTTTCCACTTTCCACTTTCCACTTTCAATTTCGCATCGTCCGTAACGATGCGACCCAGCATCACCCCATGCTCCCGCAGCTTCTTCGTCAGCGCCCTCGTATCCACCCCCGTGATGGCGGGGATCTTGTGGTGCTCCAGCCAGCGCGGGAGGGAACTGGCAGCAGCCTGATGACTAAAGTGCTCGCTCCCTTGCGCCATGACGACGCCGCGCACATGAATGCGCTCGCTCTCGAGGTTCTTCGCAAATCCGTACGCGTTCTTCTCCTCCGTCGGCACGCCGTAGTTGCCGATGAGCGGATACGTGAACACGAGGATCTGCCCCTCGTAACTGGGATCGGTGAGGCTCTCGGGGTACCCCGCCATGCCCGTGTTGAAGACGACCTCACCGTCGCTCTCGCCCGCAAAACCAAACGACTCCCCCTCGAAGGTGGTGCCGTCTGCGAGAACAAGAGTGGCCATGCGTCGGGCGCAGGGTACACGAAGAAGAACCGGCGCTCTACCCGATCCAATAGTTTCTCTGTGTACCTGTCAGGACGCCTTAGACTCCCCCGAAGGCCAGCAGCTTGTCGATACGCTTGTGATAGCCGTCAATCAGCCGGAACACAGGATTCGTCACGATCTGAAGCGGCGTCTCGATGGCCCGCCTGCCAAGGGCAAGCGATCCTTTTGCAAAGTTTGTGGGAGCTGTGAGCACTGCCCGCGCCGCATGCTTGGCTGCGTACCCGATTCCGCCGATGGTCTGGCCCACGTAATGGAACCACCCCGGCGCCTCTGTCTTGACGCCAGCTTTACCGGATTCTTCAGGTGAGGGCGGCCGGAAGAGGTTGAGGGGGTTGAGGCTCTTGAGATTCATATTACCTCTATTGTACAATCTATTGAGTTTTCTGTCAATATTTGACAAATCGCAGAATTGACACTTAAACACATAAATAGTAGAATAGATGTGTTTCCTTTCCACCTATAGATATGTCTACAAACCCCGAGACATCTGAGGCACAGCAGGAGAATCCCACTCTTGCGGAACTCAATAGTGCCGCTTCTCCAGCCGGAACCGAACCTCTCCAACCAGAAACAGCGGATGGTGATAGTGGTATTCTTGTGGAAACTACAAATGCAAGTGTTACGCAGGAAGCAACTACGCAGAAAGGAATACTGCGTCGAATTTTGGGCATCGGGAGGAATGTTGGGAAAAGTATCCGAAGAGCTGTCTTACCGAACAGAGAGGAACGGGCCTCAATGTCAGAGAGTGAGAAACTGACCCGGAGAAGGTTCCTTCAAATCGGGGGAGGAACGGCAGCCGCGGCAACGCTAGGTGGTGTCGGATATTCGCTCTGGCCAAAAGGGGGAAGAGGATTTAGTGCGCGTGAGACGGAGTCGAAGGTTGAGAACATAGACGAGGGACGCCCCGACTTTATACCCCTCGATGAATGGAGAAATACACTGACGCCAGCCCAACGGGACGCCATCCGCAAGCACAGTCAGGAAATGGCCAAGAAGGGGTCGATGTCGAGTACAGGAAGAGCCAAGGTACCCGAGGCCCACAAGCCGGAGCAGGGCACTGTGCGCGAAGGATTGGAGAATCTGAATAGTTTCTGGGGTGTTGCTCCGGTACCTGCTGCCGAAATTGCCGGGTGGATTGCTAATGCCATAGTGAGTGAACTCGCCATCCACCAAAAGCACCTCAAACTGACAAGGGAAATTACTGATCCCGGCTCTCCTGATATGTCCAAGAACAAGCGATACACCGCAATCAACCTTCCTGCCCATTCTGTTAAACAACTCAGGGAACTCCGGGATGAAATCAACGCCACAAAAGAGGCAGTGGAAGCAATGGGTGAAAGAGTTGACAATGGAGAACGAGCAATTCGATTGGTAATACAGACTATTCTGGTTCTTCTTGGTACCGGCGCAAAACTCTCTGGCATCCTGACCTCACAAGGTCTGAAAACCGCAGTGGGAATCGGCGCGGCTTTCGGCATCAACAGATTAAGACCTGAGAACATCAGTCAGGCAGTGGCGCAACGAGTGATCAAGGATCTCGATAGACATCTCACACGAGTGAAAGATGCTCTCGACGATGCAATAAAAGCCGCTGCGACTGCACCTGCAGCCGCACCCGTTCCTTCTCCAGCACCTATTGCCCCCCAGGCCCCCCCCTCTCCTCTGCCCCCAGCATCCCCTTCTTCTCCCGCCTCCAATCCTTGATCAGAGTTGAGTGCAGAGAGAGAATCAACCAAGTCCGATCAACCCAGGGATCGTCTTGAGAAACGCTCCAAGCTGATTGACGATTAACCACCATGCTCCTGTAGTGCCTGTCGTCCAAGCGAGACCGTATGTCACAAGTGCAGCCGTCCCGACAGAAGCAACGAGACTAACGGGATTGGAGAGTGCCGACCATCCTCCTTTGAGAACGCCGTCGAGAGCCGCGTGCGTTGCTTTGAAAGGAATACTGAAGATTGCCGCGGCCATTTTCAGTATCGAATCGAGTGTCCATTTCGCCGCATCAAGGAGTTTACCACCCGCAAATTTCAGCTTGTCGAGTGACCAGTGCCCAACTTTTCCGACCCTTGTTGCAATTGATTCAGTCAGGCGGCCGACAAACCCTTTCTCCTCTGTTTTCGCTTTCCCGGTGAGCCCTTGAATCACATTGCCCGCAACATCCAGTGGAAGTGCGGGGAGAGTGATAGTACCCGCCAGCAGATCGCGAACCTCCGTGGCAGTGGAGGTGATAATGCTGCGCGGGATCTCGTACACATTTCCAACCACTGGGATCTTTGAAATAGTATTCCTCGCAATCTTATCCAGCCCCCAGATCCCCAGAGCCGGAATGGGTGCTGCCGCGATGGCCCCGTACTTAAATACCTTGCCAAGGGGTTCTCGGACCGCCTCGCGCGAGGTGCGCCACAGCGTAGCGCTGACTTCGGGCCCTTCGCCATTTCCGTTCTCTCCGTTCTCCTCTTTATTTTCAGCTTCCTGTTCCTTCAGGTATTCATCAATAATCTTCTTGCGCATTTCGGGTGTCACAGTGGGAGTAGACGCGCCATCACCACCTTCTTTCTTATCTTTCTTCTTCTCTTTCTCCTTCTCCCCTGCAGGCGCCTCTTGCTCCGCAGGCTTCTTTTTTTCTTTGGGTTCTGCCTCTGGTGAAGTCATTGTTGTCATGGCAATTACGGTAACTTCTGATCTCTCTCGGCGGCTGCGACAGAGCTCCAGACCTCCAAGAATTGCTTGAACGAAACGAGACGCTCGCGCTCTTCAAGATATTGCTTCATCAGACGTGCTTCGTGCACAGAGAGATGCAGGGGGTGCTGCATTTCACCCTCTGCTCCTCCGTGGCTTGTGAGCATCGAGCGCAGGAAAGCTTCATTCAATGCGACATTCTCAAGGTACCGCTCGTAGGCGGCGCGGGCCGCAGGATCTTTGTTCTGCGTAACATACTCCTGATATGCAGGGTCCTGGGAGAGACGCCGCTGAACCCAGGAGGGAATGGCCGAGGAGAATGCTCGATACTCTGCATCGCCCATGAGCCAGTTCATTGGAATATAGAAAAGCTTCGAATTCGCAATGGTTACTGATTTGAGGCTATCAGACCGACGATTGGCACTATTGCCCACATTGAGAATCGTGGCATCAACCGTAGCCACGGTAAGCAGCGTAGTGAAATCAAGAGCAACGGGGTCGACTCCCCTCCTCACGAGGTCGGCATACTCGCGCTGACGCTGTTCGAGTAAGTTCTGTGCCCCCCGGTAAGCATCCTGTGCAGCCCGGGCACCGGCTTCGGCAGTAGGTAGACCTTGGAGTTGCCGATCGATAGATTCGAGTCGGTCTTTGATTTGCTGAAGCTGTATGGCAAGCGAGTCCCTGCGCTTCTGTTCATCTGTGGTCGGAGTGGCGAGTACAACCAGTCTTTTGTACTCCTCCTGATAATCTAACCGTTTCTTTTCAAGTTGTTCACTTTCCTTTTTGAGTACATTCAAATCAGCCACATCTTTGGCCAAACGATCCATGTCTTGCTTGGTGCGATCGCGGGCCGTCGTTGCAGCCTCGATTTCACTCTTCTTTGACTGCTCTGCCTGCTCATACTGACCGATTGCATCCTTGAGCTTATCACTCTTCGCCAATGCCTGAAATTGATTTGCCTGCAGAATCTCCATGACGTATCGTTTTTGAGAGGGTTTCAGATCCTCCCACTTCGTCGCATCCCCCCATAGCGTCTTCGCGATCTTGGCCTGCAACGGAGCAATTGTCTCCCGAACCTCTACTTCACTGATCGGACGTGGAGGGTCCGTAGGCACCCCTTTTGTGAAGGTTAGACGATCGGTGCGCTTGATGCCCGTGTGTTCGAAGGCACTCACCGTTGCGTTAGGGGCGAGTATGTCACGAATGGGATAATTGCCCCCATCGAAGAAGCTGACCATCGCTTGTTCCTCTTCCTCGTATTGCTTCTTACCCATTTCCGGATCCAATTCCTTGAGTGGGAAACCGAACACGCGGGAAACGCTCTCCAGGAACGACCCAACATATTCGTGCAGAAGCGGAATCGTCATCATGTAGTCATGGATCCCCTTAAGCTCCGTCAACGTGCGCCCTGTAATGTTGACCGTACCGTCGAAAATGAATTCCACGACACCCGGACCCTTAGTGATAACCGTCATGCCAATAGCCTTGCCCGTCTCCACAACAAACTTCCATGACGCTGCAAAATCCTCCACGACTTCCGGCTTCAGCTTCGCATACGTCAGCCGGGCCCAATCGTGAATCGCACCTCCCGTATCCCACGCCCAGTCTTTCGCAGCAGCCGCAATCTCCGGCACCTTGTGAATCCCCTGCTTCATCATCACCCACGCCTGCACGCCGTACTTCTTGACGAGCGCTGCGGCTTCATCATAGGTGTAACCGAACAGATCCGCAGCGGCCTCAAGGTAGCTCCTGTTTTCCAGCATCTCCTTCGTCGGCATCTGGCACTCGGACATGATCACCTCGAACATCGTGGCGGGCTTGAGGGAGGTCGAACGGTTCATGACATAGCGGCGCTGAATCAGATCGGCACCCTGCTCGGCATTGGTATCGGTGTTGCCGCCGGAAAGCCCGTTGATGCGCGCCACGTCGGCACACAGGGATTCAAAGGCAAGGTATGCCACTTCGCATGCCTTCTCTCTGGAACCCGTGACACCAAGATTGTCTTCGATATCAGAAACGCGCAGCGACCGGGGCACGCCGAGCGAGAATCTCTTGCTGCCCGTAGCGCCTCCAGACTTCACGGCATTGCGCCATGCGAGCAGCTCCTGCACCGCAATGGGATTCTTCTCATTCATCAGGACACGGATGGCCGCCTGCCCCGCCGGCTGCATCAGCACTGCATAGCGCTTGTCGAGCGCGGCTCCGCGCCGGCGGAACGCCTCTAACGGAGAGGTACGATCCTCCTTATTCTTCCAGCGCAGGTTTTCACCCAAAAGGTCGCGGCCCGTACGCTGCTTCACAATCGCATTCACACCCAGCAGAATCGGCAGACCCAGCAGGACAAATTTGCCCTTCTTGTTCTTCCATATCTCTTTGATCATCCAGTACGCGGCGAAGGCGATGGCGATCACTTCGGCCTTGCCCACCATGTCCGTATTCCACAGGTCCTTCATGGATTCGATGCCGGTGCGCAGCCACCGGTCCACGGGGTTCGTGAATTCGTCTTCGTCCTCGATCTGCTCTTTGGCCTTGAGACTGCCGCGCATTTCAAAGAGCAGGCGCTGCTGCAGAGCGTTCACCGCCAGGCGGGCATCGATCACCGAAACCTTCTCGGTGCGGCCCTGATACTCGTACGTCTGCTCTTCGCCCGTGACGAAGGCCTCGAGAAACGCCGCCTTCGCGGGAGAGTCCTCCAGTGCGATTTCGAGCGAGGCACGCACTTTTTCCGGCGGATCCATGGTCCAGCGGCCGATACCGGCGGCAAGGTTGAGCGCGGGATTCGCCGGGTCTTTGGCCTGTCGCAGCAGATCCAGGGCACGGGGATTCAAGTTGAGTCCGCGCTGCTTTAAAGGAGAGAGGATGTCGCGCCCCGCCTGCGTTTCGACGATGGCACGCGCATCGATCGTGCGCAGGAACGCCTGCCGCTCGGCAGGTTTCATCTTGGCCATCTGCTCATCCACGAACTTGTCCTGATCTTCGGGCGTGCGAAGTTTTCCTGCTGCCTGCAAGAGCTGTCTGGCCTCTTTCAAACCAGCCTCGGGATCTTTCTTGGTTCCCTTGTGCATGGCGGTCCACAGCGTCAGCTGACGCAGCCTTCTGGAACAGGTACTCCAGCCCATCGTATTCAGCTGCCCAATCACGTGCTGATTAGCCATGAGGAGTGCCTCCGCCTGCACATTGTGCTCCGACGGAGAAACTGCTGGATCACCGCGGAGTGCCTTCAGCTGCGCCTCCCTGCGGCTATGCAACCCGGTTTCGGTCGTCTCGAGGAACCGCTGCGCACCCGAAGATGTCTTGAGCAGCTTCTCGAGCGAGGCCTTGCCGTCCTTCAGGGCTGCCTGCTGATTCAGTAGTTTGAGGAGGTCGGCATCGTGTTCCGGATCCCAGAAATTCTTGCGGATCCCCGCGATGTAGTCCCACCAGATGCCGGCCCCGGCCTTGGTGAGTTTCCACAGTTCCGATGCATGCATCGACACTGATTCCTTCCACGTGATATCGGCAACATGTGACCTCCCCATTGCATCACAAATAGTTTTTGCCTTTGCAGAGACGGTCATGTTTTTCAGTTCCAACTCCAGATCATCTTTGGCACTGACTTTAATCTTCTTCGCGGGATCTGCGGGATCTGGTTTCTCAACCTCTGCAACAATCAATGTGCCATCGCCTCCATCGACAATAAGACCTTTGGTCTTCAGCCCGTTGAATTGATCCTTGGCTTTAACACGTGCTGCAGCCTCCTTGTCCTCCAGAGAGAAGAATGTGAAATACTCCAGCAGCAGTGCTTCGTTCACGAGCAACCGTTTGCCGGTGGCATCAACAGCCTTGACGGAATTTTCGATGATCGTCTTCGCTGCCTCTGCCCCGACCTTGACCCCGTCACCCAACTTGGGCATCTTCGCAATTTCAACCAAGCGCCCCACTGCAATGTCGTACTGTGCGTCCGACAGTGGCTTCACTACATCATCGGTCAACCGCGCGCGCAGCGCCAGCGCCGAGAGCGAAACGCCTGTGGGATTATCGATCTTCACACCCTCGCTCCTGAGGTACTCCTCCGCCTTGCCGGTATTCCACAGGCTCAAAAGATCGCGCGAGAAATCCTCGATGGAAACCGTTTGGGATGGGACTGTCTTCTTCAATTCTGCCTCCGATTTCGCACGGTCCGCCTCTACCGCATCCCTTCCGCCTTTGAGGATGGCGAGGATGAGTTTCTTCGCTTCGTTGGCGTCTTTGATCTTGTACTTCTTCAGAATTCGATCCACCTGCATAGCCTCCGTCAACTCCACACTGGTCTTGAGCCCGAGAGCTTCCTCGATTTTCTTTTTCTGATCATCCGTCAGCTTGGCCTTCTTCAGAATCTCCAGCCGTTGAATGAGTGCATCAAGACGGAACTTTCCATTGCGCTCAAGCGACAGATGAATGAGCGCCTCCTGATCGGTACCGCCGAGGCGGTCCAAGTAGCGCAGGCGCTCCTGGAACGCATCCGCGATGAGCTTTTGCTGATTCATCTGAAGCTCCGACAACTTGGTATCGATGGCCCGCATGGCCGCCTCCACTTTCTTGCGCTCCTCCGGATTCAGAAGCTCGATGCCGCCGGTCTCGCGGACGATCTTGAGCAATGCCGAGCGCCGAGCGGTCGCGTCGGTGGCCGTGGTGAACGGCGTAAGGCTCAATGCGGGAATGCCAATGGCCTTGAATTTGTCCGTCCACTTCCTGGCATCCTTCAGATCATCATCGGTGGCCCAGAGAATATCCTTCATCAGATCGACCAATTGATCGAACCGCTTCTTGAACGCATCGACGTTCGTCTTCTTCTCGAGGATGCCGCGGAGCTCCGTATCGAATCCCGGAAAGTCCCCTTCCCCTCCGGCATCGCTGTAGGCTTTCTGCAGTTTCCGGAGTTCGTCGATGGTCGCCTGCAGGATCTCTGAACACTTTTTCGCCAGATCCGTGGATTTGTCCTTGGCAGCGTTGATGGCCTGCCCCTCGCCCGTAAAAGCATCATGGCTCTTCTGCAGGAACGACAGGGCAATGGCATTGAGCCACTTCTTGGAATCATTGCCCGCAAGCAATTCCACCTGCGACGCGATCATGTTGAGCGTTTCCTCATCCGCGAGCATCTCTTTGATCCTTTGGTCATTCAGCGTCGTTGCAGCGTCACGGAGCGCCTTCTTGGCTTCAGCGAATCCGGGGCCGCGCTTTTCCGTATCCAGCCGCATCGCATCGCCGCTGCGCTCCGGCGTCTTGTCGTAAATCAGCCGCGCTTCGCGCAGGCCTTCAGACCCAAAATCCGGAAAGAGTTTTTGTGTCATAAAATCCAACTATTGTACCAAAAATCGGGTTTTTGTTCAATGGAGCACAGAGCCTTTGCATAAGCCAAGAACGAGAATAGCCTAGGGCTGATAGGCCTCCCTGCGGTGGCGGACGGCGAGGACTTCGATGACGTGCGTACGGCCCTTCACATCCACGAGGACGCGATAATCACCCACACGGAACCGAAATAAACCCTGACGGTTGCCCTGCAACGGTTTGGCAAAGTGCAGCGGATCGACATGGGCGGCATACCACTCCATCTTGTCGAGAATGCGCGTGGCAATCATGCGCGGTAACCGCGCGAGGTCCTGTTGCGCTGAGGACGATATTTTGATGCTGGGAGTCCGAGCATCTGCCGGACTTCCTCGGTCGTGTACCACTCGCCTCTCGCGATCTGCCTCCGCGCCTCCGCGATATCCGCTTCCAACTCCTCCATCGTGCGTTTCCTCCGCGGTTTTACGGGGACTAAATGAGCCACCGGCTCGCCGAAGCGCATGATGACGAAGTGGACATTGTCCCTGCGTGCCTCGTTGAGAATCTTCTGCATATTCGCCCGGAGGGAACGGACGCCAATCGTGCGGGTCTTTGCCATGGTCTGAAGGGGAAGAACGATCCATAGTGTACACAAATGTGTACTCAATTTCAAGTGATCCTCAAAGCCCCCACCATTTGCGCCCAAACCAGATAAGCGCGATCCCAAGGCCAGAGAACGCCCCCAGCGCGCTCACTTCGGGCACGGGGGACTGTTCTGTGACAGGACCTGCCACCGTGAGAGTATCCGGCAGTTCGGACAGGGCGTAGGTCATGACGAAGGAACCAGAGGATGAAAAAGAAATAGAGGAAAGAGAAGAAAGAGAGGATTGGGAAGCCACGACATACCGTGTCCGTGAAAATGCAGGCGAGGGCGCGACGACGGACTTTTTCGAACTGCGGGCAGACGGGGCTGATGACTGTGTTGCGATCTGACAGGCATTAATGCGACCGGGCGTAGTGCTCGAAGCCCGCCATTCCCCGTCACAGTAACTGAACGAGATTCCGGCTTTGAGTTTCGGAACTGTGACGTGATCCGACCAGGATGCATCGGGAGCAATGAACCACGCGTCATCGCCCGCATCATTGAGCTGAAGTTTCGTCAGGCTCCCGGGGAAAATCAGGTACTCCCCTGCCCCGATGCTGGAATCTGATGGGAGCTTCCATGGCTTACTTCCGCCATCCTTGAGATCATCGAGGATCCAACCGCCAAGGGAAATTGCATGATCGGTCGGGTTGAATAATTCGATCCATTCGTCACCGGTCATCTGCACTTCGCTTACAATAACCCCAAGCTCGATGCGGACAGAAGAAGCAGAGGATGGAGAGGATGGAGAGGATGGAGAAGATGGAGAGGATGGAGAAGATGGAGAGGAAACAGAGGAAAGAGAAGAAACCGAAGATGCCGATGAGGCCGAAGAGCTCGATGATGTTTTCTCTTCTGGAAGAACGGTAACCGAAAGCGTACTCACCGAAATCCCGCCGCAAAAATCCCGGACCGTCAGACGAACGGTATAGCTGCCAGCATCGGTGAACGTATGAGACGGTGGATTGCATTTGCCGCTCACTGCATCATCGTCAAAGTCCCACACGCACGCGGCAGAAGCCAAAGATCCGGCTCCCACTGCCGCCTGCAGGTTGAGTGTCACATGCTCCTCACCCGCGACAAATGCGCTGCCGACCGAGGCCGATCCGGCATCCTGAATGAGGATGCGCGGCGCGAGCGGCTCCGCAACATTGTGTTTTCCCTCGCTCGGAACACAGAACGCATGGAGTGAATAGGGAGGATCTTTGTCCCGCCCGAAGCTCACCTCCTCCGCCGTCTGCGGATACTCCCACGCATCGATGAGTTGCGAGCCGTTCATCAGGCTCACGCGCTCGCCGGAATTATCGAGCGGCAGAGCAGTGACGGATTTACGAAAAGAAACGTACTCGCCCGGCGCCAGCAGAAAACCGGAAGCGCTGCGCGGAGGAATCGTGTACACGGCGGAGGAATTGCCATCATCGAGGATCCAGCCCGCGATATTCACGGAATCCGCTCCCAGATTGGCGATCTCGATCCACTCTTCGGTATCGGCGCCGATGGGATTACTGAGGACCTCGGTGATGAGGACGGAGGACGGAGAAGAGGAAGATGAAGAAGATGGAGAGGATGGAGAGGATGGAGAAGAGGAAGATGAAGAAGATGGAGAGGATGGAGAAGAGGAAGATGAAGAAGATGAAGAAGATGGAGAGGATGGAGAAGAGGAAGATGAAGAAGATGGAGAGGATGGAGAGGGGGCAGAAGAAACAGAGGACGAACAGGAAGAGCCGGAGCCGGAGGATGAAAAGGAGGTTGGAGAGGTTGAAGAAGTGAGGGAGGCCTGAGAGGAAGAAGATGAATCAGGGGAAGAGGAAATAGAGGAAATCAAAGAATCCGAAGACGAAGAGGAGAGCGGCCCTTCGCGGCCGCGGTCCAAAGAGATGTCACCCGGCGTGCCGAAGATCTGCGCACCTTCATCGAATCCGGATGAGGTATCGGCCGTCTGCCAGTTTTCCGGATTATTCCCCGGCAGTGTGAGATCAATGCGCTCCATGCTGGCTTTGGGATCGCCCGAAACATTGACTCCCGCAAAGGGATTGCCCACGCCATCGTCCACTTCGTCGCGCACGGCACCGGATGCATCGCGCAGACGCAGCAGGAGCTTGGTATTCGGCAGACTCATGGCGGTCGTTGCCATCCACGGTTCCGACAGCAGCCGCGAAGAGGAGGCAGCATAGTGACTGAGAACGCGCACGCCTCCGGCCGGGATCACCGCACCCGTTGCAAAGGAAACCACCACTGCCTCCTCCCCCGTGCTCCTGAGACTCGTGAACGTCCAGCCGGCAAGATCGCAGTCGCCCATTCCCGCGCACGCGATCTCCACCCATTCATCGGCGGTGGAAAGATCCGACCCCATCCACATCACTTCGCTGATGACCGCCGAACCGATCGCGGTGCTGCCATCCGCAAACGCCCGATGCATCGCCCGACCGGGCAAGAGGCAAAGCAGCATTCCTGCCGGAAGCAGGTATGTGAGAAGCCGGTGCAGAAACCCGTGCGGTTCCAAAGCACACCATTGCAGCGCAATGCATGGATCAGAGCAGCACTCCCGGGTCAACGAAACTGAGACGGTGTCTGTTTTTTGGCTTCGGAATGCGATGAAACACGTTCCATGCGGAAGCAGAACGCGTGGATTCCGCCTCACCCCCCTACCCCCTCTCCATGAAGGAATCGCGGCAGGCCACGTCACACACGTGCGACGTGGCGGGGATGGAGAGGGGGTGAGGCCAAGCACGGAACATCCAATACAAACATTATTCTGTCAATCCAATCTTTTGGCTTCCAGCCTGCACGGTGGCTTCGCAAAGCGCCGACTTTCTCTCTTCTGCCGGGAGCCGAAATCCGATAGAATAGGTTTGAGCTCATTGATGAGCTTTTTCGTACCATTACACGCATCTTCCCCCTCTGCTCCCTTCCTTTCGAACTCATTCCTGTGACGCATTTCTCTTCATTCGCGGCAACTCTCCTTCTTCTTGAGAGGAGAGGCAGGTAAGACGCTCAAGGCAGGAGCAGGGATTGTTTCCCTGTTCCCCATGATCCCATGGCAAACACCATCGTATTCCTTGCCCTTCTCGGAGGGGCTGCCCTCGGCATACTCGCCGGCTGGTTCCTGTTCAACAAAGGCAAACACGTCAGTGCGTCACTGCAGGCGGACATCAACAAGAAGGAGCAGGAAGTCGAACGGCTGAGCCTGCGTATCGCGCAGGCGCAGAGTCAGATCAAGACGGCCGAAGCCGAGGCGCGCGTCGCGGCGAAAGAAATCCTCTCGGAAGCGAAAACGCAGGCCGCCGAAATGGAGGCGAGGCTGGAGAAGGAACAGGGGCGCATCGAGGAGAAGGAGAAATCTCTGGACGAAAAAGTGCGGGAGCTGGAACGCCAGCGCACGAACGTCGCAAAGCAGGAGCAGGAAGTTGCCGCCCTCAGGAACGAGCTGACCGCCGCCAGCGCCTCGCACCGCGAGGCGCTGGAGAAAGTGTCGAAGCTCACGCAGGTTGAGGCGAAGGAGCAGCTGAAGGAGGAGCTCGTGCACGAGTTCTCGTCCTTCTATGCGGGGCAGGCCAAGCTGGTCAAAGAGCAGTTCAAGGAAGAAGCGGAGGAAGAGGCCAAGAACCTGCTGGCCGAAGCCATGCAGCGGTACGCCTCCGAAGTCGCCACCGAATCCACGGCCACCGTGGTGCAGCTGCCCTCCGATGACGTGAAGGGCAAGATCATCGGCAAGGAGGGACGCAACATCACCGCCTTCGAGGCGGCGACCGGCGTCGA
This sequence comes from Candidatus Peribacteraceae bacterium, assembly GCA_028712095.1. Taxonomy (GTDB): domain Bacteria; phylum Patescibacteriota; class Gracilibacteria; order Peribacterales; family Peribacteraceae; genus Peribacter. The sequence goes on from JAQTQU010000004.1 coordinate 27,603, forward strand.
CATCATCATCGACGACACGCCCGGCGCCATCGTCATCTCGGGCTACGATCTGGCACGGCGTTACGTGGCCAAGCTGGCCATGGAGAAGCTCATCAAGGACGGACGCATCCAGCCCGCGCGCATCGAGGAGGTCGTGGCCAAGATGAAGGAGGAGGTCGGCAAGATGATGCTGGAATTCGGCAAGCGCGCCGCCGAGGAGCTGAACATCACCAACTATCCCCAGGACCTGCTCAAGATCATCGGGCGGCTCCGCTTCCGCACAAGCTACGGACAGAACGTGCTCAAGCACTCGCTCGAGATGGCGAACATCGGCCGCATGCTGGCCGAAGAGATCGGCGCCGATGCCAAGGTGGTGACGGAGGGCTGCCTGCTCCACGACATCGGCAAGGCGCTCGATCACGAGATCGCCGGAACGCACGTGGAAATCGGTATGGAGATCGCCCGCAAGTTCAAGGTCCGCCCCGAGGTGCTGCACTGCATTGCCTCCCACCACGGTGATGTGCCGATCGAATCTCCCGAGGCCTTCATTGTGGCGGCGGCGGATGCCATCTCGGGCGCCCGCCCGGGCGCGCGGCGCGAATCGTTCGAGGCGTACGTGCGCCGCTTAAAAGAGCTGGAAGAAGTGGCCAAGGGATTCGAAGGCGTGAAGCGCGCATTCGCCATCTCGGCCGGACGCGAAGTGCGCGTGTACGTGGATACGGAGAAAGTGGATGACCTCGGGCAGGCTCTGCTCGCCAAAGATATCGCACAGAAGATCGAACAGGATCTGACGTATCCGGGCGTCATCAAGGTCAACGTGATCCGGGAGCGGAGAGTGGAAGAAACGGCGAAGTGAAGCTAAAAAGGAGGCAAAAGATGCCGAAAAAACCGAGGATACCGGGGAGAACATTCTCTCGTCGGCTTCTTCGGTCTCCCCGGATTCATCGGCCTCCTCCCTCCGATTCGCCCTCACATCCACAAACATCAATACCAAAAATAACCACCTTCCCGTCAAGCCATCACGGATGCGCCGGAATCCATCAATGGTACGCTTTGCTAAATACTTTTCCCGCTCTCCGCCATGGTTTCAAAGCGCTTCGTTCTCCTTGGAATTTTTGCTCTCAGTGTCGGTGCCGCTTTCGTCGGAACGCTCTGGAATCTGCAGGGAGAAACCCTGCAGGGGCAACTCGCCCCGGGAATGTCGCAGGTGATCGATGACGGCGATGCCGGATTTAAGACGAATGGCAAGGGATGGCAGAGCTTTCAACATGCCTTGGGATATGGAGGGGACATTGCATCTCCATCCTCTGCCAGTGATGCCACACTCGCCGCCACGTGGACGTTTTCGAATGTCACGGCCGGTCAGTATAAATTTTTCGTGACATTCAAAGCCTACAGCCTGCTCACGAACCAGGCGCCCTACATCATCAGGGACGGGGCCTCCATCCTCAGCAAGCGGACGGTGAATCAGAAGGCCGATCCCACGGGTAACACCTATGACGGCAAGGCATGGCTGCTGCTCGGAACGTACACGGTGAAAGGCCCCACGGTCTCGATCACCCTCTCCCGCCCGACCTCGCTGACGGCCAACGGGATGATCGCGGACGCCGCGCGCATCGAGCGGGTAAGCGCGGGGGCAACTGCGGGAACGTCGTCTTTCTCCTCATACAGCTCCAGCAAACCTTCGAACCTTTCCTCGTCATCGTCGTCCGTCGCCTGCATCGCAGAGGGGCAGATCGGCGCGTTCAATGACCAGTGCTGCACAGGGTTGCAGACAATGCCGACCACCATCCTCGGCTCAGGCGACCTGTGCGTGGCGAACAACAACGGTTCGTTCTACTGCACCGCTCTCTGCGGCAACGGTCAGTGCTCTGTCATCGAGAACAAATGCAACTGTCCGGCGGATTGTCCGCTGCTTGCCTCCCGCTCTTCGTCCAGCGTTGCCTCATCGGCCTCCCCCGCCGCAGCCAGAACACCCAACAACGTCTATTCGCTGTTCGGGCAGAGCAGCAGCGCGTTTCTCACCTGTCCGGCCGCCGGCTGTAACGAAGGCTCCTTCTGTACTTGCGATGACGCAAGACGCAATTGCAGCTGCTGCAGGCTGGGCACGACGCTGCAGTGCGATGAGAACCGCACAAACTGCGCTTGCCGGTATATCGAGTGCCTCCCAGGATATCATGTGGGCCCGAACAACTCCTGCATTGCCGATGCGGTCTGCGGCGACGGCTACATCGACCTGAGCGTGGAACCGCGGGAGTTCTGTGAGACGCAGCCGCAACAGAGCTGTCCGCCGGACCGGTCCTGTATCGGCTGCACGCGGTGCTCCGTGTGCGGAGACGGGGTCGTCGAAGGAAGCGAGCAGTGCGAGGCGGACTTCACCTGCGGAAACGGACGGGCATGCGATGCCTGCGCCTGCGTTTCTTCTGATACCCGACTCACGGCGAACACGACCATCAGCCTTGATAGCACGAAGGCGACAGTCACGACCCCCGCCAATATCACGCAGACCAGCTGGCCCGTGACCGTCACCGCCGGCGAGAGCTACGACGTTTACGTCTGGACGGAAAATTGCCCGACGAGTTACTGGCGCGTCTACGACGGTTCCCGGAATGTCCGCCCCCTCCTCGTTGAATACGGCTCCGTCCTCTGCAGGAATACTACCGGTTGGATCCGCCTCGTCCGGGTCCAGCCGACCGGTTCTTCCCTCACGATCCAACACGAACTCCCGTCCACTGCCGCAGGGGAAGGCGCGGAGGCCACATCCATCCGCATCATCCAGGTTTTCGATGACGAAGGGACCGCTCCGCTCGGCATTACGCTCATCGACGACGGAGACGAGGGTTTCTCCTTGAGCGGCGGCAAGGATTACGCTTCGGTAGACGCCGACGACTATTCCCTCCCCTGGGTTTCGGCCGACTATGGACTCCTGCCGCTCTACGGGGATGACTTCGTGACCCCCGCGTACCGCACCTACTGGAGATTCACGGTCACTCCGGGTTCCTCGTACCAGATCTTCGCTTCTTACCGGCCCTACATCAGCTCCGGGTACAACAGAACGTACTCCATCACGGCCGGCCAGAGCACAAATCTGGGTTCCGTAACCGTCGACGGAAGCAGCATCCCCGACGGCGCGTGGTTCCGCGGCGCGAAATGGCAAAGCCTGGGAACGTTCTCGGTGCTCTCTGACCGGCTCACCGTCGCCCTCACGCAAGGATTCTACGACACCGACGCCGTGCGCATCGTCCGCGTCGGGAACGCAAGTTCTTCATCTTCTTCCTCCAGTTCTGCTCCGCACAGCTCCAGCAAGTCTTCGAGCAGTCAATCCTCGCCCTCCTGCATCCCCGAAGGAGGCATCATCTCCGAAACGAACATGCGACCCTGCTGCGTCGGCCTCCAGTCGCGCGCCAATATCGTCCCGAATCCGCAAACCGGACAGTGCCCGAGTGCCTCACTCACGAGCATTTGCACCTACTGCGGGGACGGACGGTGCGGCATCGGGGAGAACGAGTGCAATTGCACTTCGGATTGTCCGCGTTCGAGTTCCTCTGCCTCATCCGTACCCTCGTCGACTGCATCGAACTCCAGCGCGTCCGCAAGCTCCTCCGGCGGAGTCTGCACGACGTCCTCCTGGCAAACCTGTGCGGCCGACTACTTCTGTCTCACCTCCTGTCTGGACGGCCAATGCCAGACCGGCAACCACCTCGACTGCCCGACGGGAATGACTGCCGTGTACGTGGGCGGCTGCGGGAACCAGACCTGCTACGGCCCGTGCGCGCGCTGCGTGCCCGCATCCTCATCCAGCTCCTCTGCCGCCGCCTGCATCGCGGAAAGCCAGATGGGCTTCTCGACCAGGGGGCATTCCTGCTGCGCGGGCCTCCGCTCCATCCCCACCTTTACGGTGCCGGAGGACGGCTCGTGCATACCAAAAACCGACGGCTCCTTCTATTGCACGGCGTTCTGCGGCAACGGGCAGTGCGCGGGAATAGAGGATGTGTGCAACTGCCCCGCGGACTGCGCCACCTCTTGCGGCAATAACCGGCCCGACGCAAACGAGCAATGCGACGGTGCCGCGTCCGCCTGTGCCGACGGACAGATCTGCTCGGCCGACTGCCAATGTATTGCGGAACCTCCGGCATCCATCCAATGGCAGTCCGTTGGTGATTCATACCTGTTGAGCACCCTGTCCGACTACGCCCTCTTCAGCACCGACACCTCCCTGTACCTCGTAGGCGGAACGGGGTTCTGGGGCCCCACCGCGGACGTGCGGCGCTCCGCCGACGGATTGATCTGGTCCAGCATCTCCTCTCTCCCGTCCCCCCTCTCCAACGCCGCCCCCCTGCAGTCGAACGAGATCGCCATGCTCCTGGGAGGCCTGACGGATGACGACAGCGTGGTGAGCTGGACTTTCGCGACTTCCGCGCTGGATTCCACCGATTTCCGTTCCAACAGCGATTACACCCTCCCCGCCCCCCGCTACGACGGCGCGGTCCTGCGCGTGGGGAGCGTCACCTACTTCCTCGGCGGCTCCTACACCACTTCGTCGCTCGGCGGCTCGCTCCTGGGCTCGCTTCTGGGAGCCCTGCTCGGCAAGTCTTCCACCCCCCACGCCTCCAGGGCAATCTACGTGTACAGCGGATCGAACTGGAGCCAGCTTGATACGGAGCTTCCTTTCGACGTCACGAAGAATGACGCCTTCACCATCGGCGGCAAGCTCTTCATCCTCGATGCTTCCAGCCCCCGCAAGGTATACATGTCGGCGAACGGAGCTTCCTGGTCCCAGGTTGCCACTCTGCCATCCGCCTCCGCCGGCTCCTCGTTCCTCCGCCCCGTCCTGCACGACGGCGCCATCTGGCTCCTCGGAAAATCCGGCGCCTTCGCGGGCTCCGCGGCGATGACCACGGACGGACAGCAATGGTTCACGGTCTCCGGCGCTTTCCCCTCCGATCTCGACAACTTCACGCCGGAGAATGCCGTTTCTTTTCAAGGAGAACTCTGGGTGCCGGGCACCGTGGACGGCGCCTACGCCGGAAGCCGCAACGGCAAGGTGCTTAAAACGGGTACAGCCGGCGCCTGCGTTTCTTCGCCCTGGACCACGTGCCCCTCCGGATTCTCCTGCCTCGCAGCCTGTCCCGACGGAACCTGCCTGCTCCCCGATGACGTCGAATGCGCCTCGGGTACGACGCCGCAGTACTCCGACGACACGTGCGGCAACGACACCTGCTCCGGGCGGTGCGTCCGGTGCGTGAGCGGTTCGTCTTCGTCTTCGTCTTCTTCCTCTTCTTCCTCCTCTTCAAGTTCCTCTTCTTCCTCGCCTCAATCATGCGGTAACGGAATCCTGGAGGAAAACGAGGAATGCGATGACGACAACAATATCGGCAACGACAGCTGTGACAGTAATTGCAGGATCACCTTTGTCTCCCCTGCTCTTTCCATCTCCGAACGGTACATGGGTGTCGGGGCCATCTCTGTCACTCCCGGTCAGTCCGACGTTCCGTTGCTCCGTTTCACCGCGACCGCAAAGCAGGAATCACGCTTCCGCTGGCTCTCCCTTCAGTCAACCACGGGTTTGCTCCCGCTCTCTGACGCATCACTGTGGATGGATACAAACAGCGACGGCATCGCGGACCGGGAAGTAGCTGGCACTTTCCATCCTGACCAATTGCGGCCCTCCGGTTACATCTCTCTTGAGAACGACGATACGTATAATCTCCCCGAAAACACGACAGTCACTTACGAAGTCCGTGGCGATATCGATCCATCCGTCCATCCATCCGCCCATGGCTTCTTCAACATCCGCATCCAGAATGACGGGTCTGACCTGCTTCCTATCCACGTCATCTGGAAGCACCCTGTGAGCGGTTCATACTACCCCCTCCTCGGCGGAGTGAGCTTCGACGGTGGAACGTGCATCAAGGTCCCACCCAATGACCCGAATACCAGCCCCCCCTACTACAGGAATTGCGATATCACCGTGGCCACTTACTCGTCACCGACTTGGGTTATTTCCTCCGCCTCTTCTTCCTCTTCAAGTTCCGCCTGCCCCGACCCCACCCCGCCCTCCTGCACGAATGGCGTGCTCGTTCCGCAGCTGGGCCCCGATGCGAACGGCTGCGCACTGGCCCCGGTCTGCTGCGAGGGGGCCCGGAATTCCGCCGCCCGGTGCTCGCTGGATCTGCTATGCGCCAACAGAACCTGCCTCATCTCTTCGTGCACCTGTCAGTAATTCCTCTTTCCTTTTGTCTTTCTGATGTTCTCTCTCCGCTTGCACTGGCCTGCTCTGCTCCTTCCCATCGGCCTCTTTGCGCTCCTGGCGGGCGTGATCGTTTCTCTCCGCCCCTCGCCCCTCTTCCAACGCGCCCAGGTCACTGCGAAGCCACAGGTGGATTTAAGTATTACGCTGCCGACCCCCGTCATGCACTCCACGTACAGTTCGTATGTGGTTTTACGGCCAACGGTAACCAATAACGGCCCGGATGCGGAGTGCCTCGCGTTCGTCGAAACAGAGACACTGGATCCGAGCACGCGGTTCATTCCCTCACTCTCCAGCGATCACTGCTTCGGGCCGGAGACAGGCAACGACCGTAACTACGTTCGCTGCAACCTGGGCACGCTCGCCAAGGATGCGACCGGTTCGGCAACCATCGTCCTTCAACCTGGTTCTCTGCCCCTGAAATCGAAAACCGGTCAGGATTTAGCCGTTCTCGCCAAGATCTATTCGTACTACAACGGCGGTACACTGATTTCCTGTGCCGATCCCAATCAGACGAACAACTCCGCATACATCGGGTGCGGCAACGGCCGCGTGGAGAGTGGCGAAGCGTGTGACGACGGAAACTGGAAAGGACAGAACCAATATGGATATGAAGGAGACGGATGCAGCGGAACCTGTACGGTGGACGATGGCTGGTCCTGCTCCGGTTCGCCCTCCGTCTGCACTGTGGCAATCATCACGACCAGTTCCTCCACGGAGACCGTCCCGCAGGAAGTCGCGGCCGCCATCGGAACGACAGTGGAATTTACGGGAAAAGTGCGGGGACCCACGGTGGCGGATTACACCTTCCAATGGCAATGGGATGCAACAC
>JAQTQU010000004.1:34673-46404 GCA_028712095.1 Candidatus Peribacteraceae bacterium
CACAGCTCACATGTCAGGACCAGTCGGGCATCAAGAGTCCGAAACTGCGCTGCACGGTTCTGGGGCCGGGTCCCTCCCCCGTTTCTCTCACGGCAACTCTCATATTCGCGAGCGGATCACAGGCAGACATCACGTCCAATACGATCTCCGTGACCACCCAACGGACCGATGCCTCTCTGGAGTGGACAGAAATCCCGGAAACCACATTCGGGACGAATATCGATTCCATCGCTTACGGCAACGGCACATTCGTGGCAGCGAGCTACGGCAGCATGAAAGGTGCCTACTCTTTGGACGGCGTCACGTGGACAGCAATCGACAATATGGGAATGGGAACGAGCAGGATCCGCTCCATTGCTTACGGCAACGGCCGGTTCGTGGCGGTGGGCGACGGCGGAAAAGGATCCGTTTCCATGGACGGTCTCGCGTGGAACGCAATCGGGAATATGACTTTCGGAAACGGGGGGGTCGCTATCGCCTCGGTTGTTTTTGGGAATGGCAGATTCGTAGCAGTCGGCACGGGCGGCAAAGGAGCCTATTCCGCGGACGGCATCACATGGACAGCCGTGCCGAATATGCAATTTGGCACGGATACCATTGTTGATGTTACATACGGCGCCGGTAAATTCTTGGCGGTCGGATGGGGCGGCAAAGGAGCCTATTCCGCGGACGGCATCACATGGACAGCCGTGCCGAATATGCAATGCGGCACCTCCGTGATCTCTTCCGTCGCCTACGGCAACGGTAGGTTTGTCGCGGTAAATGCTGCTGGCAAGGGCGTTTCTTCTCCGGACGGCGTCACGTGGACAGCCGTCGACGACATGGGAATGGAATCAAGAACGGCCCGTTCCATCGCTTTCGGCGACGGTCGGTTCGTGGCGGTGGGCGACAGCGGAAAAGGCTCCGTTTCCATGGACGGTCTCGCGTGGAAAACGATAGCAGATATGAAATTCGGGCAATCTCCTATCGCCTCCATCGCTTTCGGCGACGGTCGGTTCGTGGCGGTGGGCGACGGCGGAAAAGGCTCCTATGCGGGAATATACGCGCCCTCTGAAAGTCCCGATTCGAGTTCTTCTTCAAGCTCTTCGGCCTCCTCACTTTCTTCCAGTGCCTCTTCCAGCTTACATTCCTCTTCATCGTCCACCGCCGTCTGCACCGATTCCGACGGAGGTCTGGTCTATGACGTTCAGGGAACGATCACCAACTATCTGCCATACGGCACGGAAGTATTCCCGTCTGCAACCGACATCTGCTTTAAAGACAATAACCAGAATCCCGCCATCGATCCGAACATCCTTCTGGAAGGATACTGCGGTGATGACGGCTACGGCCGTCTTGAGCAGTACACTTGCCCCAACGGCTGCGAGGATGGTGTTTGCCTGCCGCCAGGCGTTTCGTCATCTTCTTCTTCCTCTCCATCCTCATCCAGCTCTTCTTCTCATTCCATCACGAGTTCCTCGTCCTCGTCCTCCTCTTCACGCCTTCTCCTGCCATCCTGGGGATGTTCCCCGTGCTCCGCGCAGGGATGCGGGTACTGCACCGCCCTCGGCCAGCAGTGCGTCGTGAGTTCCGGTTTGCGCAACGGCTATCAGTGCCAGACGACCCCCGAGCCGGGGTGGATCGCCTGCGGCTGCCAGTCAGCCACTCCCATTGACGATTGCTGGGAGGACACATGGGTGAATGCAGGAGGAAAACCTTGCTGCCCCGGGTTGAGCGAGCTGCCCAATATGCGAGTGATCGGCGGATCATGCGTACGGGCAACCGCGACCTTCTGCACCGCCTGCGGTGACGGCGTGTGTAACGGCAACGACAACGGCGGAGAAAATTTCTGCAACTGTCCGGAGGACTGCGGCACGACTCCGGCAAGTTCCTCCAGCTCTTCGTCCCTGCACGGCGCGGGCGCTTCTTCGAGCGCATCCTCGTCCGATGCGGGCGGCCCCGAAGCGGTGGGGCAGGAGGAAGTGGCTTTCGCCCGGCAGTATGCCGCCGCGTTCGGCGACCGCTCTTCACTCCTCGCGAGCGCCAACGGTCGCTTCATCGTCTATGCGCGTCGGCCGAGTTCCTGGGCGAATGAACTCCTCTACCTGCTCGATACGCAAGAGCTGGTCCGACAGGAAATCCCCGCCACTCTCGCTTCATACCGGAGTTTCGCGCAACCGCACCTCTCGGCGGACGGCCGCTTCGTCGGCGTGCAGGAATACACTTTCTACGCCCAAACGGGAGCCGATGAGCTCTCTTCCCTGTGGATTTACGACACGGCAACGGGGGAACGCACCGTGATCACCGCCGCTCCCGCGCCGGGCAGCACCGGAAAGCAGGCTACCTTCGCGCGCAACATGCAGAGCGCCGCATTCTTCTCGCAGTGGGTTTTGGACTCCTCCGGCCAATGGTCACCGGGGAACGGCGACGTCTCCCTATACCTCTGGAGGGAGGAAGACGGCATCGTCCAGCTTCCCGTGATGCCCGAGAACGCCGGAGGGGACGCACTGCGCTTCCTTGAGTACGCAAACGATCCCGGGCGTTTTCTCTTCTTCTACCTCGCCCCCTTCACGAGCGCCGGCCAGTACAAGCTCTACGATCTGCTGACCGGACAACTCTACACGGTCAGCGGCCTTTCCGATGCCTACGCGAAAGTGAGCACAATCGTCTCTGGAGGATCTTCAAGTTCTTCTTCCTCTGCTTGTCCCGATCCCACTCCGCCCGCCTGTGAAGGAGGCGTGCTCTTCCCGCAACCCGGCCCGGACGAGAATGGATGCACATTGGCTCCGGTCTGCTGCGAGGGAGCACAGGCGGGAGGCGAATGCACCACGGACATGAGCTGTACGAACGGCTTCTGCGTCGTGGACTCCTGTACGTGCGAGTGAATTTATGGTTCCGACCGGAGCACGTACACTCCCGCTTGTTCTTCTACCAATGCCTCTTTCCGGAGCTTGGCCAGGATGGCGGCCAGCCATGACCGGTGCGCGGCGGGCGACCAATCGGCAGCAATCCGTTTACCGAGTGCATCCGGCAATAGTCCGGAAGGCGCTTCCCGCAGCGCCTCGACGATGCGTCCCCGCACAATGCGGTTGGGAATGAATCGGCCGGCAATGTGACGGCCGGGCTCGGATTTCGGAATGCGGACTTCGGACCTCGGAAAATTTATGATTGTGGCTTTCATGAGCCCTCTTGCTGTGAGCGGACAGATATCCCACTGAGGATTCCTTTTCGTTTGTACGATGGAACCGAAATCCATAAGCGCGGCGTGCCAGTTTGCCGCATCTCGCGGCGGTTGCCCGTTGGCTGGTTGCGGGTTGCTCGTTTGACTCCTCATCGAGAAACGAGCCAACGAGTCACGAGCAACGCGTGATGTCACAGCCGCATCCAATACTTCCGCCGCGATTCTCAATACATATTTGTCGTCCTTCTCCCAAGTTCCATCCGCGTTCTCCGGCCCCACAAACGTACGGTGCAGGATCCGACGGATGTTCGTGTCGATGCAGGGAGTCGGAATGTTGAACGCGAAATTCCGGATGGCGGCTGCGGTGTAGTGCCCGATGCCCGGAATGGCGGTGAGTTCTTCCATGCTCCGAGGGAAACCGTTTTTCGTTTGTTCATTGTTCGTTTTTCGTTTACCACCACGTAACGAGAAACGAGAAACGAGAAACGAATCAACGATACGCCGTGCCGCATCCCTCAACCTCAACGCCCTCGCGTTGTACCCCATTCCGCGCCACGCCAGAATCACATCCCGGTTGGACGCGGCAGCCAGAGATCCGAGGGTCGGGAACCGCTGCAGAAACCGGCAATAGAGCACCGCTACGCGCTCCACCTGCGTCTGCTGGAGCATGACCTCCGAAACGAGGATCCGGTAGGCACGTTCCGTGTCATCTGTCACCGGAATATCCCGCCACGGCAGGGGGCGCTTATGGACGGCATACCAGTGCCATATTTCTTCAACGAAGCTCTGTATTCGCTCATTTTTCCGCATAGCTGGAGCATAATCGATGGGGCACACGGATGAAAATCATCCCGCAACACTCATCCAATATCTCCTCCTTTTCCTGATTTACGCCGTAATTCCGTTGACGACCCTCTCCAATCTCCCTAGACTTTTTGGGCAAAAAGAAGCTAGAGTGCTTCTGATATCCCCATTTTCCCTCCTTTGTTATGGCAGAACAGAAGAAATTTGACCGCTCAAAGCCGCACGTGAACGTCGGCACCATCGGTCACGTCGACCACGGTAAGACCACTCTTACCGCAGCGCTCTCCAGTAATTTCTCACCGGAAGGCGAGAAGAAGGGCTATTCCGACATCGACAACGCCCCCGAAGAGAAAGAGCGCGGCATCACCATCAACACCGCGCACGTGGAGTACGAATCCCCCAAGCGTCACTACGCCCACGTGGACTGTCCGGGGCACGCCGACTACGTGAAGAACATGATCACCGGCGCCGCCCAGATGGACGGGGCCATCCTCGTGGTCTCCGCCGCCGATGGCCCCATGCCCCAGACCCGCGAGCACATCCTGCTGGCCCGTCAGGTGAACGTGCCGTACATCGTCGTCTACCTGAACAAAATCGATCTCGTGACGGATCCCGAGCTCATCGACCTCGTGGAGACGGAAGTGCGCGAGCTTCTCACGAAGTATGAATTTCCGGGCGACAAGACGCCGATCATCCGCGGCTCTGCCCTCAAGGCACTGGAAGGCGACAAAGGGGAAATCGAGAACCTGAAGAAGCTGCTCGACACGCTCGATGAGTGGATTCCCGTCCCCGAGCGCCAGACCGACAAGCCATTCCTGATGTCCGTGGAGGATGTCTTCTCCATCAAAGGACGCGGCACCGTGGCGACGGGCCGTATCGAACAGGGCAAAGTGAAGATCAACGAAGAGGTTGAAATCGTCGGGATCAAGCCGACCCGCAAGACCGTCGTCACGGGTGTGGAGATGTTCCACAAACTGCTCGACGAAGGGATGGCCGGCGACAACGTGGGGCTGCTCCTGCGCGGCATTGAGCGCGAGGATATCGAGCGCGGCCAGGTGCTGGCCAAGCCAGGTTCCATTACCCCGCACACCAAGTTCGAAGCCGAGGTCTACGTCCTCACCAAAGAGGAAGGAGGCCGCCACACGCCCTTCTTCAAGGGCTACAAGCCGCAGTTCTACCTCCGCACGACGGATGTGACCGGCTCGGTGGAGCTGCCCGCGAATGTGGAAATGGTCATGCCGGGTGATAACGTCAAGTTCGTCGTCACGCTCGGCGCCCCGATTGCTTTGGCGGACGGCACGCGTTTCGCCATCCGTGAAGGCGGCCGCACGGTCGGTTCCGGCGTGGTGACCAAGATCGTTGAATAGTCTTTCATCCTCCATAGCCGGGGTGCCTGCACTCCGGCTACGAGAGGGTATCCCGCTCTTTCTCCCCTCCTCTCCCATGGCACCTCAGAAGAAGGCTCCGCTCAAGAAATCCGCTTCCGCGAAGAAGGATGCGAAAAAGCCCGCTGCTCCCCAGCCTGCTCCGAAGCTTCATCAGGAGAGCAAGAAAGAGTCCGTGGCCGTACAGGAGAAGAAACCCACGCACATTCCCGCCCCCAAGAAGGCGGCCGAAACCCGGCCTTCGCCCCGCGATGCGGGGCTACGGTCGGCAGGCAAGACCGCCCCTTCGATCCGTATCCGCTTAAGCGCTTTCGATCACACCGTTCTGGATGAGGCGGCGGCCAAGATCATCGATACCGCCGAACGCAGTGGTGCCGTGATTCACGGGCCGATCCCTCTGCCCACCCTCATCCGCAAATTCACCGTGAACCGCTCGACCTTCGTGCACAAGAACTCGCGCGACCAGTTCGAGATGCGCACGCATCGGCGCCTGATCGACCTCAATGAGACCACCTTCAAGACCATGGAGAGCCTGCAATCACTCAGTCTGCCCTCCGGCGTGGATATCGAGATCAAGATGGGATGACGAAGGTTATAGAGGTTGTAGAAGTGAGAGAAGCCCGAGAGGTGACAAACTAACGGCCAAACCTTTCAGGCCTTCCTAACCTCTTCAACTTCTACAACCTCTCACTTCCACTTCTTCACCTTCAGCCCCGCCTCCGCCGCCGCCTGTTCCGCCTCCTGCTTGCTCGCTCCCGAGCCGCGGGCCACTTCTTCGGTTCCCAGGAACACTGCGGAGGTGAATTCCTTGTCATGATCCGGACCGCTCTCGGCAACGACCTCGTAGTGCGGTGTGACGGCCTTCAGCTCCTGCGCCTTCTCCTGAAATACACTCTTAAAATCGCGATGCTTGCCGGCCTTGAGCAGCTCCCCCAGACGCGTAAGGATGTGATCGAAGCAGAATGTGCGCGCCGTATCGAATCCCTGATCGAGGAATATCCCCCCGATGAGCGCCTCCAGCGCATTGGCAAGCGTGGATTCCTTGTCCCGGCCTCCGCTCGCCTCTTCACCGCGGCTCATAAACAGAAACTCCCCCAGCCTGAGCTCACGCGCGACAGCGGCCAGCTGTTTGCCGTTGACGAGTGCGGCACGCCAGTTGGTGAGCTCCCCTTCGCTCTTGCTCTCGAAGGAAAACAGGTACTCGGTTGCCACCAGCTCGAGCACGGCATCGCCGAGAAACTCCATGCGCTCATTGTGTTTGTGAATATGCGCCTTGCCTGTGGCACTGCGGTGCGTGAGCGCCTGTGCGAGGATATCCTTGTTCCCGAACGGGAGGTGGAGTGATTTCTCGAGAAGACTGAATGGCTGCGGGGGCATGACAAGCGAAGTGTAGAGGATTGAGAACTAAGGGAAAAGGACTAAGGGGACTGCTTTCAGTGACAAAAATACAATATGTCCTTGGTCCTTAGTCCTGCGTCCTTGGTCCTTCGTTCGTCATCCCCTGCGCAATGGCATTGAGGACACCGTTCACGAATTTGCCGCTTTCGGCCGTGCCGTACTCCTTTGCGATTTCGATGGCCTCGTTCATAATCACTGCCGGAGGCGCTTCTTTGAGAAAGAGCAGCTCATAGGCTCCGACCAGAAGGATACAGCGGGAAATGGGATCCATACGCTCCAGCGACCATCCGGGCGCGTGCTCCGAAACAGCCTCTTTCAGAGCAGTCTCTTTCTCGGCAATGCCGAGCAACAGCTTCTCTGCGAACGGCTGATCCATCTCACCCAATTCACCGGCATTCCGTGCAAGCGCTTCGATCTCGTCACACGGACGACGCTCCCGCTCGAAGAGCGTCTGCATCACTGCAATCCGGGAGAGGTGACGTCTTCTCGCCATAGGTACGACCATGGTAGCGATTGTGGAGGGAATCACAATGGAAGGCAGGAAAGAAAGAAAAGTAAGGAACGTAAGGAAGGTCAAGAATAATAGCCAACCTTCCTGCCTTTCCTTACCTTCCTCACATTCCTTACCTCACGCTTTAATGCGTGTGATACCCTTCAGGGCCTTCGCTGCCTTCTTCTTCGGGGCGGCGGGGGCGGCATACGGGGAATTCTGTCTGTTTTGAAGCTTGCGGATGCGCTTCTGCACATAGATGGAATGCTGCCGTCTTCCGCGGCTCTTCTCTCTGCGCTTCTTGGGTGTCGGTCGCTTGGACATACGCGGCGTAGGGTAGAGAGAAACTCACAATAGTGCAAGAAATTCTCCGAGGAAACGTTACGTGTTCCTCGCTGGCTCGTTGCTCGATGAAAGCCACAAACGAGTAACGAGCGACCAGCCAACGAGCGACAAACTACCTCCGGTTCCCCGACAGCGCCAGCATGAACCGCAGAATGTAGAGGAACAGATTGAAAATATCGAGATAGAGGCTCAGGGCCAGCAGAAAAGGATTGGCGCCCAGACGACCCATCATCTGAACACGCTGCACGTCATACGCGGTGAATGCCGCAAACAGCACAACGCCCACTCCCGAGATGAGCACTTCGGCTCCGCCCGTTCTGAGGGACGGAACGAACAGCTGCAGGAGTGCGATCACGATGAGACCGATCAGCCCCATGAAGAGCACCCTGCCCATGCCGGAAAGATCCGCCTTCGTCGTGAGCGCGAAGACCGCGGAACCCGCGGCCATGAAGACCGTGGCTGCGGAAGCGTTCAGCAGGATAGTGGCGCCGTTCACGTACCCCGCGAGCACGTACAGGATGTAGGGGGTCACCGTGATACCCGACAGCAGAGGAAACGCCGCGAACAGGATGATATTGAGCGGAGAGGAACGCATCCACATCCGCGAGGTGAAGATGAGAATCAGTTCGCCAATCAGAAAGAAGATCTGCACACCCGAACCGATCAGGATCCGTGCGTACATCAGGCCCAGCACAACGCCCACAACGGTAAGGGCGAGGGCGAGGGCGAAGAGGCCGTACACCTTGGCCTCGGAGGAGGAATCGAGCACGACCGGACGGCTGCGGATGGAGGTAAACGTCATAGGATTCCATGATAGGGCGGGAACGGAAGAAAGCAATTGCGCTGATACAAGCCTCTTGTCTGGGCCCTGACCGGGCGATAGTCAAAGAATGGTCTTTCTGGTACAATAGACAGATTTATGCGAAAACTCTTCGCTGCCCTCTCCGCCTTCACTGCCGCCCTGCTCCCGCAAGTGGCGCTCGCGGCCTCGAACCCGGATCCGGGCATCATTCAGACATGCGTCGTGCCCGGCATTTCGTGCCTGGGCGGTGATCTGGCCCCCTACATCAACGGAACAATTCTCGAAGGCGCGCGGGTCGCGTTCACGGGACTGCTGTTCGGGGCAATCTTCTATTACGGATTGAAGCTCCTCATAACCCCCGAGAATGACACCACCGTCACGGAAACAAAGCAGGCCTTCGAGTATGCGCTGTTCGGCACCATCCTCATGCTCGGCGCGGGATTCATCGCCTCCAGCTTCGTGACAGGCGGTGTGGTGCAGCCTGCCGGACTCAACACCGTGCTCGATACCATCGTGACATTCATCAAGGCAATCATCGCCACGGCGCTGCTCGTCAACATCACCATTCAGGGATTCGGGATGATCACCGCAACCGAAGAGGGGGGCGTGACCAAGGCCCGCACAAAATTCCTCCATGGAGTCTACGGGGCGGCCATCGTCCTGCTGGCCTTCCCCATCGTAAACATGATGTACGGCAGCAATCCTTCCGCGGGGGAAATCGAGCTCAGGGGAATCGCCAACTACATCATCACGATTTTCGGCCTGCTGGCCGTGGTCGCACTGATCGTGAGCGGGATCCTGCTGGTGATCTCGGTGGATGAGAGCTTCAAGGAGCGCGCAAAGAAACTGGCTACCGCAAGCCTCGTTGCGCTTGTCGTCGTGATCTGCGCCGGAGCACTGATCAACTTCTTCATCTTCGCGGCATGACACCTCGCTCCCTTCTCCGCTGGCTTGGCGCTGCCGCCATCTGGACGATTCCATGGGCGGCGCACGGTTTCTTCGAGGATACCATCAATCATGTCGGCGGCGCGCTGTCGGCCGGCATCGGTGGCGCGGAATTCGGCAGCATTTTTCAGGTCATCATGGAATCGTTCGCCGGTGTCGTTCTGCTCGTCGGCATGGTCATGATTGTGCGCGCCGGACTGGTGCTGACCATCAGTCAGGACGAGGGGCAATTCGAGAAGGCAAAAAAAACCATCATCGCTGTCTCGGTCGCCCTCATTATCGTGAACCTTGCTCCGCGTATTGCCGAAGCCTTCCTTTCCTACCAAAGCGGCGGCGCCGCGATTCTCGACACGGAGATCCGCGGGCTCTTGAATTTCTTCGAAACCATCGCGGCCATCGTCGCCGTGATCTTCATCATCGTGAGCGGCATCCGCGCGGTGACGAGCTACGGAGGCGAAGACGGAACCGCACATTTGAAGCGCGCCCTGCTCGGCGTCGGCGCGGGCATCCTGCTTCTGGCCGCGAAATTCCTGATTCTCGACGCCGTCGTCATCGAGGGCACGCCGGACGCCGTTCTGTCGCTCATCTCCACACTTATCCAGGCGGTCCTCGGCTTGGGCGCATTCGTCGCAACCATCGTGCTCATTTGGGCCGGTCTCCTCATGATCGTGAATCTCGGCAAAGACGAGCAGTACACCCGGGCGAAGAATCTCGTCATCCGCGTCGCCATCGGCCTCATCGTGATCCTCGTTAGCCTCGCTCTCGTGCACTTCATGATCGCGTAACCGCGGTTACGCGTTCCACGCCTTCTGCAGATACTCCTGCACGCAACGGTGCGTGTTGAAGTATCCGATTAACCCGATCGCCCGCTTCATGCGGCGGATCCACCGTGCACGCCCTTCGTAGTAGTACTCCGGAATAATCTGATACTGCAATTCCGTGTAGATATCTTCCGCATCAATGGAACGCGACGTATCGGCATTCGTCGCCAATGCAAGCGGACCGATGCGCCAGCCGGCTTCGGGATCGCGCTCGTACCCTTCGATCCACCAGCCGTCCAAGGTCGAGAAGTTGAGCACGCCGTTCAGGCACGCTTTCATGCCGGAGGTGCCGGAGGCTTCGTGCAGGCGCATGGGCGTGTTCAGCCACACATCCGCCCCCTGCACGAGCAGCCTCGCCAGATCAGGATTGTAGTTCTCAAGGTAGGCGATCTTCACTTTGTTCCGCAGGGCGTGAGAACGTTCGACCATGCGCTGAATCACTCCCTGTGAAAACGCATCGGACGGGTGGGCGTTGCCCGAGTGGACGATCTGCACGCGCCCGTGGCAGACATCCGCCAGACGCTCGAGATTGTCATACAGCAGCTCCGGTTGCTTGTATGAAACCACCCGGCGCGCGCTGGCGATGGTGAGAACTTCGGGATCGAACGTCAGCCCCGTTCGCCTGTTCACCTCGGCAATCAGACGCATCTTCGCAGCCTGATGGGCCTGCCATAGTTCACCATCCTCAAAGTCACGACAGGTGCCCGCGAGAACGGAAGGATCCTCCCGCCAGCCCTTGCTCTTGCGATCGAAGAGCGCCTGCATCTCTTCGCTGGACCACGTGAGGTGATGCACACCGTTGGTGATAGCATCGATCGAAAACCCCAGAAACATTCTGCGCGAAACCTCCGCATGGATGCGCGAAACCCCGCACGTGAAGCGACTCATGTTCATGGCAAGCCTGGTCATCGAGAGTGCGTCGTCACCCGCCAGCTTGCGAATGTGCCACGGAAGATTATTGCCCGCGATCCTCCATGCGAGATCGTAGGGGAATACATCGTGGCCGGCTTCGATGGGCGTATGGGTCGTGAAGGCGCAGGAGCGACGCACGTCCTGATCGCGCCACCCGCGCTCGCGCAGCAGCTCCAATGTCAGAAACGCCGCATGCCCCTCGTTCATGTGGTACGTGCCGATATCGCCGTAGCCGAGGGCGCGCAGCATGCGGATGCCGCCGATGCCCAGCACGATCTCCTGCCGGATGCGCTGGCTTAGGTCCCCACCGTACAGCCTGTGCGTGATGCGATGCACCTCGGGCGGGTTCTCGGGCAGGCTCGTATCGAGGAAGATCACGGGTACCGTCCCCTTCTCTCCTTTGAGATCAAGCTGCCATGCGCCGACCGTCACCGTCTGTCCTTCGATTTCGACCGTGACACGCTGGGGCAGGCGCTTGAGGTACGCAGCCTGATCCCATGCGATTTCCTCGTAGCGCTGCGAGCCGTCGGGGTTGAGAGTCTTCTTGAGATACCCGTGCTTCCAGCAGCCGGTCACGCACACGGCACTCACCCCCATGTCCGCGCACGACTGCATCAGATCAGCAGTGAGGATCCCCAGTCCACCCGCGAAAGTGGGAATCTTGCTCGT